>JADLFU010000174.1 GCA_020849655.1 Polyangiaceae bacterium | reverse complement strand
GTGCCCCAACGACTCGAAGGCGCCGTACTACCTGCACGTCATGGACGAGGTGGCGAGCACCGACGCCCTGCTCGTGCTGAAGAGCAGCTTCCCGAATTGGCAGGGCATGCTCCGCAAGAATTCGATCAAGCACGTCGTCGTGGTCACCGACGACGACGCGACCTCGCCGCCGTACGGCGCGAAGGCCGATCTCCCCACCTGGATCAAGGACATGACCGCGCTCGATCCCTTGACGATGACGGGGTTCAAGCTCTCCAGCATCTACTGCTTCTCGTCGTGCCCCGCGGCCGCCAACGAGGGAAAACAGTGGCGAGAGCTGGTCAAGCTGACGGGCGGCGTCGAGGCCGATCTCTGCAAGCAAGACTTCCAGCCGATCTTCAACGAGCTCGCGAAGGCCATCGTCACCGGCGCGCAGCTCTCCTGCACGTGGAAGATCCCCGCGCCGCCGCCTGGTCAGGCCTTCGACTCCGGCAAGGTCAACGTCGAGCACCACCACGCGGGCGCCGTCGACCAGGTGGGCTACGCGAAGACGCTCGCCGACTGCAGCCCGACCCAGGGCGGCTGGTACTACGACGATCCGACGAGCCCGACGACGGTGCAGGCGTGCCCGGCGACGTGCGCGAAGATCCAGGCCGACGCGTCGGCCGAGGTGCGGATCAGCTTCGGCTGTCAGACGCGCGTGATCGACCCGGAGTGAGCGCGCGGGGCCGGCAGATCGCGGTCGCCGTGGCGGTCGCGGCGGCGTGGGCGGGGGCGGCGTGGGCGGCGCGGGCGCGGGGGTTCCACGAGCTCTCGGACGACGACCACGCGCGCGTCGTCATCGCCGAGGCGTTCGCGCGGGCGCCGCGGCTCGATCCGTCGGGCACGAGCTGGCTGCCGTTCCCTTTCTGGCTCAACGGCGCCGCGATGATGCTCCTCGGGCGCTCGCTCGAGGTCGCGCGCGGGGTCGCCGTCGCGTCGGCCGCGGCGTCGGGCGCGCTCCTGTTCTTCACGGCGACGAGGCTGCGGCTGGGCGCGTGGTCGGCCTTCTTCGCCGCGACCTTGCCGCTGTCGATCCCGCTCGTGCCGGCGCTCGGCGCCGCCACCGTGCCCGAGCTGCTCGCGGCCGCGCTCGGCTGCTTCGCGCTCGCGAGCTCGGCGGCGGGCGCGCACCTCGCGGCGGCGTCGGCCGTCACGCTCGCGTGCTGGTCGCGCTACGAGCTGTGGCCGCTCTCGCCGGTCGTCGCCGCGCACGCCGCGCTGCACGCGTGGGCCGAGCCCGAGGGCCGCGGGCGGGCGGGGGCGGGCGCGGTCACGGCGCTGCTCGGTCCGGCGGCGTGGCTCGCGCACAACGCGGTCGCGCACGGCTCGGCGACGTGGTTCTCCTCGCGGGTCACCGAGTTTCGCGCGGCGAGCGGCGTGGCGTCCGACGCGCTCGCCTTCCCCCGCGCCGCCCTGCTCGGCGCGCCCGCGCACGTGCTCGCCGCGACGGTGGGCGTCGCCGCGCTCGGGCGAGAGGGCGTCCGACGCGCGCGCCTGCCGCTCGCGGGCGCCGCCGCGGTGCTCGCCGGCCTCGCGATCGCGGCCGCGCGGGGCACGACGCCGACCCACCACCCGGAGCGCGCGGTGCTCATCGTGTGGCTGCTCGCCTGCCCGGTCTTCGCGCTGACGCTGCCGGAGGTGTTCGCGACGAGGCTGCGCGTGCGCCCGGCGCTGTCGCTGCTGCTCGTGGTCGGCGCCGCCGTCGCCGCGGGCTGGGTGAAGGGAAAGCCCCAAACCACACAGGCAGACAGGCGCGCATGGGAGGCGACCGGGCGCCTCCTGCGCGACGCGCTGCGCCCCGGCGAGCGCGTGCTCGTCGTGCCCGACAGCTACTCGTACCTCGCCGGGGTCGCCGCGCTCGGCCGCCCGGAGGACGTCGAGACGATCACGCTGCGCGCGTTCGATCCTCGCGGCGCCCACGACGTCGATCCGACCACCTCCGTCGACGCGCTCTGCCAGGCCGCCGCGCGGGGCGGCGCCGGGGTCGCGCTGCTCACCCACGCGCAGGCTGGGCGCCTCCCTGCGCTCCCGCCTGGAGGTCACGCGCTCCCGGCTGGCCTCCTCGTGCCCTGTCGCGAGTAACATCGCGCCGCCGATGCAAGAGGCCCCCCTGCGGTCGATGGTGATGTCAGAGGCGCCGAAGACGGCGCTCACGCTGTTCTTCCTGCTCGTACTGGTCGCGTACCTCGTCGGGCGGTTCGCGCCGGCGGAGCGGCGGCGCATCCGCTCCGGGATCGCGCTGCTCGTGCTGTACGTCGGGATGGCGGGGCTCTCGCTGCTCGCCGACGCGCTCGGCGAGCCAAGCGCCGCGCGCCACCTGTTCGCGGTCGGCGTGCTGTTCGAGCACTGCCTCGGGGTGCTGCTGGCGGCCGTGCTGGTCTTTCACTTGTTGCTCACGCGCGCGCGGGTCGAGATCCCCGACATCGCGCGCGACGTGACGGTGGGCGCGGGGTACGCGGTCGCGGTGGGCGCGCTGTTGCACCGCTTCGGCGTGCAGGTGCCGAGCCTGCTCGCGTCGGGCGCGGTCGCGACCCTGGTGCTCGGCCTCTCGCTGCAGGCGACGCTCGGCAACGTCATCGGCGGGCTCGCGCTGCAGCTCGACGGGTCGATCCGCGAGGGAGACTGGATTCGCCTGCCCGACAAGACCGAGGGCAAGGTGGTGTCGATCCGCTGGCGCCACACCGTCATCGAGACGCGCAACTGGGACTCGGCCATCGTGCCGAACGCGCAGCTCCTCGCGCAGAACATCCTCATCCTCGGGCAGCGCGACGCGGCGGCGGCGCCGCACCGGATGTGGGTCTATTTCGACGTCGACTACCGCACCTCGCCCGACCGGGTCATCGAGGTCGTCGAGGCCGCGCTCCGCGCCGCGCCCATCCCGTGCGTCGCCGCCGATCCGCCGCCCAACTGCGTCTGCCTCGCGCTCGCGGCCGACGGGCACGCGAGCGTCGCGCGGTACGCCGTCCGGTACTACCTCACCGATCTCGCGCGCGACGATCCGACGAGCTCCGTCATCCTCTCGCGCGTGTTCTCGTCGCTCTCTCGCGCGGAGATCCCGCTCGGCATCCCGGCGGCGGCGCTGTTCGTCGAGGACCGCACGGAGAAGCGGGAGCTGCGCAAGGTCGAGCGCGAGATCGCGCGCCGCGCCGAGGTGCTCGCGGGGCTCGATCTGTTCCGCACGTTGACCGACGACGAGCGGCACGATCTCGCGCGCCGCCTGCGGGTCACGCCGTTCGCGGCCGGCGAGATCATCACGCGCCAGGGCGCCGTCGCGCACTGGCTGTACGTCCTCGCGCGCGGCTCGGCCGACGTGCGCGTCCGCACCGCCGACGGTGACGAGGGCGTCGTCGCGACCGTCGTCGCGCCGACGATCTTCGGTGAGCAGGGGCTGATGACCGGCGAGCGGCGCAACGCGACCGTGGTGGCGAGCGGCGAGGTGCTGTGCCTGCGGCTCGACAAGGAGGACTTTCGCGAGTTCATCCTGGCGCGCCCCGAGATGGCCGACGAGATCTCCCGCGTGCTCGCGGAGCGACAGCTCGCGCACGATCAGGGCGCCCGCGCGATCGACGAGCAGAGCTCCGCCGACAGGATGTCCATCGAGCAGGGGCGGATGCTGACGGCGGTGCAGCGCTTCTTCGGCCTCTCCGAGGAGCCCACGAAGCGCGGCTGAGCGTCAAGGCTGGGGCGGATCGTCCGCGAAGTCGTCGGCCGCCGGCTCGACCGCGGCCGCGGGGCGCACGACGGGCGCGGACCCGGCGCGCCTCCTCGGACGCGGCGCGCGCCCCGCCTGGCCGCGGTCCCGGTGGGGCGGCGCCTCCTTCGTCACGAATTCGAGGCAGCCCTTCTGGTTGCGCGGGCAGCCGATGCGCACATGAAAGTGATCGTCGTGCGCGGGGCCCGCGGGCTGCAGCATCACCTCGGCGGCGCGGGCGCGCAGCTGGGCAGGGGCGCCGACCCGCCGCGCGAACGCGAGCAGCCGATCGCGCACGTGATCCGCCACGAACACCCGGTTGATGCGCGTCTCGGGATCGGTCAGCCAGGCCTCGAGCAGCGCCCAGTTGCGCGCGTCGTCGAAGGCCGCGCCCGTCAGGTTGGTCGCCCTCCCCCGCTCGTCGATCGCGAACATCTGCGGCGAGACGATCTGCTTGCCGCGCGCGTCGCGGAGGTAGAACGCGACGTCCGCGTCGCGCCCGCTCTCGTGCGAGTGGTGCCCCATCACGTCGCCGCCGTCGCGCCGGGAGAGATCGCCGACGCCGAGCGTCGAACCGGGGAACCTCCGGGCCACGCGCCGCGCACCGCGGTCGAGCAGCCCCACGAGCTCGGGCATGCCCCAGCGCCCCTCGGGGCTCCGCATCACGCGCAGGTAGGGCTTCGGCTCGAGCCTGACGCCCGCGACGAGGCGCCCCTCGTTCGGGGAGCCGACGCTCGCGGGCCGCGGCGCGGGCGCCACGTGCGCCGCCGGGCTCGCGTGCGCTGGCAGCACCTCGCCCGGCGACGCCACGAGCGCCGCCGCTGCGACGAAGAGCAGGCACATCGCCTCGTGACCTCTCACGAGGGGAGGCGCTACCAGCCGCGGTCGCGCGCGGCCAAGTTCCAGGCGCACGGGCGGTCGGGAGGCGCGGCTCCGGCCCTGCCGGCGTTGTCGCGACGCGCGAGGGACGCCCCGAACACCCGACGCCGCGCCCTCGTCCACGGCACCCCTTGCGGACGGGGGTGCACACCGCGGGAGGCGCCACGCCGCACAACAAGCGCACGCCAACATTTCGCTTGCGCGGCCAACCAACGAGCCTATCATCGCCCCAATGAACGCACGAGACGAGACGAGACGAGACGAGACGAGACGAGACGAGAGGAGACGAGACGAGACGAGTTCTCGCGCCGCTCGCGTCTGAGGAGCCTGGCCGCGGTGCTCGCTGCGCTGGGGCTCTCGGGGTGTGACAAGCCGGGGGAGGCTCCCCAGGCGGGCTCGGTGGCGACGAGCTCGCGCAG
>JADLFU010000173.1 GCA_020849655.1 Polyangiaceae bacterium | reverse complement strand
GATGGAGGAGCCCGGCTACGACCCGCCAGCGTACATCCTGGGGGTCGACGGGGCGCAGCGGTTCGTCACGGAGGTCGACGACGACGTTCGCCTGGCTCGCTCGGCGGCGGGCGTGGTGCTGGTGACCCCAACCGACTCGTTCGCGCGTCGGAGCGACCTGATGGGCGCGCTCGTCGGCGCGAGCCTGCCCAGCCGGGTGGTCGGCCTGTCGCTGCGTGGCGGACGACTCTCGAAGACGGGCCTACGCGTCGCGCCGCCCGACGGTGACTCGACGACGTCGTCGCCGCAAGCGAGCTCGGCAGTCGCGCCTCCAGAGGTGCCGCCCGGCAGCGCCATCGTGCTCAGCGCGCGCGAGCGCTCGCTCTTCTTCGTCGGAGGTCGCGGCGCAGACGGCGCCGCGAGTCCCACTCTATGGCAGCACGCAGTCGATAGCGGCGAGTGGTACGAGACGCGGGTGTCTGGCGTCTCGCCCGGTACGGTGCTCGCCGCGGTCTTCCGCAGCGAGGACCGCAGCCTCTACGTCATCGATGAGATCAGGGTCGGCCCGTCGAGGCTGGCACGCATGATTCGCCTCTCGCTCGACGATGGAAGAGGAGTGGTCGTGGGCGTGTGGCCGCGGCTGAGGCGCTTCGACGAGACGTTCCTGTCGGCGACCGAAGACGGCGGGCTGTTGCTCGCGGCTTCTGGTGGCCCGGGGAGCAGGGGCAAGTCCTGGCTGACGAAGCTTGACGTAGCCGCGCGCGGCCTCGCCGTCGTGTGGACCCGGCAGGACCAGGGGCGCCTCGAGGCTGTTCCAATGCTGTCTCGCCGCGGACTGACGCTGCGGCTCGAGCACGGTGTCGGTCGGTTCGTCGATGCGGAAGACATCGGGCGGAGCAGGAAGCGGTCGCACGACCTTGGAGACTGCTTCTGATGCGCACCGCGGCGTGGGTGGCACTGGCCGGGGCGGTCTCGGTCGGCGCGGTCGGCGCGTGTGGTTCGTCGGGCGAGTCGTCGCCTACGGGCGGAGGGGCTGGGGGCGTGGCGGGCGTCGCCGCGAAGGCGGGCGGCTCCGGCCAGGCGGGGAAGGCGGGGGCGGCCAGCGGTGCCGCAGGCGCGATCGCGGGCGGTGCGGGCGGGACGGCCGGCGCGGGCGCGCTCGTGTGGACGAAGAGCGCGCAGTTCTTGAGCTGTGAGATGTCGGTTGGGCTGCCGTCTCCGTCCTTTCAGCTGTTCGCGTGGACGGCGTGCGTCGGGCAGTCCGACTGTGAGGAGGCTCAGTTCCTGAGCCTCGCGGCGTCTGGGGCCGAGTGGTGGTTTCTGGCCAGTCTCACCCACGACGTTGCCGCTGGACAGACGCTGACCCTGCAAGACGGCGTCGGTGGGCCCAAGTACTGGACAGACGCGAATGGTGCAGTGCGTTCCGCGTTGATGGGCACGGCCTGCGCGTTTCAGTTCAGTGACTCCCAAGGCGACCACTTCGCGGCCGGTGTCGTCGAACTCCCGAGTGACCAGAACGCTGCAGTGGCCGGCACGATCGGCGCAGTCGGGCTGCAAGTGTGGCATCCTCCCGGGTCAGTCCACGATGTCGCGCTCGGTTCGAAGCGGTTCCTGTTCCGTTCCGCGTTCGCGGGCGCCCGGTCACTCGACGCGACGACGGGTGAGGACTTCCGGGTTCTGACGTCAGAGAGTGGCGGCGTCTTTGATGTGTACGAGTTTCAAAAGGTGAACCCGGAGAAGTTTCTGTTCGAGGCGATGGCCGTCTCGCCGTCGTCGCCGACCGGCGCGAGCCCCACGATTCTCGTGGGGGACGGGCTGAGCGCGCCGACGCCCTGGCTGTCGGCGGCGGACGCCGGCGAGGACGCGACGATTCGGTTCGCAGGTACGCACGCGGGGTGGGTACGCGGCTTCGGGCAGAAGGCGGTGAACAACTACGATAGCGTGGAGATCTGGTCGTCCGAGGTCGACACAGAGGGCAACCCGGTCAGCCCAAAGAGACTGACAGCCGTGCCGGGCGCGCGGGCGAACGCCGCGTTCGGCGCAGGCGGAGAGGGGATGTACGCGGTGATTCTGCGAAGGAACTGGGTGCACGTGTGCGACCTGGCCGCGTCGAACTGTCGCGAATTGTCCGGGCCGCTCCCCCCGGACGATCCAGACGTTCGCACCAACGGCATCGTGGGTGTCACGCGCACTCACTTGTGGATCACGGTCCAAGACACACGTGCCGGAAGGGATGTCACCCGGATGTTTCGTCTGAAGCTGTAGCGGCATGCCGCTCGCTCTTGGGCCGGGCGGACACCCAGCCTGGGCCAACACCCAACTCACGCCGCCTCCGCCCTTGCACCGCGCCACCAACTCGCGCCTGAGCGTGGAGAACCGGTCGGACAGCAGAGCGGCGCGGAAGCTCAGGACTGTCTGGCCGCCGTGCGCCTCGGCGCATAGGAAATTCAGACGCCCTCGGCCGGGGTCGCGGGGTATCCCTCGCTGCGGACGAAGGCTGCGCCCGCCCGTCGGCGAGCGCTTCATCGCGGCGACGACGTACCCCGACGGCCGGCGAGCTGTCGAACGCGGTCGGAATCGCGACGTGGAGCCACCTTCACGGGAGGCTACCACACGCCGCCGGCACGGACCCCGTCGCCAGCGGTCATGGCCTCGTCGCGCCGATCACGCCCACGCGTCGTCCGCGCCGCCGAGCGCCTTCTTGCGCAGCACCGTGCTCCGCCAGTACGGCGGGCCGCGGCTCGGGCTGCGCTCGGGGACCTCGTACGGCTCGCCGATGCCTCGCAGGTACGCGCGCACGCTCTTCGGGTCCGTCACCACGGAGGCGGTAGCTCCTTCCCGTCGCCCGAGCTTCCGGAGGAGGCCCCTGCCGTTCCGCCAACGGGGTGGCCCCCGACGACTGGCCTCGCTCGCCCGCATGAGTCGGAGAGGGTGGATATCCAGCTCCAGGCACTTCGGGCCCGAAGCCGGCTCGTGAGATTCCTCCGGAGGCGGGCGTGCCGGCGCCGAGGGCGCCGCCGCCCGCGCCGCCCGCGACTTCCGTTGCGTGGGCCGATGAGCACCTCCTCGAGCCCGCGTGACCGGCTTCCCGTGGGGTGCTCGAGCCGATCGCGTCGTCGCGCGTCGCGGGCGCGCCTCGCCGTCCTGTTCGTGGCGATCCCGCAGGGACCGCGTGCCGCGCATCCGCCACGAACCTGGGGCGCGAGGCGCTAGCTGGCGGAACATCGCCCTCGCGGGCGTAACGAATTCGGCGCATGTCTCGGTCGTCGGGGTCCTCCGGGCTGTGTATCGTTTGGGCACCCGGGGGATGGCCCGGCAGGACCCGATGCTTGTCACGATTCGATCACTTCTCTGCGCCGTTTCCCGCCCTCGTCGATCTTCACCAGCGAGCTCTGCTCCTGGCTGCTCACGGCCATTCTCATGAAGACACCGCGCAAACCTCTCGTCCTGACCCCTTCGCGCCGTACATTTCTCCAGGGCCTCGGGCTCGCCGGCGTGGGCGTCTCCTGTGCGCACTCGAAGAACGACCGCTCACCCGGTGGCGGAGCCGGCGGGGGCGCCAACCCCGGCGACGCCGGTTCGAACGATGGAGGCCGGCCGTACTCGCCTCGGCAGTTCAACGTCGTGTGGATCATGTCCGATGAGCACAACCCGTACGCCGCGGGCTACGCTGGCGACCCCTACATTCGCACGCCGGCCATCGACTCGATCGCGGCAGCTGGGACGGTCTTCACTGCGGGCTATGCCAAGACCCGATTTGTGTGCCCTCGCGTCAGTCGTTTCACTCTGGCCGCATGGCTTCCAACATCAAGGCCGGCAACTACGAGTCGCTGGGCACGTACTTCTCGCGCGTCGGGTACACCAGCGCCTGGTACGGCAAGCAGCACTGGGAGACGCTGGTCAACGATTTCCACGATCTAGGGGAAGACCCGACGCGGGTCGTCAAGGCGCGCTTCAAGGACGCCGGAATCGAGTACCCCAAGGGTGACGATCGCCTGGTCGAGCACGCGCACACTATCGACTGGTCAATCGAGCTCAACGAAGAGACCGTGGTCACCGAGCAGTCGGTCGCTTTCCTCGAGGCACACAAGAACGACACGACGCCGTTCTTCCTGGGCGTCTCGTACGTGCGCCCACACTTCCCCTTCACGGTCCAGCCCGCCTACGCGTCGCAGTACTTGGACATGCCGCTGCCGACCGTGTTGCCCGGCATGTACGACGACCTGAGCGCGGCGATGAAGTCAGACTTCGCGAAGTACGGCATGGGCAACTTGACCGAGACAGACCTCAAGAAGTGCCGCGGTGTGTACTACGGGATGATCGACTGCGTCGACGAGCAAGTGGGCCTGGTGCTTCAGAAGCTCGACGAGCTCGGCCTGCGTGAGAAGACCATCGTGATCTACGTGGCCGATCACGGCGAGATGATGGGGCAACACGGCATCTGGTACAAGAACAACTACTTCGAAGGTGCTGCACGGGTGCCGTTCATCGTCTCGATGCCGAGCAGCGCAGGCACGTTCGCCAAGACGAGTGACGCGCCGGTGGGGCTCATCGATCTCTTCCCCACACTCTGCGAAGCGTGCGGGCTGGCGCCGCCCGACTCGCTCGAAGGCAAGAGGCTCGTGCCGATCCTCACCGGCGCAGACGACGGCGCCTCGCGCGTGGTGGTCTCGGAGAACAAGCGCGGCGGCGAGCCCTCGCGCATGATTCGCACGAGCGACTTCAAGTACTGCTACTACCAGAACGGTTTCGAGCAGCTCTACAAGGTGAAGAGCGAAGACCGCGACGTCGAAGCCGTGAACCTCGCCGCCGACACGGGCTACGCGTCCGTCAAGGCGGACCTCAAGGCCGCCGCGCTCTTGAGCTGGAACCCCGACGGCTTGAGTGACTCTGACGACTGACGCCCTGGGGGCTTGGTGTCCAGCCTCGGCTTCAACGCCGGCCTACCACTGATCCACTTCCGCCGGCCGGCGAGACCCACCACCCCGCGGCAGCGCCGAGATCGTGATCCACCTCCCCGCGCCCACCCCCGCCCGCCGAGTCCAACGTGGCTCTTCTTCCCCCTTGCTTCCGTCCTTCTCCTTCGTCTACCTCCGCGGAGCGGGCGACGAGCGGGGAGCGTGCCGGACTGCTACCTCTGGGAGGAGCGCAGCGAGCGGCGAGTGAGGCCGTGAATCGTCGCGTGGTCGACGAGCTCGGGGTCGCGCGAGGGGGCGGCCTCCGCGGTCCAGCGGGGCACGGCGGGCAACGACAGGACCTGGAAGCGGGTGCCGTCGAAGGCGATGAGGTCCTTGGCGAGCAGGCCGTTGCGTGCGTGGAGATAGGCGTCGGGGTCGATCTCGAGCAAGGCGCAGATCTTGTCGTACGAGTAGAAACTGATGCCCGTCCTGTCGGCGGCGAGGACGAGGAAGAGATAGAGGCCGCGCTCGTCGGGGGAGAGTGACGTCAGGAAGCCGTCGCGGAGCAGACGGTGAGGGAGGAAGGCGAAGGAGCCGTCGATGCGGCGGACGCGGTCAGGGAGGATGGGCGGCCGCCCGAGTGACGACTTCACGTCTTCGCTGGCTTCCTGTTCGCGTTCGACTTCTTGACGCGCTCGGCTGCGACGTGCTGTCGGAAGCTTGGGCCATCGAAGTCGACGCGGATGGCGTTCATCGCGAGTCGGTCGAGGATGGCGGCGGCGACGGTCGCGTCGCCGAGGTACTTGCCCCACTCCCGCAGATCGATGTTGGGCGAGACGGTACGCCCGTCTTCCTTGTAGGCTGCGCTCATCGGGGTGCCTCCTGCGATGGCTCTCGAACACCTGTAGGATCCCCGGCCTTGTTCCACCCGAGGCGAGAAGTTCACGAGAATTGATGGGAAAGTTCTCCGTCGCAGCCGATCTGCTCCCAAGCTGACTCTACCCATGCCGACCTCGACCTCGCCGTCCGCCGCGCTCGCGTTCGCTGCGCTCGCGCTCGGCCTGCTCACGCGCGACGCGCGCGCGCAGTCCGTCGCCCCGCCGTTCGCGAACCCCGTGGTGCCGTTCGACTGCCCCGACCCCGGCATCCTCGCGCTCCCCGACCCAGAGCCCATCTACTACATGGTCTGCACGGGCGGATCGTTCCCCATCCGGCGCTCGCACGATCTCGTCCACTGGGAGGACACGGGCGCGTCGATCCTCCCGAGCGGCGCGCCGGCGTGGGCAGCGAACGGGGGGCGCAACTGGGCGCCGGAGCTGCACAAGGTCGGAGACCGCTTCATCGCGTACTACACCTCCGTCAACGGCTCGGACGTCCTGTCGATCGGCGCGGCGTGGGCGACCAGCCCGCTCGGGCCCTACACGGATCTCGGGCACCCGCTCGTGGAGCACGGGGAGGGCGTCATCGACGCCAACTACTTTCGTGACAGTGACGGCAAGCACTACCTCTTCGTGAAGATCGACGGCAACGCGCACGGCAACCCCACGCGCATCCTCGCCAGCCCGCTCGCGCCCGACGGGCTGTCGTTCCCCGCGGGCTCGAGCTTCGTCGAGGTGCTCCGCAGCGGCCTCGGCTGGGAGGGCGGCGTCGTCGAGGGGAGCTGGACCGTGCGGCGAGGCGGCTACTATTACCTGTTCTACAGCGGCAACTCGTATGACACGAAGTACCGCACCAGCGTGGCGCGCTCGACCTCCGTGCTCGGTCCGTACGAGAAGCTCGGCGCGCCCCTGCTCGGCAACAACGGCCAGTGGGGCGGTCCCGGGCACGGCTCGGTGGTCCCCGTCGGCGCGGAGGACTGGCTCTTCTACCACGCGTGGGACGTGCCCTCCGGCGCCGGGCGCTTCGGGATGCTCGACCGGATCACCTGGGGCGCGGGCTGGCCGTCGATCGGCGGCGGCTCCCCGACCGCCGGCCCGCAGGGGCTGCCGGGTGGACAGTACGCGATCACACTGTTGAACGAGCAGCCGTCGGCGTACGCGCCCCCGACCTCCACCGACGTGGACGGCGACGGTCGCGCCGACGTGTGCGCGCGCGGCGTCGACGGCCTCTTCTGCTGGCCCGCGACCGCGACCGGCTACGGCGCAGCGTGGGCGCCGGTGCCGCTCTCGGACGCGAACGGGTGGTCGCTCACGCAGTACCGCGCGACGCTCCGCATGGGCGACGTGGACGGAGACGGCCGCGCCGACGCGTGCGCCCGGTCGAGCGCGGGCGTCATGTGCGCGACGTCGACCGGCGCGGGCTTCGGCGACGCGACGATCTGGTGGAGCGGGATGACCGACGCGAACGGCTGGGACCACCCGCGCTACTACTCGACGCTGCGCCTCGCCGACGTCGACGGCGATCACCGGGACGATCTGTGCGCGCGCGACTCGCAGGGCTTCGGGTGCTGGCTCTCGGACGGGAAGGCGTTCAAGCAGCGCGTCGAGGGGCCGGCGTGGTCGGACGCGGCGGGCCACGACACCGCGCAGGTCTACGGGACGGTGCGGATGGGGGACCTCGACGGCGACGGTCGCGCCGACGTGTGTGTCCGGTCGCACGAGGGGGTGCGCTGCGCGCGGAGCGAGGGGGTGAAGTTCTCGAAGGAGTGGGCGGGGCCCGCGTGGACCGACGCGCTCGGGTTCGACGCCATCCAGTACTGGAGCACGCTGCGGATGGTCGACGTGAACGGAGATCTGCGCGCGGATCTCTGCGTCCGCACCGCGTCGGATCTCCGCTGCCACCTCGGCACCGGCGCGGGGTTCGGGGAGGCCGTGATCGTCGCCGCGGCCTCGGACGCGAACGGCTGGCACGACTACTCCAACTACACGACGCTGCGCACCGGCGACGTCACCGGGGACGGCGCGATCGATCTCTGCGCGCGCGCGAACGAGCTGGTGCTCTGCTGGGCCTGGACGGGGAGCGGCTTCGCCGAGATCAAGGGGCCGCCGCTGTCGGACGCGAGCGGCTGGGGCGCGTCGCCGGCGTACTACGAGACGCTGCGCCTCGCCGACAGGGACGGCGACGGCCGCGCGGATCTCTGCGCGCGCGGCGTCGACGGCTGGCGCTGCTACGGCTCGACGGGGCAAGGGTTTGGCGATCCCGTCCTGCTCGGTGGGCTCGCCGACTCGGGCGGCTGGGCGGCGCCTCGCTACGTCGACACCATCCTGTCCGGGGGTGCGCGCTGCGTCGCCAAGGCCGAGGTCTGCAACGGGCGGGACGACGACTGCGACGGCGTCGTCGACGATGGCGCGTGCGCGGGCGGCGCTGGGGGCGGCGCAGCGGGCGGCGGCAGCGGGGGCGCGAGCGGCTCGATGGTTGGCAGCGGGGGCGCGAGCGGCTCGATGGTTGGCAGCGGGGGCGCGAGCGGCTCGATGGTTGGCAGCGGGGGCGCGAGCGGCTCGGTGGTTGGCAAAGGGGGCGTGGCCGGCTCACAGGCGATCACGACGCTCGGCGCCCGGACCGCGGCCGACGGCTCCGACGAAGAGGGGGGCTGCGCGTGCCGCGCCGACAGGGCGCGCGACCGCCGCGGGGCGAGCGCGCTCGCGCTGATCGCGTTCGCGTGGTGGGCCGCGCGACGCCGCCGGTGACGGCGCCTCCTGGACGGACAGACGCTCGACCCGGCCGCGTGCGCGGGACGTCGACTGGACGCGATGTCCACTGGACGCGCGTCCGCGTCCACCCCGTCGGAGCGGCTTCTTGGCCGCGGCGATGGCTGGCACGCCGCTCGCTTGAGGGCGGCGCGTGCGCATCGACTCGACCTGGATCATCGGTGGCGTCGCGCTCGCGGGGCAGCGCGCGTCCTCGGGGAGCCCCACGCCGCTCCTCGCCGCGCTCGCGGTCGCGTGGACGCTGCGCGCGTCGCGCTCCCAGCTCGCGGCGGCGGCGCTCGCGGGGGTGCTCGCGTGGGGTGGCGGCAAGCGAGCGGTCGGCGCGTTCGAGGCGGCGCACGCGCGCGCTCGTGACGCCCTCGGCGCTCCCGCTCGCTGCGAGCTGCGCGGCGCCGTCGCCTCGTCGCCGACGCGGCGGGCGGGCGTGATGTCGCTCGAGGTGCGCGTCGACGCGGCGAGCTGCGATCACGGCGCGATCGCGGCGGGCACGCGCGCGAGGGTGTTCTCGGACGCGGGGTGGGCGGCCCGCGGCGACGAGATCGAGCTCGTCGCCGATCTCGCGCCTGTCGAGCTGTCACGCAACCCGGACGTCGACGGCCTGCCGTCGAGGGCGCGGCGCGGCGTGACGCTGTCGGGTCGCGCGCTCGACGCTCGCCTCGTCGCGCCGGGCCGAGGGGTGACGTCGTGGATCGATCGCGCGCGCGCGCACGTCCGCGCCCGCATCCTCGCGGTGTACCCGGCGCGCACGGCGCCGCTCGCGCGCGCGCTCGTGCTCGGCGAGGAGGATCTCGACCAGGGGGAGGACGAGGCGTGGAAGCTGAGCGGCCTCTCGCACCTGCTCGCCGTCTCGGGCTCGCACCTCGCGGTGGTCGTCTTGACGTGCTTCGCCGCGGCGACGGCGGCGCTCCGGAGGAGCGCGGCGCTCGCGCGACGCACCGATCCGTCTCGCTGGGCCGCCGCGGCGGGCGTCCCGATCGCGTTCGCCTACGCGGACTTCGCGGGCGCGAGCGGCTCGGCGCGGCGCGCGGCGTGGTTGCTGGCGGTGGTGCTCCTGGCGCGCGCGCTCGGCCGGCGCCCCGACGCGGCGCGCGCGCTCGGGCTGTCGCTCATCGCCGCGGCGGCGCTCGATCCGCTCGCCGGGTTCGACGTGTCGCTCGTCCTGTCGGCGCTCGCGACTCTCGGCCTGCTCGTCGGCGCGCCGTCGATCGCCGCGTGGCTCCTGCGCGTCGCGCCGCGCGCGCCCGAGAGCGCGCGGATCGCCGTCGCCGCGACCGGCGCGGCGACCGCGGCGTGCACGCCGCTGTTGCTCTGCTTCGGCGCGCCCGTGCCGCTCGGGGGCGTCGCGGCGAACCTCGTCGCGGGCCCGATCGGAGAGCTCGTCGCGTTGCCGGCGTCGCTCGCGTCGGCGGTCGCGTGGCCGCTCGGCGCCCTCGAGCGAGGGCTCGCGCTGCTCGCGTCGGGCGCGCTGCTCGCGACGTCGGGCGTCGCACACGCGGTGTCGTCCGTCCCGCACGGCGCGCTCGCGCTCCCGCCGCCGTCGGTCGCGCAGCTCTCGGTCGCCGCGCTGGGCGTGGCCGCCGCCGCGGCGCGCCGAGCGCCCGCGTCCGTCGTCGCGGCCTGCACTGTCGCCGCGCTGCTCCTCGCGGAGATCGCGGGCACGCGCGCCGCGGCGCCGAGGGGGCTCCTGCGGGTGACCTTCTTCGACGTCGGACAGGGCGACGCGGCGCTCGTCGATCTGCCGGACGGCAGCGCGATGCTGATCGACGGCGGCGGACAGGTGGGCTCGACGTTCGATCCGGGGCGCGCCGTCCTCACGCCGACGCTCCGCGCGCGCCGCCGCGGCGAGCTCGACGTCGTCGTGCTCTCCCACCCGCACCCCGATCACTTCCTCGGCCTCGCGTCGACCCTGCCGCAGGTGCGCGTCCGCGAGCTGTGGGACACGGGGCAAGGAGAGCGCGAGGGAGCGGGCGAGACGTACGCGGCGCTCGTCGACGGCGCCCGTCGACGCGGCGCGCGCGTGCGCCGCCCGGACTCGCTCTGCGGCGCGCACCAGCTGGGCGGCGCGGTCGTCGAGGTGCTCGCGCCGTGCCCCGAGATCACGCCGTTCGCCAACGCGAACGACAACTCGCTCGTCCTTCGGGTGAGCCTCGGGCGGCGCCGCGTGCTCTTCGTCGGGGACGCGGAGGCCGAGGAGGAGCGCGCGCTGCTCGCGCGGCCCGCGACGCTGCGCGCCGACGTGCTGAAGGTCGGGCACCATGGGAGCCGCACGAGCACCTCGCCCGCCTTCCTCGCGGCGGTGTCGCCGACGTGGGCGGTGCTCTCGACGGGCGTGCGCAACCGCTTCGGGCACCCGCACCCGACGACGCTCTCGACGCTCGGTCGCGCCGGCGTGCAGGCGCTCCGCACCGACCGCGGCGGCGCCATCACCTGGGAGACCGACGGCGACGAGCAGCGCATCCTGCGGTGACGTCGCCGAACGATCGTTCGGTCGAGGTCTGCCCCGCGCGGCGGCCCGACCCACGAGGAGCGTGTAGGATGGGGCGTTGCCGAGCACCCCCCGCGGCCTACGTGCCCCACGTCCGAGCAGGTCGGAGCCGAGCGCCAGGGCCCTCGGCCTGGTGGTCGTGCTCGGCGCGACGGCGGCGCGCGCCGACGGCTCGCGAGAGCTCGCGCGCACGGGGCCGCTCGCGCTGGGCGCCGAGACGGCGGCCGTGCTCGGGCTCGCCGTCGCCATGGACGAGGCCTCCGGCGGAGCGGTGCCTGACCGATGTCGCTGGTGCGAGCCCTCCGCCTTCGACAGGTGGGGCCACGACGCGCTCGCGCACGGCGACCGTCGGCGCCTCGGGCTCGCCAGCCATGTCGGCCCCTTCGTGCTCCTGCCCGTGGGCGCGCTCGCCGGCGTGATGGTGCCCGCGTACCAGGCGGGGCGTGGCGCCCACGCGTGGCAGAACGCGTGGATCGTCGTGAACGGGTTCCTCCTCACGACCGCGACGGTGAGCGCGACGAAGCAGGCGACCGCGCGGCGGCGCCCCGCGTACACGTACGGGCACGAGGCCGACTCGGAGTTCGCGGGGACCCCGGCCGAGGAGCACCTCTCCTTCTTCTCCGGCGACACGGCGTGGGCGTTCGATCTCGCCGCCTCCGGCGCCGCGCTCGCGTACCTCCGCGGGTACCGCACCGCGCCGTGGCTCGCGTGGGGGGGCGGCGCGGTGGCGCTGGCCACCGGCACGCTCCGGGTGATGAGCGAGGCCCACTGGCCCACCGACGCGCTCGCCGGGGCGCTGTTCGGCACGGCCGTCGGCGTCGGCGTCCCGCTGCTCGTTCACCCGAGGGCGAGCGCTCCGTCGTCCGCGGTGCAGATCGTGGGCGCACACAGGCGCGGAGTGACGACGCTCGCCGTCTCCGGGAGCTTCTGACCTCGGGCCGCGCGCGCTCGAGGACACTGTTCGCCACGTACATCCCGAAGCCCGACGGCAAGGAGCGGCCGCTCGGCATCCGGACGGTGCGACGGTGCGACCCCGCGCCTGCTTCAACGTGGGTCTCGGGAAAGCCACCTTCGCGCGGCAGAAAGCTGAACCTACCCAGTGGGTGTGCAAACCGACGTGTCGCCTCCTCGGCGTCCCCGTGTCAAGGCGACGCCTCCCCGAGCCTCAGCCGGAACATGCGCTTGCCGATCGACGTCTCGATCCACAGGTGCGTGTCGGTGAGGCCGACCAGGTGATAGAAGGGGCCGAACTCGGGCGGGAACACGAGATCGTAGCAGTGAGCGGTGTCGAGCTCGCACACCCGCGCGCGGTCGGCCGTGTGGATCGCCGCGAAGCGCCCGTGGCTCAACGCCCCCCTCGTCGCGTTCTGCGCGGCGCCGGGCGTCGCCTCCACCACGCGGGGCTGCACAGGGTTGCCCACGGGGTCGAGGTCGGCGGTCCAGGTCTCGACCTTCTCGTAGACGTTGAGGTTCTTCTGTCCATACCCGCGCAGCCAGGCGACGTGCGTCCCAGCGAACCGCACGGTGGCGTCCTCGCCGCGGTCTTCGGGCGCGAGCCAGGGCGCCGGAGTGTCGAGTCCGTCGCCCACCAGGATGACCGGCGTGGTGCCGCTCGGGGTCGTCGCCGAAGGGGCGACGGCCTCGAACAAGAACCGCTCCGGCGCGAGCCGCTGGAACACGTACACATCCAGCACCCCGGTGCCCTTCGAGGTGAGCACCCTGTAGTCGTCGCCGGTGGCGGCGTCGAGCGAGCGAGCCCCTGGGAAGGGCGTGCGGTAGATCAGCCGCTTCGCGCCAAGCACCATCTCCTGGACCGCGCCCGGTGGCGGCGTCCAGACAGAACACTTCGCATGGCCGACCACACACCGGAGCTGGCGCCGCTCGTGCCCGAGATCGAGCCGCCGCCGCCCGCGAATGCACCCGCGCTCGCCGCTGCGCCGCCGCGCCCGGCCCCTCCGTCCGCGCCTCCCCCGCCTCCGGCCCCACTGACGGCCGACGGTTCGGCGTCGCCGCAGGCGCCGATGACCGCGAGGGCGCTCGCGACCCCGACTCCGACCCACGTGCTGGCGCGCATCAGAAGCAGTCTCCCAGATCGCCGAGCGATGGGCCCCGCGGGCGCAGCTCGTCAGCACCAACGAACTTAGCGCCGCCTTGCTCGTACCACGCGGTCAGCCCACGGTGTGACAGGACGGGCGTGGCGATGAGCCGCCCGCGCTCGTGCCGCAACCAGCGCAGCCCGACGGCCCCGGCGCCCACCTCCAGCTTCGCCAGCCATGAGCCGCCGCGGGGCCTCGCGCCGCCGGTGACGGCCAGCAACAGATCACCGTCCTCGGCCACTGACAGGTACGTCCTGTCGAACCGCCGCAGGCGCGGCCAGGATCCGACGACCGACGACCGGAGCGTGTCGAGCGAGACCCTCCACAACCGCGCGAAGGCGAGCGGCCCCACCCTCAGCTCGTCGAGGACGTAGAAGGCGCGGTCCTGGCTGCGAAACACGGCGGCCAGCACGGTGCCGGGCGCGGGCCCAGAGAGGCGCGCTTCATGCCACACCATCGCGTCAAGCTCGAGCTGCCACACCGATGGGCTTGTGGTGCCCCCCGAGCGCCCTCCGATGACGAAGAGGGACCGCTCCCGCGCGCTCACCACGAGGCCCGCGTCGGTGAGCGCCGGCGGCCCCGCTGCGACGGCGCGCCCGAGGGCGCTGGGCGCGGCGGTCGACTCTCCGTCGGGTGGGGTGACGATGACGGTCCCGGTGACGCCCATCCTCCCGCCGCCGAGCGAGAGGCCGACCGCGCCGATCGCGCCGAGCGGCTCGGTCGACTCGACCAGCGCTCCCATCAGATCGCTCCGGTGGGCGAATCCGTCGGTCGGCGTCAGCAAGCGGACGCCGGGGCGGGCGAGGGCCTGCCTAACGCTGTCAGCGATCTCCGAGACGAACGGCTGCGCGCCATCGACGCCCCACAGGTACGAAGGAGGGTCCCACCCGGGCTCCTCCATCTCCGCGATCGACAGGAACCCGAGCTCCTCGAGGCTGCACGACGGGCACTCGTCGGCGCAGATGAAACACGGGGCGACGGCGGTGGGCGCGGGCAGGTGACACTTCATGGGCGCGCCGAGGACGCCGCCCGCGTAGTGGTGGCCGAAGTCCGCCACCGTGTTCGTCAGCGGAACACTGGTGAGCCGCTGCGCAGACGTCCAGAGCACACCGGTGAGGCCGAAGCCGGCTTCGCAGAGCTGGCCTGTCGCGCCGATCGGCGCGGCCCCTGGGAAGCGAGACACGTCCCAGTCCACGAAGCTCGGGCGCGCGGAGGGTGCGTCAGGGGTCGCCAGCGGGCGGCCCAGGTAGACGGAGTCGGGGAGGAAGAAGCTCGCCAGAAAGTTCGTGCCCTTCGGCGGATCGGCGTCCTCGGTCGACGGGACGACCTCGACCGGCCGCCACTTCGACGCAGAGGATGCGAAGTCAGTCGGGGAGAACGGGCACAGACCTCGACAACTCGTCGCCATGTCGGAAGGCGAAGAGGAGCCGGTCGTGGCGCCCGGCATCGGGCAAGGACAAGCTCGCAGCCCCACGTCGACGCGCGGTTGCACGAAGGGGCTCGCCGGGTAGGCGCCGGGTTCGCTCGCCGGCAGCAGGATGGGGTCGAGCCGCAGCTTGGCCCAGCTGTCGTCCTGCGTTGTGTCCGCCAGCGTCGCCGAGTCGATGATCACCCGGGCGCACGGCTCACGATCGCAGGCGTCGCCGATGTATGGGTAGGGCACGCCCACCTGCTGCTCGATGTGAAAGTTGCAGTTCGCCTGGTCGACGTTCGGGGTCGTCTTGCAGTTGTCACAAAGATCGCCGACGCCGTCCCGGTCTGCGTCTCTCCCAAAACTGCAGGCGCCCGTGCCGTTGTCGAGGCGCACACAGGCGCTCCGCTCGTCCCCGGTCGCCGCGCGGCAGTAGGTGTCGGCGAACGCGACCGAGATCGACGGACCTGGCCAGCTGCACGCGATCGAGCCGCCGACGCTCGCCTCGGCGAGAGCGGGGCATGTGTCGCACGCGTCGCCGAGCCCGTCGGCGTCCGCGTCGGCCTGGGCTGGGTCCCACGCTCGAGGACACCGATCGCAGCTGTCTCCGACGCCGTCGGTGTCGGAGTCGAACGAGGCCTCACACATCGATCCCGACGCGCAAGGGTGGCCTCCTGGCGTGGGCCACACGGCGCCGAGGGCCGTCGGACGACAGGAGAGGCCCCGCGGCGCGCGTGGGTTGCAGTCGGCGTCGGTCGTGCAACAGACGGGGTCGGGCACGCCGCATCGGTCGCACGCGTCGCCGAGGCCGTCGGCGTCGGCGTCGGGCTGCTCGAGGTGCGTTGTCGTCGGGAGGTTCGCGGCGCCGCATCCGGCGGCGGGCGCGGGCGCGCGTGGGCTCCCCAGCGAGCCCGAAACCAGGACCATCGGGTTCGGTGTGGAGGGGCAGTCGTCGCAAGCGTTGGCGACACCGTCTCCGTCGTCGTCGAGGAGCTCGCCGTCCTGCCCCGCGAACGGCGCCCCGAACCTGCCCGTCGCCCGGTAGCTCGGATCGGCCACGTAGACGCACGGATCGCAGGCGTCCGGGAGTCCGTCGCAGTCGCTGTCGACGTCGCGCAGGGCCTCTGGCCCGCTGGAGCAGCTGCCGAGCCACTCGCCCCGCGCGTCGAGCACCGGGTACTGGCGCATCCACGCGAGCGCACCCGGGCTGGCGACGTCGGCGTGGACGCTGTTCATCGCGGGGACGGGCACGGCGTCGACGCACACCTCGGGCGTGTCGAGCGGGCCCGGCCCGTCGATCCCTGGGATGCACAGCTCGCGCGAGTCGAACCCAGGGTAGTACTTGCTGTTGATGCCGCACAGCAGGTCACCGAAGAAGAGGCCCCCACCCGAGTCGCCGGGCAGCGTGCCCTTGTACGGCTCGTGCAGAACGGACACCTCGCCTACGCCGAGATCGATCACCTGGCCGAGCGCGAAGCCGTTTCGCCACACCATCACGTCCCCGTGCGACGCCCACGGCGCGGTGTTGATCTGCCAGCCAGACGACGTCGCAGAGCTTCGTGTCCCGTGCGGACAGCTCGACGTCCCCGAGACGAGCGAGTGGCAGCGCTCGCCGTACCCGACGACAGCGAAGCTGCCGCCGGACGGACACACCGGCCCGCCCGCCAGCGCCCGCACCGGCGTCGGGAGGGCGACGCTCCCCGGCACGCGGCTGTCCAGCTTGACCAGCGCGAGGTCCCAGAAGGCGTCCTGGGGCGTGAGCGTCGGGCAGAGGTTCACCGACACCAGCGGCGTCGGGATGGCGCCGGAGGCACCCAGCGTGTGGCGGAACACGGCGACGTCGTGCCACTGTCGACTGGGCCGCAGTGGAGTCGGGCGCGCCGGGCCGGTGGACATCCAGCTCACCTCTTGACCGCCGTCCTCGCCCGCGCCGCCCGCCGCACGCACGGTCTTGAACAGCGGTGTTGCTCAGAGCCACCTCCCCGTGGCAGAGAGCCGATCCACCGATGACCCCGGTCGACCCCGCGTCGCTCGACGACAGTGACCTCCCCCTCGAGCCCGATCCCGCCGACCTGCGGCGCGTCCTCGACGCCGCCGTCGAGCGCGTCCTCTCCCACGTGGCCTCCCTCCCCGATCAGCCGGCGGCCGACGTCGACGGCGCCGGCGAGGTGGCGCGGCGCCTCCGCCAGCCGATGCGCGAGGGGGGCGCCGATCTCGAGGAGACGCTGTCGCTGCTGTTCGACCAGGCGGTGCCGAAGAGCTTCAACACCGCGGGGCCCGGCTACCTCGCATACATCCCGGGCGGGGGGTTGTTCACCTCGGCGGTCGCCGCGCTCATCGCCTCCGCCGTCAACCGCTACGTGGGGGTGTGGGCAGCGGCGCCCGCGCTCGTGCAGCTCGAGGCCGACGTGCTCCGCTGGTGCTGCGACCTCGTCGGCTTCGGCCCGGGCGCCGGCGGCGTGCTCACGAGCGGCGGCTCGCTTGGCAATTTCTCCGCCATCGTGATGGCTCGGGTCGCGCGGCTCCCGGCCGACTTTCTGCGAGGCCGACTGTACGTGTCCACGGAGGCTCACCACTCGGTGCGAAAGGCCGCGCTGCTCGCCGGCTTCCCGCCGGAGGCCGTCCGCGCCGTGCCAACCGATGCGAGGTTGCGCATGTGCCTGCCGTCGCTCGAGGCCGCCATCGCCGCGGATCGCGCGGCGGGCCTCTCACCCTTCCTCGTCGTCGCGAGCGCGGGCACGACGAACACGGGCGCGGTCGACGATCTCGAGGCGCTGGCGGAGCTCGCCTCGCGAGAGCGCCTCGGTCTGCACGTCGACGCGGCGTACGGCGGGTTTTTCCTGCTGACGGAGGCCGGGCGGCGCGCGCTCCGCGGGGTCGAGCGCGCCGACTCTGTCGTGCTCGATCCTCACAAGGGTCTCTTTCTCCCGTACGGCGTCGGCGCGCTGGTCGTCCGGGACACGGCGGCGCTGCGCCGCGCGCACGGCGTCCCCGCCGACTACTTGCCGGAGGCCCCCGGCGAGCCGGGCGCCGTCGACTTCTCGGAGCTGTCACCGGAGCTGTCGCGAGACTTTCGCGGCCTGAGGGTGTGGCTGCCGCTCAGGCTGCACGGCGTCGCCGCCTTCCGGCGGGCGCTCGACGAGAAGCTCGAGCTGGCGCGGTGGGCGTGCGAGCAGGTGAGGCGGATGCCGGACGTCGAGATCGTGGCCGAGCCGCAGCTGTCACTGTTCGCCTTCCGGCTCGTGCGCCCCGGGCTGGACGGCGCCGCCCTCGACGCCCTCAACCGCGCGTGGCTCGCGGCGACCAACGCGCGCCAGCGCGTGCACCTGAGCGGGACGCTCGTGCACGGGAGGTTCGTGCTCCGCGTCTGCGTGCTGTCATTTCGCACCCACCGCGATCGGCTGGAGGCGGGGCTCGAGGACCTGCGGGCGTCGCTGCCGGCGTGACGCGCGCGGCGGCGCGGGCGCCGACGAGCGCACGGTAAGCCCCGCGCGTCCCCCTCGAGCAGCCGCGCGACGATGGCCTCCGCGCACTCCTCGGCCGACAGCTTCGTCGTGTCGAGGTGCAGCTCGGGGCGCGCGGGCGGCTCGTAGGGGCTGTCGATGCCAGTGAAGCTCGGCAGCTGCCCGGCGCGCGCCTTCTTGTACAGTCCCTTGGGATCGCGCGCCTCCGCCGTGTCGAGCGGCGCGTCGACGAACACCTCGACGAAGTCGCCGTCGGGCAGCAGGCCGCGCACGGCGTCGCGCTCGGACGCGAAGGGGCTGATGAACGCCGTGATGACGATGAGCCCGGCGTCGCTCATCAACCTCGCCACCTCACCGACGCGCCGCACGTTCTCGGCGCGATCGGCGTCGGTGAAGCCGAGATCGCGGCAGAGCCCGTGGCGGACGTTGTCGCCGTCGAGCAGGTACGCGTGCCGCCCGAGCGCGTGCAGCCGCCGCTCGACGAGGTTCGCGATCGTCGACTTCCCGGCGCCCGAGAGGCCTGTCAACCAGGCCACGCGGGGGCGCTGGCCGAGGCGCGTCGCGCGGTCGGCGCGGGTGACGTCGGTCGTGTGCCAGTGAACGTTGGTCGCGCGGCGCGTCGACCTTCGCACGAGGCCCGCCGCGACCGTCGCGTGGGTCGCGCGATCGATCAGCAAGAAGCCCCCCAGCTCGCGGCTCTCGTCGTACGGCGCGAACGGCACCGCGCGGCCCAGGGTGACGTCGACGTCGCCGATGGAGTTGAGGGAGAACGTCTCGACGGCGACGCGCTCGAGCGTGTTGACGTCCACCTGGTGGTGGGGGCGCGACACCGTCGCCGGCACGGTGGTCGTGCCGATCTTCAGCCAGTACGAGCGGCCGGGGACGAGCGGCTCCTCCGACATCCACACCAGGGTCGCCCGCAGGGCGTCGGAGACCTCGGGCGGCGCGTCCGCCGCGGCGATGACGTCACCCCGCGAGCAGTCGACCTCGTCCGCCAGCGTCAGCGTCACCGCCTGCCCCGCCGTGGCGCGCGCGAGATCTCCGTCGGCCGTGACCACCCGCGCGACAGTGGTCGTCCGCCCCGACGGCAGCACGCGCACAGCGTCGCCCGGCGCGACCGAGCCCTCGGCGACCGTGCCGGCGAAGCCGCGAAAGTCGAGGTTGGGGCGGCACACCCACTGCACGGGGAGGCGCAGCCGGGCGGACGAGTCGGCGGACTCCTCGACGTCCACGGCGCCGAGGTGCTCCATCAGCGTCGGGCCGCCGTACCAGGGCATCCTCACCGAGCGCTGCGTGATGTTGTCGCCGCGCAAGCCGGAGATCGGGATGGAGACGAAGGCGTCGATCCCGACGCTCTCTGCAAACTCGCGGTACGCGTCGACGATGCGAGTGAACACCTCCTCGGAGTAGCCGACGAGGTCCATCTTGTTGATGGCGAGCACCACGTGGCGCAGGCCGATCAGCTTCACGAGGAAGCTGTGGCGCCGCGTCTGCGTGAGCACGCCCCGGCGGGCGTCGACGAGCAGCACGGCGAGGTCGGCGGTCGACGCCCCGGTGACCATGTTGCGCGTGTACTGCTCGTGACCGGGGGTGTCCGCGACGATGAACTTGCGGGTGTCGGTCGAGAAGTAGCGGTACGCGACGTCGATGGTGATGCCCTGCTCGCGCTCGGCCGCGAGGCCGTCGACGAGGAGCGCGAAATCGATCTCCTGCCCCTGCGTGCCGAGGCGCTTGCTGTCGGCCACGAGCGCCGCCAGCTGGTCGTCGAACACCACCTTGCTGTCGTAGAGCAGCCTGCCGATGAGCGTCGACTTGCCGTCGTCGACCGAGCCGCACGTGATGAACCTCAGCCATGACTTGTTGCGGTGGCGCTCGAGGTACGCGTCGATGTCGCGGGCGGCGAGATCGTCCGCCCGGTAGCCGTCGCCCGGCATCAGAAGTAGCCCTCCTGCTTCTTCTTCTCCATGCTGGCGGCCTGGTCGTGGTCGATGGCGCGGCCCATCCGCTCGGAGGTCGTCGTCAGCAGCATCTCCTGGATGATCTTCGGCAGGGTGTCGGCCTCGCTCTCGACGGCGCCCGTCAGCGGGTAGCAGCCGAGCGTGCGAAACCGCACGCTGCGGGTCACCGGCGCCTCGCCCGGCAGCAACCGAAACCGCTCGTCGTCGACCATCAACAACAGGCCGTCGCGCGAGACCGTCGGCCGAGGGGCCGCGAAGTACAGGGGCACGATCGGGATGCCCTCGAGGTGGATGTACTGCCACACGTCGAGCTCCGTCCAGTTCGAGATCGGGAACACGCGCACCGTCTCGCCCTTGTGCTTCCTCGCGTTGTAGAGGTGCCAGAGCTCGGGGCGCTGTTGCTTCGGGTCCCACCGGTGCCCGGCCGCGCGGAACGACAGGATTCGCTCCTTCGCGCGGCTCTTCTCCTCGTCGCGCCGCGCGCCGCCGAACGCCGCGTCGAAGCCGTGGAGATCGAGCGCCTGCTTCAGCCCCTCCGTCTTCCAGAGATCGGTGTGCAAGGAGCCGTGATCGAACGGGTTGATGCCGCGCGCCACAGCGTCGGGGTTCTGGTGGACGAAGAGCTGCATGCCGCTCTCCTTGGCCATCCGGTCGCGCAGCTCGTACATCGCGCGGAACTTCCACGTGGTGTCGACGTGCAAGAGCGGGAACGGCGGCGGCGCAGGGAAGAACGCCTTCCGCGCGAGGTGCAGCATCACGGCCGAGTCCTTGCCGACCGAGTAGAGCATCACCGGGCGCTCGACCTCGGCGACCACCTCGCGCAGGACGTGGATGCTCTCCGCCTCGAGCCGCTCGAGGTGCGTCAACCGGCCGTCGTGCGCGCGGAGGCGGGTCACGGACGGTTCAGCCCTGGTTGGGCTTGTACAGTCGCCGCTCCGGCGGGACGAAGTACTCGGCGAGCGACGCCGGCACGCGCGTGTCGAACCCGAGGAACCTCCGCCCGACCGGGCCGAGCGCGTCGACCACCTCCTTCGGCGTCAGCCGCGGGTAGTCGAAGCGCTGCTTCATGTAGGAGCGGCACACGTTGAGCGTGATGGCGTGGCGAGCGCGCCCGGTGCGGTTGGTGCCGCCGAAGTGGTACGTGCGGGCGTTGAACACCACCATGTCGCCCGCGCGCGGGTAGACGCGCTCGGCCCCGGCGAAGAACTCCGCCTCCGTCGGCGCGTCCGGCGACAGGTGCGAGCGGGGCAAGAAGTACGTCGCGCCGTTGTCGTCGGTGAAGTCGTCGAGCGGGAAGATGACGCCGACGTTCGTCGGGTAGTCGGGGATCCACCTCGGCGAGTCGACGTGGACGCGCGCGGAGAGGTTCGTGCCGCCGGGGGGCATCGACGACGTCGTGTACGCGTACAGCGTGCACGTCGCGCCGAGCAGCGGCGACAGGTACGCGTGCATCGCCTCGTTCTCGAGGAGGGCCGCGAACTCGGGCGAGCGCGTGAACGGGTTGTGGACCATCCAGCCGTCCGGGTACGGGGCGCCCTCGAGGCCCGGGTACGGGCGCTCCGTCCACAGGCGGAGGTCCTCCTCGGCGAGCTGCTCCAGCCGCTCGCGCAGGCGCGGCACACTGTCACGCGCCAGCGCGTCGGGCACGACAGTGAAGCCGCGGCTGCGCACCCGCTCGAGCAGCTCGTCGGAGGCGATCATGGTCACTTCGTCAGGATGGCGCGGAAGTACTTGAACAAGTGATCGCTGACGGGCGCGATGTCGCGCAGGTACTGCTCGACGTCCGCGGCGATCTGGAAGGACTTGCCGTGCATCACGTCGCCCTGCCCGAGGAACCACTCGAGCCGCACCTCGCACGACGAGAACCCGAGCTCCTTCGCGCGGGACTCGAGCTCGCGGACGTCGATGCCGCCGAGCACCGCCTTCGAGTACTCTGCCAGGCGAAACGTCTCCTGGGGGATGGCGAAGGCCTTCTCGACCGCGGCGTCCGTCTCGAGCACCGACGCGCGCGCCTTCGCGACGTACGGCGGCAGCCCGGCGGCGGGCAGGGCTTCCATCGCCTGCCAGAACTTCTTGTTGGGCTCGAGGTCGACGTAGCAGAGGCCGCCGGGCCGGAGCACGCGCCCGGCCTCGCGCAGGATGGCGGCGTAGTCCTCGGTGTGGTGGAGGAAGGCGTACGCGGTGACGACGTCGAACGAGCCGTCGGCGAACGGCACCCGCTCGCACGCCCCGCGGTGGAGCGTCACGTTGCCGCTCGTGTCGACCCGGTCGAGCATGGCCTGGGTCACGTCGACGCCGTGGATCTCGTCGAACAGGCCCTTCGCGAGCGCGATCAAGAAGCCGGTGCCGCAGCCCATGTCGAGCAGCTTGCCGCCCGGCGCCCGCGCGCGGACCTGCTCGAGCACGCCGCGGACCTTCTCGCGGTTCTCGGGGCGAAAGTGCGGCTCGTCGGCGTCGTACGTCGCCGCCATGCGGCTGTGGACTTCGATGTTGGCTTCGATGATCTTGGTCGACGACATGGCGGCTGCGTAACCTCGCTCGTGCCCCCGGCTCACCCGGCCCCGCGCGCACGTTCAGGGCTCGTGCCACGACGTACCGGGGGCGCCCGAGGACCTCTTGGTAGACGCGCCACACATACATGCCAAGCACCCCGAGCGCAACCATGGTGACCCCGAACCCGGCGGTGACGAGGAGCGCCAACAGCGTGAGCCCGGGCGGCGCGTTGCCAGGGCCTAGCCACAGCCAGCGCCCGACGAGCGCGACGGAGTAGAGCGCCGAGGCGACGAGCGTGACGGCGCCGAGCCGCAGCAACATGCGCTGGGGGATGTCGGTGTACGCGAGCAGCGAGTCGACGGCGAGCTGGAGCCTGCGCGCCAGCGTGTAGGAGCTCCTGCCCTCGGGCCGCTTGCCGTGCTCGACCTCGACGACGCTCATCGCGAAGCCGATGTGGAACATGACCGGCCCGTACAGGATGCCGCGCTCCGGGTACGAGAGGACCGCCCGGAGGAACCGCCGGGTGAACGCGCGGAACGTGCCGATGCGCTCCGGCACGCGGGTGCCCGTCATCTTCGAGAACGTCCAGTGGAACAGCGCCGAGCTGAGGCGCGTCACGAACGACTCGGGCTCGCCCTTCTTCGTCGTGTAGACGACGTCGACGTCGCCGCCGAGCCGGCCGACGAGCATCGGGACGTCCTCGGGGCGGTCCTGTAGATCGGCGTCCATCAGCACGACCGCGCTGCCGCGCGCGTGCTCGAACCCGCACGCGATCGCCGGGTGCTGGCCGAAGTTGCGGCTGAGGCGCAGCGCGACGACGCGCGTGTCCGCGGCGGCGCGCGCCGAGAGCCTCCGCCACGCGTCGTCGGGGCTGCCGTCGTCGACGAACACCAGCTCGAACGACAGGCCGGCCGCCTCGAGCGCCGCGACGAGCCGATCGCACAGCTCGTCGAACATCGCCCCGGTGCGGTAGACCGGCAAGACGACCGACACGTCGAGCTCACCCCCGAGGAGATCGTCGTGGAGCACGCGCGCCCCGCTACCACGGGCCGCCGGCCGCGACCAAGGCCGTCAGGGCTTCACGCTGCTGCAGCCGAACAGCACCTTCACCTCGCCCGGCTTGCCCGCCCCGACGACGGAGTTCGCCTCCGCGCAGCTCGACGGGCAGAGCACGATCTTCGTGGGCGCGGCGGGGTCGTCGTAGTGCCAGCCGCCCTTCGAGCAGTCGGCCGGGCCGCCGATGTCCGCGCGTCCGAGCGGCGTCTCGGTCGCGCCGGACACGAACACGACGTTGACTTTGTCTGGATTGATCTCGGTCTGGCCGCTCGGCGGCGGCGGCACGGGGATCTCGCAGGAGATCTTCGAGGTGTCGACCACGGCCTTCGAGATCGCGTCGAAGAACGGCCCCCACGCGGACGCGCCGTCGCACACCTTCGCGCGGGCGCCGCCGCTCTGCTGCACGAGCGTCGTGTAGTTGAGGAACCACGACGCCATCGTCGGCTTCGTCGCCGTCGGGCAGAGGACCGTCGGATCGGTCTCGCTGCCCCAGCCGTAGATGGCGTGGAACACCCAGCTGTCGAACAGGCCACCCCACGACGGATCGAGGATCCCGGGGGGCAGATCGTACGACTTGTTGTTGGGGTTCGTGCCGCCGGCGAAGTGCAGGAAATCGTCGGCGGAGAGCCGCGAGCTGTCGTCCGTGACGATGACGAAGCTCTTCGTGGCGTCGGCGCGCAGCTCTGCCTTCCACGGCTCGCTGCCGCGGTGATCGCCCGTGACCTGGGGCGCCTGGGTGACGTCGTAGCCCTTCGTCTGGCCGAGCGTCCCGAGCAGCTGCTCGAGCGGCTGGGTGCTGCGGATGTCGCACGGCGCGTGGAAGAACCTGGGCCCGTTGCCGCAGCTCGCGTCGCCCGCGAGCGGCTCGGGTACGCAGACGCCCCACTTGTTGATCGCGCCGCCGGCCGAGACCTGGCCCTGGCCGCGCAGCGAGAGCATCACGACCTTGTAGTCGAGGCCCTTCTGGCCGATCGAGGCCGCGAACGCGTTGATGCCCGCGTTCACCGCGTCGACCTCCTCCTTCATGCTCGACGAGTTGTCGACGACCCAGATGATGTCCACGGGGCGCACCTTGATCTCGCCCTTCGACTCGCCGGTCGCGCACGTCGCGAACCCGCCCGCGCCCGCCGCGCCCGCGCTCGCGCCTGCTTGCCCTGCGCCTGCTTGCCCTGCGCCTGCTTGCCCTGCTTGCCCTGCGCTCGCGCCTGCTTGCCCTGCGCTCGCGCCTGCTTGCCCTGCGCTCGCGCCTGCTTGCCCTGCGCTCGCGCCTGCTTGCCGT
>JADLFU010000172.1 GCA_020849655.1 Polyangiaceae bacterium | reverse complement strand
GGCGTGCTCGGCGAGACGCTGACCGTCCTCGGAGGTCGCGGCGTCGAGATCAACAAGACCTCGTGCGAGGCGGTGGGCGACCCGGCCTGCGTCTTCGCCGCGACGTGGAGCTGATCGGTCGCGTCGCACGGAAGTGGCCCGTCGTCCGGCGGGCGAGTAGTTTGTGAGATCGAGATGAGCGGTGCGCCTGGGTTCAGCAGCCTCGACGCGGTGTCGGAGGCAGCCCTCCGCGCCGCGTGCGGCTCGCGCGCCGCGGGCGTGTCGCTCCTGACCCGCGCGGTCGAGGTGTCGGCGCCGGGGACCGGGCGACGCCTGCTCGAGATCGTGGGGCGCATCTCGACGGCGGCGTTCCTCGGCGGCGTGCTCGAGGTGCGGCTCCAGCCGGACGCGGACTGGACGATGATAGATTTGTTCGTCGACACGGGCTCGGAGGTCTCGCGCCTCGCCCCTACGTTGCTGTCGGCGGTGCCGTTCGGGGAGCTGTCGGCGGCGTCCTGCGGCGCCGCGCCGCTCACCGTCGCGGGCGCGATCTCCCCGCGGCGGGTGCGGCTGCGAGGCCCGGAGCCGGTCGCGGACGCCGAGCCCGGCTCGGACGTGCTCGCGGGCGCGCTGGTGTTCCCGGAGCCCCCGACCAGGAAGCGATCGGTCCCGCCGCCGCGCGCGAGGTCGGTCCCCCCCGCGGCTCACAAACCTCCCGCGCCGAAGCCCACCCCCGCGCCTCGGCCCGCCGTCGACGCGCCGAGGCGCCCGGCGCCCTCCGACGTGAAGGCGACCGTGCGGGCAGACGCCCCGGCGGCCCCTGCGCGGCGGCCGTCGTCCGCGCCGCGAGCGCCGCGGCCGGACGTGAAGGCCACGATCAAGGTCGAGACCGTGCACATCCCGAAGGAGGCCATCGGCGGCAAGAAGGCCGTGGCGCCGCCGCGCGAGCTGTTGCGCAAGGTCGACAGGACGAGCGCGCTCATCCCGCGCGACGAAGAGGAGTGAGCGCGGCGAGCCGAGCCGCGCTCGGGGTCAGCCGCGCGGCTCGTGCACGCCGTCGACGCCCAGCGTGAGCGACAGCGGCGCGAGGCCGAGCGCCGCGAGCGCGCGGCGCGTGGTGTCCGAGGGCGCGGACGCCCCGAAGTAGATCGCGACGTCGCCGCCGCCCGCGCCCGCCTGCGCGAGCACGGCGCCCTCCGCCGCGGTGAGCGCGTGTCCGCGCAGCATGTAGTCGGGCAGGATGAGCGCGCCCGACGCCTCCTGCAGCCGCACCATCGCCGCCCGCTGCGCCCCCGCGCCGCGGAGCGCCGCGTCCACGTCGCCCGCTGCGAGCGCGCTCGCGAACGCCTCGGCCCCCAGCGCGGCCTCGCTCATCACGTCGGCGTAGAGCTCGGGGCGGTCGTCGCGGAGCGCGCGCACGCGCCCGACGAGCGCCGAGGTGCGGGCGCTCTCGGGGCACGAGAAGAGCCGCGTCACGAGCCCGCCTGGCAGCGACGCGGCCTCGTGGCGAGGGAGCGCGCCGTCGATCGTCCGTCGGCACACGCGCACCCCGCCGAAGGTGCAGGCGACGACGTCGATCCCGCTGCCCCCACCCTGCGCGGCGCGGTGGGCGGCGTACGCGGCGCGCGCGATCGACCCGCGCTCCCGGTCGGGGTGCCCCGGCGTGAGGCGCGACCAGCGGTCGGCGGCGATCGCGGCGACCGTCGCCGCGGAGGACGAGCCGACGCCGAGCTTCTGCCCGCGGCGGCGCATCGCGCGCGTGTCGACCACCGGGGGCGGCGCGTCTCCGAAGGCGGCTGCGAGCTCCGGGCTCACCCGCCGGGGATGTCGGCTCGTGTCCGCCACGGCGTACGCGGAGACCGACGCGACGACCGCCGGCGCGCCGTCCAGCACCACGTACGCGCCCGAGAGGACCACCTTGCCGGGGGCGCGCGCCCTCATCGATCGGCCACGAGGGAGGCGCCGGGCCCGGGCGCCGCGACGAGGACCCGCAGCACCCCCGGCACCGCCGCGAGCCGCGCCGCTACGGCCTGCGCGTCGGCGGCTCGCACCAGCGTCTTCACGTGCGGCCCGGCGTCGATCGTCGCGTACGCCGAGGTGCCGCTCGCGCGGATGCGGCGCACCTCGGCGAGCGCGTCGACCGTCGCGCCGCGGAAGTACACGACGCCGGCCGCGATCGCCGACGCGTGCATCGCGAGCGCGCTCGCCTCGGCGGCCGCGCCGAGCGCGTCGAGATCGCGGGCCAGGAGCGCGCGCCGCACCTCCTCGTACAAGCGCGGTGCGTGCTCGAGCCACGCGGCGTAGTAGGGGCTGTGCGCGCTCGTCGTGTTCATCCCGGACGTCGAGCTCTCGTCCTTGGGGGCCTCGGTCGTCACCGCGACCACCACGCGCAGATCGAGGTGCTCCGCGGGCGCGACCTCGCGCGCTGGCAGATCTCGATCCGTGCCGTCGCCCGCGTCGAGCTCGACGAACCCGCCGAACAACGAGCGCGCGCTCGACGCCGACGTGCGCCGCGCGAGATCGCTCGCCCGCGTCGGATCGAACGGCAGGCCGAGCGCCGCGCGCGCCGCGACCGCGAGCGCCGCGAAGCCCGACGCGCTCGATGCGAGGCCCGCCGACGTAGGAAAATCGTTCGTCGTCACGATCCTCGCGCGCGTCGTCTCGCCCGCCTCGCGCCGCACGCGGTCGAGCAGCGACGTCACGCGCGTCGCGTCCTCGTCGCGCCCGTTGATCGTCAGGCGATCGGCGGGGAGCGATCGATCGAGCTCCACCGACGTCACCGTCGTCAGCCCCGCGAGCGTGACCGAGAGGCTCGGCACGGCCGGCGCGTTCGCCGGGCCCGGCGCCTTCCCCCAGTACTTCGCGAGCGCGATGTTCGGGTGCGCCTGCGCGGTCGCCTTCACGCGGGCTCCTCCCCGATCGTGGCCTCGAACGCGCGGAAGCCGGCGGCCTCCAGCGCGGCGCGCGCGGGGCTGTCTCGCCCCTCGACGAGCGCGATCACGCAGCCGCCGCCGCCCGCGCCGGTGAGCTTCGCGCCGAGCGCCCCCGCGTCGCGCGCGATCGCGCAGAGCTGCTCCAGCGTCGGCGTCGAGACGCCGAGCCCGGCCAGCACCATCTGGTTCAAGTCGAGCAGCTGCCCGAGCGCGCGCAGCTCGCCGTCCCGGATCGCGCGCTCCGCGTTGGCGACGAGCGATCGCACCGCGCGCCAGCTCTTCTCGGCGATCTCCGGCCGCCGCTCCGCGAGCCGCGCGACGTGCTCGACCATCGTGCGCGTCGAGGAGGGCTGGCCGCTGTCGGCGATCACGAGCGTGAGCGGGCGGAGCGGGCGGAGCGGCGTCGCGCCCTCTGCCCGAACAAACCTGACGAGCCCGCCTCGCGCCGACACCTCCGCGTCGACGCCCGACGGGTTGCCGTGGAACACCTGCTCCCACGCCATGGCCCGCGCGATCGTCTCCTCGTGCGTCGGCGTGTGCCCGAGCGCCTCGTCGACGGCGCGACCGATCGCGACGCCGAGCGCGGCCGAGCAGCCGAGGCCGGCCCCTGGCGGGAGGTTCGCCCGCGCCTCGACCGCGAGCGGGACCGTCGCGCCCGCGGCGGCGAGCACCGCAGAGAGCGCACGGTCGAGATCCCCCCCACCGTCGGAGGACGCGCGGGCCGCCTCACCGACAGAGAGCGTGCTCGGCCCGCGCTCGAGCCGACCAGCGCGCGCGCTCGCGCCGAGCGGCAGGCCCGCCGCGATCGCGGGCACGCCGTGGACGACCGCGTGCTCACCGAGCAGGATGACCTTTCCGCAGGCGTGGGACGCGCCGTTCACGACGAGCGCTCCGTGAGGGCGCGGGCCGCGCTCGACAAGAGGGCGCGGGCCTCCGCGGGCGCCTCGAGCGCCGCGATGCGCGCCTGAGAGGACTCGACCAGCGCAGCGATCTCGCCCCGCACGACGGCCTCCGCGCCGCAGTCGGCGAGCAGCGCGAGCGCGGCCTCTCGCGCCGCGGGCGTGGCCTCCGGTCCTCCTCCGCGAGCGAGCGTCGCGCGCCCCTCCGCGTCGAGCAGCGCCTCCGCGGCCACGATGACGGACGTGCGCTTGCCCTCTCGAAGGTCGCCGCCTCGGGGCTTCCCTGTTCGCTCGTCACCGAACAACCCCAACATGTCGTCAGCGAGCTGAAACGCGACGCCGATCGGGCCGGCGAGGGTCTCCAGGGCCCGCGAGAGCGCCTCGGAGGCGCCCCCGAGCGCGGCCCCGACGAGCAGCGGCCCGCGCACCGTGTAGCTCGAGGTCTTCAGATCGTACGCGCGGGCGAGATCGCTCGACCCGCCCGCGACGTCGAGCGCCTGACCGAGCACGACGTCGTGGGTCATCCGCGCGAGCTCCCGCGCCGCTCGCTGCGCCCGCGCGGGATCGTCGGCGGCGAGCAGCGCCTCGTGCGCCATCGCGCAGGACAGATCACCTGCGAGCACGGCGAACGCGTCGCCCCGGCGCGCGTCCCCGCCGAAATGCTCGCGCAGCATGACGTGCACCGACGGGCCGCCGCGGCGCGTCTCGTCGCCGTCCATCCAGTCGTCGTGGATCAACAGGTAGGTCTGCAGCAGCTCGAGCGCGACGGCGCCGGGGTGCGCGAGGGCGTCGTCGAGGCCGCCGGCGAGCCGGTGCCCGAGCACCACGAGCGCGGCGCGCTGTCGCTTGCCCCCGCGCATCGTGAGCGCCTCGATCGATCGCGCGAGCGCGTGCGCGTCGGGAGAGAGGGCGAGGGCGCGCGCCCGCTCGGCCTCGAAGAGCCCGGAGAGCCGCGCGTCGACGTCCCGGCGGACCTCCGCCACGAGCGCGGTGAAGCCGGAGTCGCGAGGCACGCCCCTCCCTCTACTCGAACCCCCGCGTCGGCGGCCGGGAGATTACGTGGAGAACGGGCGCAGGAACGCCAGGCGCCGCGCGGTCTCCGCCGGGACCGCGTCCATCGACGTCATGATGGCGCCGTCGAGCGCGCGGTGCGCCGGGCTCGCCGTCGGGTCCGGGAGGCGCGCCGCGAGCGCGAGCAGCGTGCGGCGGGCGGCCTCGACGTTCTTCGCCATCACGGCCACCACGGCCTGCACGTCGACCGGGCCGTGCCCCTCGTGCCAGCAGTCGTAGTCGGTCGCGAGCGCGAGCGTGGCGTAGGGCAGCTCGGCCTCGCGCGCGAGCTTCGCCTCGGGCATCGCGGTCATCCCGAGGACGGAGACGCCCCAGGCGCGGTAGACGAGGCTCTCCGCGCGCGTGGAGAACTGCGGGCCCTCCATGCAGACATACGTCCCGCCCGTGTGCACCCGCGCGCCCGACGCCTCGAGCGCGGCCTCCGCCACCGCGCGCGCGAGGTGCGGACAGACGGGATCGGAGAACGCCACGTGCGCGGCCACTCCCCCCTCGAAGAACGTGCTCGCGCGGCGCTTCGTGAGGTCGATGTACTGGTCCACGACCACGAGATCACCGGGCGCGATCTCCTCACGCATGGACCCGACGGCCGAGACGCTGACGACGTGGGTCGCGCCGAGCTGCCGGAGCGCGGCGATGTTCGCGCGGTAGTTGATCTCGGTCGGGCTGTAGCGGTGCCCGGCGCCGTGCCGCGACAGGAACAGCACCTCCGCGTCGCCCACGCGGGTCGACGTCACCGGCCCGCTCGGCGCGCCGAACGACGTCGTCACCTTGTGCTCTGTCGCGTCGCCCGCGCCAAGCGCGTAGAGCCCGGATCCGCCGATGATGGCCAGCTTCACGTGATGCTCCCTTGCAGGAGCATCTGCTCGGCGAGGCGGGCGCGGCGCCGCGTGCGCGCGCGCTCGGCGTCGACGATCGCGCCCAGCTCCTCCGAGGCGCGATCGAGGTCGTCGTTCACGATGGTGTAGTCGAAGATCGCGTAGTGCTCGATCTCGACGCGCGCGTTGGCGAGCCTGCGCAGGACGCTCTCCTCGCCCTCGTCACCGCGCGACCTGAGGCGGCGCTCGAGCTCGGCCATCGACGGCGGCAGCACGAAGACCGACACCGGCCCGTCGAGCGAGGCCCGCAGCTGGCGCGCCCCCTGGTAGTCGATGTCGAACACGACGCCGCGGTGGGTCGCGCGGGCGGCCTCGATCTCGGCGAGGCTCGTCCCGTAGCGGTTGCCGTGCACCTCGGCCCACTCGGCGAACTCGTGGCGCGCGGTCATCTCGCCGAACCGCGCGCGGTCGATGAAGTGGTAGTCGCGCCCGTCGACCTCGTGCGGGCGTCGCGGCCGCGTCGTGTGCGAGACGGAGAACCGCAGATCCCCGCGCGCCGCGAGCAGGCGGTTCTTCAGGGTCGTCTTGCCCGCGCCGGAGGGCGAGCAGAGGATGAGCAGCAACCAGTCGTCGCCGTGGCCGTGCGGCATCGCGCGCTCCCGGTCAGCCGAGGCCCTTCTTGCGGCGCATGTCGGCCATGACCTTCTGGTACTCGATCTCCCACGCGCTCGTGCCCTCGGTGACGTGCTTCAACCGCCCGCGCGCCTCGCGGTCGAGATCGTCCTCGATGACCATGTGCTTCTTGAAGCTGGGGGCCATCAGGCGGCGCAGCTCGTGGTCCTCCGCGAAGACCTCGTCGACGCTCCCCGTCTGCAGCAGCAGCTCGACGACCTGATCGAGCAGGTGGTCGAGCAGCTCGTCGCCGACCTTGATGCCCTTCTGCTCGGCGTACAGGCGCTTCAGGCGCGTGAACTCCGTCTGGCCCTTGCCGGTGCGCGCGAGGTGATCCTTCGCCGCGTCGGCGGCCTCCTGCTCGGTGCGGAGGTACGACTGCAGCACCGACGCGACGTCCGCCTCGACCTCGCGCGGCGCCTCCGTCTCGATGGCCTTCGCGGCGAGGAGCGCGCGGACGGCCTCCTGGGCGATCGGGGTGACCTTCCCGCTGAACAGTCGCATCGCGGCAGCCTAGCCCGATTCACGGCGGCGCGGTGCGGCCCGTTTGCGCGCGCGGGCGCGATCCGTCTAGGTTCGAGCGATGCTCGCTCGCTTCGCCTGGATCTCGACCGCCCTCGTGCTCGCCGCCTGCGCGGAGGGCATGGCCTCATCCGAGGATGAACCCGTCGACACCTCCGGCTCGTCCGGAGAGGCGGGCGCGTCCGGGCTCGCCGGCGCAGGCGGCGCGGGCGGCGGCGCGGGAGGCATCGCCGGCGGCCCGGCGGGCGCCGCGGGCAAGGCGGGCGCGCCGGCCTCAGGCTCCGCGGGCGTCGCGGGGCAGGCGGGCTCACCGCAGAAGGCGGGCGGCGCCGGCGGAGCCACCGCGACGCCGTGCGGGAACGGCAAGCTCGACGCGGGCGAGCCCTGCGACGGCGCAGACCTCGGCGGGGAGACGTGCGCGACCGCGACCGGGAAGCCGGGGATGGTCGGCGAGCTCACGTGCACCGCCGCCTGCGCCATCGACACCTCGGGCTGCACCGCGGGCCTCTCGTGCGGCGACGGCGTCGCGAACCAGGCGAGCGAGGACTGCGACGGCGGCGATCTACGCAAGAAGACCTGCGCCGACGCGCTCTCGAACGCCGCCGCGCAGGGCGCGCTCGCGTGCACCGCGCAGTGCAAGCTCGACGCGAGCGGCTGCAGCATCGGGCCCGCGTGCGGCGATCAGAAGAAGGACCCGAACGAGGAGTGCGACGCGAAGGATCTGGGCGGCGCGACGTGCGCGTCCGCGCTCAACGATCCCGACATGCAAGGCACCCTCTCGTGCACGCCAGGCTGCAAGCTCGACGAGTCGAAGTGCGTGAAGAACCCGAAGTGCGGCGACGGCGCGAAGAACCAGGCGAGCGAGCAGTGCGACGGCGCCGATCTCGGCCAGGCGACCTGCAAGAGCCTGCTGTCGGACGTCAACGCGACGGGCACGCCCAAGTGCACGGCGGCCTGCGCGTACGATCTCGGCGACTGCAGCGTCCCCGCGTACTGCGGCGACAAGAAGAAGGCCGCGTCCGAGGCGTGCGACGGGGCCGACTTCGGCGGCGCGACGTGCGCCTCGGTGCTCGGACCAGGCCACGGCGGCGCGCTCGGCTGCGGCTCCGACTGCAAGATCCAGACGGCCAACTGCGTCGTCGTCGCGGCGTGCGGCGACGGCACGAAGAACCAGGCGAGCGAGCAGTGCGACGGCGCCGATCACGGCGGCGCGACCTGCTCGTCGATCGTGGGGCAGGGGAGCCAGGGGCAGCTTACGTGCAACGCGGACTGCACGCTGAACGCCTCCGCGTGCACCGCCTCCGCGTTCTGCGGCAACGGCAAGGTCGACGCGGGCGAGTCGTGCGACGGGGCAGATTTCGGCGGCAAGACGTGCGCGACCGTGCTCGGCGACTCGAAAGCGACGGGCTCGCTGTCGTGCTCGTCGTGCGCGCTCGTCTCCAGCGGCTGCAGCATCCCTCCGTACTGCGGCGACGGGAAGCTCGCGGCCGGCGAGGAGTGCGACGACGGCAACGTCGCGGGCGGCGACGGGTGCAGCGCGACGTGCGTCGCAGAGTGCCTGCCGGGCGAGCTGAAGCTCGGCACCCACTGCTACGGAGAGTACGCCGACACGAGCGGCAACCCGACGTCGTGGGACGGCGCGAAGGCCGCCTGCGAGGGCATGGGCCGGCACCTCGTCACCATCACGTCGTCGGCCGAGGCCGACCTCGTCTGGGACGAGATGTCGGGCGTGACGACCCAGGGCCGCTGGATCGGCTACACCGATCGCGCCGTCGAGGGCACGTGGAGCTGGATCACCGGCGAGGCGAGCGGCGGGTTCATCCCTCCGTGGGACTCGGGCGAGCCGAACGACGCCGGCGGCAACGAGGACTGCGCGGAGTTCTTGTACTCGTACCGGCTCTGGAACGACAACAGCTGCTCGCGGGCGCTGTACTTCTGGTGCGAGGCCGAGCCGATCGTGAAGTTCCCGTAGTATGCAGGCGGCGTGCGCCGCGCCACCTCGACCAGCACCGACGCCGTGCACGCGGGTGAGCCGCGCGCGAGGCCGCACCACACGCTCACCTCGCCGGTCGCGCTGACGGCGACGTACACGTTCGAGGACTCCGCCGATCTCGCGCGGTACATGCGCGGCGAGGACGCCGACCCCGGGCGAGAGGAGTACGGGCGCTACGGCAACCCGACCACGCGCGAGGTCGAGCGGCGCGTCGCGGCGCTCGAGGCGACCGACGACGCGCTCCTGTTCTCGAGCGGGATGGCGGCGGTGACCACCACGCTGCTCGCGCTCGTGAAGTCAGGCGACCACGTCGTCCTGTTCTCGGACTGCTACCGGCGCACGAGGCAGTTCGTCACCTCGACGCTCGCGCGCCTGGGCGTCCGCTCGACGCTCGTGCCGCCGGGAGATCTCGACGCCTTGGCGGCGGCGCTCACGCCCGAGACGCGCGTCGTCGTCACCGAGTCGCCGACGAACCCGTACCTCACGTGCGTGGATCTCGCCGAGCTCTCGCGGCGGGTGCGCGCGGCGGGGCGCGCGCGCGTCGTCGTCGACGCGACCTTCGCGACCCCGGTGAACCTCCGCCCGGCGCTCGCCGGCGCGGATCTCGTCGTGCACAGCGCGACGAAGTTCCTCGCGGGGCACAACGACGTGCTCGCGGGCGCCGTCGCGGGCCCGTCCCACCTCGTCAGCCTCGTGCGAGAGCTGCGCGGCGTGCTCGGGGGCGTGTGCGATCCGCACGCGGCGTTCCTCGTCGGCCGGGGGCTGAAGACGCTGTCCTTGCGGGTCGAGCGCCAGAACGCGACGGCGCTCGCGGTCGCGCGCGCGCTCGCCGCGCACCCCCGCGTCCTGTGCGTGTTCTACCCGCTCCTGCCGGCGCACCCGAGCTACGACGTCGCGCAGGCGTCGATGCGCGGGGGCGGAGGCGTCGTCAGCTTCGTCGTGCGCGGCGGGCGCGACGCCGCTTGCGCGGTCGTCGACGGGGCGCGGCTCGCCCGCATCGCGCCGTCGCTCGGCGGCGTCGAGACGCTGATCGAGCACGTCGCGTCGATGAGCTACTTCGAGCTCGATGACGCGGGGCTCGCGGCGGTCGGCGTCGATCCCGGCCTCGTGCGCCTCAGCGTCGGCGTCGAGGAGACGACCGACGTGGTCGACGATCTGCTCGCCGCGCTCGGCTGATCCGCGCGCGTCAGCCCTTCGGTAGAAGGCTCTGCATGTCGTCCTCGAACGTCGAGGTGATGTGCGCGATCGTGCGCCCGCGCAGGCGCGCCTTCGTCGCCGCGTACGCGGATCGTGACAGCTCGCCGAGCCGCGCGGCGTGCTCGAGCGCGCGCGGCACGAGGGTCGCCTCGTCCGCGAGCTCGTCGAGGTAGCCCGCGCGAACGGCGCCCGCGGGATCGTACACGGTGGCCTGCAGCGTCGCGCGCCCGAGCTCGGCGGCGGAGAGGCGGTCGCGCGCGAGCTCCATCGCGAGCACCGGCACCGGCATCCCGATCGCCACCTCGTTGAGCCCGAGCCGGAACGCGCCGTCGACGCCCACGCGCACGTCGCCCGTGAGCAGCACGAGCGCGCCGCCCGCGAGCGCGTGGCCCGTGCACGCGTGCACGACGGGCAGCGGGCAGGCGTAGAGGCGCATCAGGAGGTCAGCGCCGTCGCGGAGCAGCGCGGTCGCCTGCTCCGGGCCGCTCATCATCACCCGCAGATCGAACCCCGCGTTGAACTTGCCCGGGCGCCCGACGAGGACGACGGCCTTCGCCTCGGCCTCCGCGCGCGTGAGGCCGGCGCGCAGCCCCGCGATCATCTCGGTCGACAGCGCGTTCGCCTTGCCGTCGTCCATGCGCAAGACCGCGACGCTTCGCTCGCTCGTGTAGGTGACGGGCTCCGACATGCGCCCGCGTGTATCACCGCGCGCCGCCGCCGGCGACGTCAGAGCCACGCGACGGCGACCGCGTACGCGACGAACCCCGCGACGGCGGCGATCGCCGCGGTCTTCATCGGGCGCCCGGCGCGCGCGGCGGCGAGCGCCCCGGCCGCGCCGAGCGTGCCGAGCAGGAGGCCCGCGAGCAGGGCGGCGATCGCGGGTCGGCGCGTCGCCGGGTCTCGCTCGAGCAGGGCGCGCGTGCGGGCGGTGATCTCGTCGCCGGGGGTGTCGCGCGCGCGCGGGGCGCGAGGGTCGTCGGCGGAGAGGCGCGCGATCGCGTCGTTCGCCATCGCCAGCTCGCGCGCGTGCGGCTGCGCGAGCCACCTCGTGTCGAGCGCCGCCTGCCGCACCTCGCGCCACGCGAGCAGCGCGCGCTCCCGGTCGAGCGCGACCTCCGAGGTGCGCGCGACGTGCACGAGCCGCAGGTACGCGGCTGGGACGTGCGGCGCGCCTGGCACGTACGCCCGCGCCGCGCGACCCGCCTCGGCGATCGCGCGCCCGCCATCGCCCGCGCGGATGGCCTGATCGGCCTGGGCGAGCGCCCGCTCACCGCTCCACGTGGCCCGGAGCGTCGCGAGGAGCAGCACCCCGCCGCCGACGAGCGCCGCCGTCGCCACGATCCGGCCGAGGCGCGCCGCGGGGGGCCCGCCGCTCACGCGAAATCTCGTCGCCGGAACAGCGCCGTCGACACGACGAGCAGCAGCGTCGCCCACGCGATCGTGTGCCCCGTCGCCTGCAGGAGATGGGTCGCGAGGCTCTCGTGGGCGGACTCGCCCGTCAGGAGCGGCCGCGGCGGCACGTACACCTGCAGGTTCGGCACGATCTTCGAGAGCGCGACGCCGAGGTGCTTCACCGTGGCGCCGAAGGTCCGCTCCGACAGCTTCGCGAGCGCGTCGGCGCTGCGCCCCACGACGAACACTCCGAACGTGAAGACCACGCTGAGGAACGGCGACGAGAACGACGCGAACAGCGTCGCCACGGCCGCGACGACGCCGACCTCGAGCAGCGCGAGCGCGGCCATCCCGAGCACGACCCGCTGCTCGTCCGGCGCGACGCCGGCGAGCCACGCCGCGGCGCCGAGCGTGGCGAGCGCGATCGGCGCGGGCAGCACCGTCGCGAGGCGCGGGCGCCTCCACGCGAGCAGCGCGAGCGCGGCGGGCGGCGCGAGGAGGACCGGCAGCGTCATCCAGGGCGTCCGGCCCGCCATCGTGGCCACGATGAGCAGCACGAGCGCCGCGTCGAACGCGATGAACACGAGCAGCGTGAGCACCGTGCCGAGGTACTTGCCGACGAGGTACTCCCCTCGGCCGATCGGCCGCGCGAGGATGGGGAAGATGGTCTTCTGCTCGAGCTCCCGGTACACCGAGCTGCCGGCGACGAAGATCGACACGAGGATCGCGAAGAACGAGATCGTCGCGGCGCCGAGGTCGGAGACGACGCGCGGCGCCGAGCCCAGCGTGAACGCGCCGATCGCGACCGAGTACAGCGCCGATCCGAGCGCGAGCGCGGCGAGCCCGTAGAGCACCCGCGCGCGCACCGACTCGCGATAGACGTGGAACGCGATCGTCGAGATGCGCTGCAGCATCGGAGGCGCGCGACGTTAGCGCGGGCCGGCGCCCGGCGTCGAGCCGAGGGCCTCCGGGCCGGCGATGAACCCGAGGATGGCGCTCGCGGCGATGACGAGCGGGCTCGCGAGGTACACCTTGCCGGGCCCGCTGCGACCGGGAAAATTGCGGTTGATCGCGGAGACCGTGACCTCGTCCGCGCGCTCGCTGACGCCCGGGCCCGCCTTGATGCACGCGCCGCACGACGGATCGATCAGCTCCGCGCCCGCTCGTTCGAAGACCTCGATGTAGCCGCGCGCCTCCGCGTAGCGGCGGATGTCCTGCGAGCCGAACTGGATGAACAGCCGCACGCCGTCGGCGACGCGCTTGCCCTGATCGACGGCGCGCGACAGCACCTCCGCGTACATGTCCATGTCCGCCTTCTTGCCGCCCGTGCACGAGCCGCCGTAGGCGATGTCGATCTTCACCGGGCCGGGGAGCGCCGAGAGCGGGACGCCGTTGCGAGGGTCGCCGGGCGTCGCGACCATCGGCACCAGCGACGAGAGATCGACCTCGTAGGTCGCGACGTAGCTCGCGCCCGCGTCCGCCTTGACGAGGCGCGCGCGCACCTCGTCGCGCGAGAGGCCGCGCTGGGTCGCGAGGTAGTCGACGACCACCTCGTCGGCCTCGATGATCCCGGTGAACCCGCCGGCCTCGACGGCCATGTTCGTGAGCGTCGAGCGCTCGTCGAGCGGCATCGACGTGACGCCGTCGCCGGTGAACTCGAGCACCTTGCCGATGCCCTGGCCCGTCTTGAAGAAGTCGAGCGAGAGGATGTGGAGCATCACGTCCTTCGCGCACACGCCGTCGCGAGGGCGGCCGCGGAGCACGAACCTCACGCTCTCGGGCACCTTCACGCGCACGTCCCGCGTGAACCACGCGTTGGCCATGTCGGTCGAGCCGACGCCGAACGCGAAGCACCCGAGCGAGCCCGCCATGCAGGTGTGCGAGTCGGTGCCGATCACGAGCTGGCCTGGCAGCGCGATCTCCTCGATGACCTTGTTGTGGCAGATGGCCTCCGAGCCCTTCAGCTCGCCGTCGCGCCGCACCTCGCCGTAGAGCTTGACGCCGTGGCGCCTCGTGAAGTCCGCCTGCACGGTGGCGAGGCTGGCCGCCTGCTCGCGGAGGCCCATCTCGACGTGCGCCTTCGGCATGATGCGATCGAGGAAGGTGAGGTGGTCGCGGAACGCCCAGACGCTCGACGGCTCGGTGACCGCCGCGTCCGGCCCGAGCCCCGCGCGGAACAGCGCGTCGGCCATCGGCGTCACGTACTCGTGGCTGAACCGCACGTCGGTGCGGACGAACAGCGAGTCGCCCGGCGCGACCGCGGGGACGCCGACCGCGCCCGTGCGGGCGTCGACGATCGCGTGCGCGGCGATGATCTTCTCGCACAGGGTCATCGGGCGCGGCGGCGTCTCGAGGTGAGGGGGCGCGACGTCGCCCCGGAGCCGCGCCTTGTTGTAGTCGAACAGCCCGCCGTACCGGACGACGTCGGCGCTGATGGGGTCGAGCCCCCGCGTGAACTCCTCGATCGGGATCTCCTCTCCGCGCTCGAGCCGCTCGAGGATCCCGAAATCGGTGGTCGTCAGGAGGCCGATGTTCTGGGCGTTCTGCCCGTAGATCTTCTCGACGCTCTCGGCGACGACGAGGTCGATGCCCGCGTGCAGCTCGGAGTACGGCGCCGTCTCGCGCGACGACCCGCACCCCTTCGAGCGCCCGCTCACGATCACCTGGAACCCCCCGCCCTTGATCGAGTCCTTCTCGATGACGCCGCCGCGCAGCCCGACGAGGCAGTACCGCGCGAGCGTCTCGTCGTAGTAGTAACAAACCCAACCTGGGGTGAGCTCGTCGGTGGAGATGTTGTCGATCAGCTTGCCCGCCGTCTCGCGCGTGAGCGACGGCCCTCCCTCGAGCTGGCGCCGCAGGGTCGCTGCGTCCTCCGTGAGGTAGAGGATCTTCCCTGAGAGGCGGAGCGAGGCGCGCTTCATGCCGGTGCCATACACCAACGCGGCCGAGGGGCTCACGCGCTCGCCCCGATGACGCGAGGCTTCGCGCAGCGTCGGACTTTTGCACCCCACGCGGCGCGCCCGCGCGCGGCCCCGGCGCGCTAGATTGTCGCCGCGATGGCGGCCATCAACCCGCTCGGGCGGGAGCTCGTGCTGAAGGTCGTGTTCTACGGGCCCGGGCTCGGGGGCAAGACGACGACGCTCCAGCACCTCCACGACTCGGCGAAGCCCGAGCACCGCGGGAAGCTCGTGAGCCTCGCGACCGAGGTCGATCGCACGCTCTACTTCGATTTCTTGCCGCTCCGGGTGCCGAAGACCCGCGGGATGAGCGTGCGGCTGCAGCTGTTCACCGTCCCCGGGCAGGTGCACTACAACTCGACCCGCAAGCTCGTGCTGACGGGCGCCGACGGCGTGGTCTTCGTCGCCGACTCGCAGGGCGCGCGCGCGGACGCCAACCTCGAGAGCCTCGACAACCTCGAGGAGAACCTCCGCGAGCAGGGGAGGGAGCTCTCGGCGCTCCCGCACGTGCTCCAGTACAACAAGCGCGACCTCGACGAGATCCTGGAGCGCCACGAGCTCGAGCGCCTGCTCAACCGCTACGGCGCGCCGTCGGTGCCGACGATCGCGCGCGACGGGGAGGGCGTCTACGAGGTGCTCTCCCTCATCACGCAGGCCTCGCTCGCGGCGTTCCAGGCGACGCTGCCCGCCCTTGGCGACCACGCGGAGATCGCGTTCGGCGTCGCCGAGGACGCGATGGGCGCGGCGCTGCGGCGCGGCCGTGACGACGCCGAGCCGCCACGGTCGCGCGCGCTCGTCGTCACCGAGAACCTCCTCGAGGCGCGGCCGAAGCCGAGCGACGCGCCCATGGAGACGCCGCGGTCGTCTCCGCTCGCGCCGCCGCCGGTGCCGTCCACGCCGCGCCCGACGACGAACCGCTCGCCGACCCGCGAGGCGCCGCGAGGCTTCTCGCTCGTCGGGCTCTGGCCCGAGGAGCAGCGCGGCGCGGCCGCGGCGGTGGAGCGGCTCGTCGGCGCGGGCTCGATCGATCTCGCGTCGGATCCGCTGACGACGCTGATGGACGCGCTCGTGGCCCGCGCGTCGGCGATCGTCGGCGAGCCCACGGCCCTTCGCAACGTGCCCCTCGCGACCTCGCTGCCGGCGGCCGCCTGGTGGCGCGCGCGGCGCACCCTCGAGCGCGCCGCGCGGGGCGACGCGACCGCGGCGGAGCTCTCGTCGGTGTACGCGCTGCTCTCGACCGCGCAGGCCGAGCTCGCCGCGCTCGGTTGATGGCGGCGCGTCTACGGCTTGGCGACCAGCGTCGAGGTGGCGTCGGAGGTCCACTCGACGCCGCTCGACGTGGCGGTGATCGTGCCGGCGCCGGCGCCCTTCAGCAGGCGCGCCTCTGCGTCCGCGACCGCGTCGAGCGTCGTCGTGATGGTGAGCTTCGTGAGTTTGCCGGAGAGCTCGTCGCTCCGCCGCGCGCGCTGCCACATCGCCTCGGTGGCCGAGGCGCACGCGGCGGCGAAGCAGGCTTCGTCGCAGCCGAGCTGGGCGACCGTCGCGAGCTGCTTCGACGCGTCGGCGCAGCCGAGCAGCTCGGCGAGCGTCGTCGCGCCCTTCGCGCCCGAGGCGGACTCGATCGCGGCCGCGAGCAGGCGCGTCGCCGGGAGCGACAGGTCGGAGGAGAGGCGCGCGACGTCACCAGGCAAGGCCGCCCAGCTGGCGGGGCGCGGGGGCGCGCTCGAAGGATCGAGCTGCGCGCCCGAGGCCGAGAGGGGCGCGAGCGTCGCCGCGCCGTCGCCCAGGGTGGTCAGCTCGGCGTCGAGCGAGAGCCCCTCCCTCATCCTCGCCGCGCCCGCGTCGAGCCACGCGGTGAGCTTCGCGGGCGCGTCGGGGTGCGCGGCTTGCACGAGCGCGTCCCAGCCGCCCGCCTTCTGCGCCGCGAGGAAGCCGGGGGCCATCGGCGAGGGCAGGGCCAGAGCGACGGCGTCGAGGAGCGCGCGCGCCGGGGCGGTCTCCCCACCGAGCAGCGCCTCCTCGAACCTCGCGCGCCACGCCGCGACGAGCTGCGCGGACGGGCCGTCGGCGGCCACGACGTTCACCGACGCGCGCAGCGGCGCGACGGACAGCGGCGCGTCGAGGACGGGGATCGCGAGCGCGCGCGTCTCGCCGATCGAGAGATCGTCCAGCTCCGTGCAGCCGCCGACCGCGTGGCCGGCGCGGACGGCGATGACGATCCGAGCCCCCACCGGCACGCCGGCGATCTTCATCGAGGCGTCGGCGGAGAGCGGGCCGTCCGCGCGCACCGGCGAGGAGGTGTCCGAGCAGCGTCCCGCGGTCGAGGCCGTCGCCTTCCAGCCGCCCAGATCGCGCTTGCCCGCGTAGTCAGGGGTGACGACGATCGCGGCGACGCCCGTCCCCGTCACGGCGACCGGTCGCTCCGCCGTCGCTCCGCCGCTCGACGCGCGCACCCGGAACGTCGCGGCGCGCGACGCGGCCCGCAGGCGGGTCTTCGCGAGCCCCTGGCCGTCCGTCGCGGCCTCCGCGCGCGCGAGCGAGCTGTCGCCTGCGTCGTCGAGCAGCGCGAAGCGCACGATCCTGCCGTCCGCCGGCGTCACCCTGGCCTGGACCTCGAGCGCCTCGCCCGCGCGGGCGAGGAGGGCCCCGTCGCCGAGGAGCTCCAGGCTGCCCGCGTCGACGACGGGATCGGGCGTGGCCGCGGGCGCGCTCGCGTCAGCGCCGCAGCCCGCGACGATCGCGGCCGCGAGCACCGCGAGCCGTGAGCTTCCGCGCGCCACGGCCGCCGAGTATAAGCCATCTTGACGATGGTGTCCGTCCTCCCCCCGCCGCGCCGGATCCTGATCGTCGACGACGAGCCCGGCCTGCGCCAGATGCTGCAGATCTCGCTGTCGCGCGAGGGGTACCAGGTCACCTCTGTGCCGGGCGCCGCGGCCGCGCGCGAGGCGCTGCGCACGGCGCCGACGCCGTTCCCGCTCGTCCTCACGGACCTGATGATGCCCGACGGCTCCGGCCTCGACGTGCTGCAGGAGGCGAAGCTGCGCAGCGACGTCACCGAGGTGCTCGTGATGACGGCGCACTCGAGCGTCGAGGCGGCCGTCGACGTCATGCGGCGCGGCGCGTACGACTTCGTGCAGAAGCCGTTCGTGCCGTCCGAGCTCGCGGCGTTGCTCGCGAAGGCGCTCGAGAAGCGCGAGCTCGTCTCGGAGAACCAGCGCCTGCGCGCGCAGATCGACGCGCGCCGCGCGAGCGCGTGGGGGCACGGCGCGGCGATGAAGCGCGTCGCCGACCTCGTCGCCCGCGTGGCCGACGCCCGCACGACCGTGCTCATCACCGGCGAGAGCGGCACCGGCAAGGAGCGCGTCGCGCGCGCGATCCACGAGGGCGGCGAGCGCGCGAGCAAGCCGTTCCTCGTCGTCAACTGCGGCGCGCTGCCGGAGGCGCTGATGGAGAGCGAGCTGTTCGGCCACGCGCGGGGCTCGTTCACCGGCGCGACCGCGCGGCACCAGGGGATCTTCCGCGACGCCGACGGCGGCACCGTGCTGCTCGACGAGGTCGGCGAGCTCCCGGTGGCGCTCCAGGTGAAGCTGCTCCGCGTGCTCCAGGAGCGAAAGGTGCGGCCCGTCGGCGCGTCCGCCGAGGAGCCCGTCGACGTGCGCATCGTGGCGGCGACCAACCGCGACATCGAGCAGGACGTCGCCGACGGGAGGTTCCGCAACGATCTCTACTACCGCCTGAACGTCATCCGCATCGCGGTGCCTCCGCTGCGCGAGCGCCGCGAGGACATCGCCGATCTCGCCACCGAGTTCGTCGCGCGCTTCGCGGCGGAGATGGGCAAGGACGTGCGGGGCCTGTTGCCCGACGCCATCCGCGCGATGGAGTCGTACCCGTTCCCCGGGAACGTCCGCGAGCTCGAGAACATGATGGAGCGCGCGGTCGCGCTCGCGTCCGCGCCGCTCATCGGCCCCGGAGATCTGCCGCAACCCGTGAGCGGCCACGTCGCCGCCGTCGGCGCGGGCCTCGTCGAGCTGCCCGACGATGGATGCGAGCTCGACGCGGTGCTGGCGGAGGTCGAGCGGAGGCTGCTCGTCCAGGCGCTCGAGCGCACGGGAGGCGTCCGCACCCGCGCCGCCAAGCTGCTCAACGTGACGTTCCGCTCGCTCCGCTACAGGCTCGCCAAGTACGGGATGGACCCGGCCGACGCCAGCGACGACCCGTTCGACGACGAGCCCTCGACGCGCGGTCGATGACCAAAATGGGCACGCCCCTCGCAGCGGTTGCGTAGCTGCCCGGGGTCGCGCCCGGAAAACAACGGATGGCGCGGCGTGTGCTAGCGTGGTCGCACCCAGTGGAGGCGCCATGACCACCGTCCGACGTTCGCGCATCGCGACCCGCCGCGGCTTCACGCTCGTCGAGCTCATGGTGGTCGTCGCCATCGTCGGGGTGCTCGCCGCGCTCGCGATGTACGGGCTGCGGCGCTACATCGCGTCGTCGAAGGACAGCGAGGCCACCGCCGTCGTCCAGTCGGTGCGCCTGTCCGAGGAGGCGTTCCGCTCCGAGACGATGACCTACTTCAGCCCGGGGACGAACTTCTACCCGGTGAACAGCCCGCTCACGGGCTCCGGCGCGGCGAACAAGCACGCCTGGGAGAACCCTGGCAACCCTGACTACGCGCGCTGGCGGACGCTCGGCGTCGTCGTCGACGGGCCGGTGCGGTTCAAGTACCGCGTGACCGTCGGCGCCGTCGGCTCGCAGGTCGCCCCCTCGCTGAACGCCCTGTACGCGCAGAACGGCGGGTCGTTCACCTTCCCCTCCACCCCGTCGACCGAGCCCTGGTACGTCGTCGAGGCCATCGGCGATCCCGACGAGGACGGCACGCCGTCGCTGTTCCTCGGGATGTCGATGTCGAACGACATCGCGAGGTCGGGGCAGGCGAGGTGACCCGGGCCGCGTGTCCGTGCTCCGGGCCACGCTGAGCGGCGTCGCGCTCGTCGCCGCCGTCGCCGCCGTCGCCGCGCTCCGGCCCGCGCTCGCCGACCGGACCGTGCGGGTGCAGGAGACGAGCGACGTCTACCCGCTGCCCGACGGAGGGCAGCTGCTCGCGCTGTCGCTCGGGTACCGCGCCGCGCTCGCCGACGGCATCTGGGCGTACGTGCTCGTCAGCCAGGGCACGCACGCGTCGAGCCGGAGGAAGTTCGACTACGCGTCCCGCTACCTCGACGCCGTCACCACGCTCGACCCGACGTTCGCGGCGCCGTACCTGTTCGCAGACACAATCCTCACGTTCGGCAACCGACACCCGAACGCCGACGACGCGCGCGCGGCGCGGCGCCTCTTGGTGAAGGGCGTCACCGCGCGGCCGAACGATCCGAGGCTGCTCCTGCAGGCCGGCGGCTACCTCGCGTTCTTCGGCCGCACCTACGTGCCCGAGGGAGAGGCCGACGAGTGGGAGCGCGAGGGCGCGCGGTACCTCATCCGCGCGGCGGAGCTCGGGGGGAGCGCGGACGGCGTGCGCGACGCGGTCGCCGGCGTGACGCTGCTCACCCGCGCGGGGGAGCGCGACGCGGCGATCTCGGCGCTCGAGCGCGCGCTGCTCATCACCGAGGACGAGCAGCGGCGCGCGTTCATCTTCTCCAGGCTGCGGGCGCTGAAGGGAGAGGCGGAGGTCGACCGGGCTCAGCTGTCGCTGCGGCGCTTCGAGGCGGCGTGGAGATCCAGGCTGCCCTTCGTCACGCGGCAGGCGATCCTGGCGCTCGGTCTCTCGCCGAGCCCGTGGGTGTGCTCAGGGCTCGTGCCCGACGGCGGGGCTCGCTGCGCGCGCACGTGGCGAGACTGGGCGGCGCGCGGCGGTCAGGGGCGCTGATCACTCGTCGTCGTCGCTGGACGGGCGCTTCGTGCGCGGCGCGTCGGACCTCTTGGCGTCGGGCTTCTTCGCGTCGGGCTTCTTCGCGTCGGGCTTCTTGCCGTCCTTCTTCTCCTTCTCCTTCTCCTTCGCGACCTGCGCCTCGTAGGCCTTGATCTCGCGCTCCACGGCGGTGATGGCGTGCCCCACCACCATCACCGACTGCTGGTGGTAGGGCGCCGGCGGATCCTTGGCCTCCTCGAGGAACTTCTTGCTCGCCTTCAGCGCGACCAGCGCCTTCGTCAGGCGGGCGGGGCCCGCGGCGTCGGCGACCGGCACGTCGCGCGCGAGCGAGGCGAGGAGCGCCGCGGCGAGCAGGGCGGAGGTGAGCTTCCACGGGTTGAACGGGCGGTACGACATGTCGGCGCGCACCCTGCTTCAAAGATCCAGTCGGCGCCAGCGCGATCGGCCTGCCGGGTGGGTTCGTCCTTGACCTGCCGCGCCCACCGGCGATAAGCGCCTCCGCGTGGCGCGACGCTCCCAGAAGCGCAAGACGACGAGCGCGACCGGCGCAGAGAAGCGGATGGGGCTCGTGCGGGCGCGGTTCGGCGCCGACACCGACCGCCCCTGCGACGCGTGCGGCACGCCGCGCGCCGTGCACGTGCCGCTCTGCGCCGAGCGCGATCCGTGCCTCGTGACGTTCTGGGCGTCGCTGTGCGAGCCGTGCGTCGCGCGGCGCGAGCAGGGGAACCTCGCGTTCCGTCGCATCCGCGCGCGCGGCTGGGCCCACGCGGGGACGGTGTTCGAGCACGAGGCGGGGTGCTGATGCGCGCGCGCTCGGCCGTCGTCGTCGCGCTGCTCGCGTGCGCGTGCGGCAAGCCCGACAAGGCGAGCGTGCGCGATCTCGCCGCCGAGGCGAAGGCGAAGGACGAGAAGCTGAAGCGCGACGCGGCGGAGGCGGCCGCGAAGGACAAGGCCGAGGTCGACAAGCTCATCCCCAGGATCGTCGAGGGTAGGCGCCCGCTCGACCAGCGCTTCGCGGCGGCGTACTCGCTCATCCCTGATTTCTCGCGGTGGAAGGAGCGCGCGCCGTGCCCTGACGCGCAGATCGAGAAGGACTCGCCGGCGCCCGAGCAGCGACGGGTGCTCCTCGTGAACCAGGAGAACCTGTTCACGATGGCCGGCAAGCAGGACGCGGGGCCCGTGCCAGGGTTCCGCACCAAGGCGGCCGACGAGGCGCAGTGGATGCGGCGCGCAGAGGGCAAGGAGTCGCTGCTGCTCGAGCGCGCGATGCCCGACTCGGCCGACAAGGCGCAGGCCCAGCTCGCCGCGATCGAGTATGCGAAGGGGTTTCGCTACCTCGGCGTCGGGGTGTTCACCGGGTTCCGCGCGTCGCGCGTCGAGGGGACGAGCGCGTCGCCCGCGCGCGCCGAGGGGTGGACGATCATCGTCGATCTCGACCAGAAGAAGGTCCTCTGCCACGTCGAGTCGTGGGGCGAGAACCTCACCCGCAAGGACAGCGGCCTCGCGATCGGCCGCGTCGTCTACGAGGACGCGTGGGCGATGTGGGTGCACACGACGGCGAAGAACCTCGACGCGGTCTCGAAGGTGCTCTCGGTCGAGGGCGCGAAGCGGCGCTGACGTGGCGTCACTTGCAGCCGAGCGCGCGGGCGCGTCGGCGAGCGTGATCGGCGGTGCGCCCGCGGCTCTTGCCCCACCGGGAGAGCACGGCCCCGTACTCGGCGCAGGCGCCCGCGGTGTCTCCGCGCTGCTCGAGCGCCGCGCCGAGCGCGTCGCGCGCGCGCACCGCGGCGAAGGGATCGAGCAGCGGCGTGCAGTCGCGGGCGGCGAGCGTGAGGTACGCGAGCGCCGCCTCGTCGCGCCCCGCGCGGGCGAGCAGCAGGCCGATCGCTCCCCGCACGACGGCCCCGTCGAGATCGATGCGGAGCGGCGCGAGCGGGGCGGGAGCCGTCGCCAGGGCCGCCTCCGCCTCCTCGCGCGTCGACGCGAGGGACGCGGGCCCGAGCGCGAACGCGAGCAACCCCGACACGCGCCCCGTCGCGCGGGCGTCGTCGCTCCACTCGGCGAGCTTGGCGCGGTGCGCGGCCTCGCTCACCCCTCCCGCGTCGCGCAGCAGCGCGAGCAGCGCGGGGACGGCCGTCGGCACGGAGGGCCACGCGTACGCGGTCTGCACGGTCGGGTAGGACCAGACGCGCGCTCCCTCCAGGAAGGCCGTGGCCGCGCGCTCGGCGTCGCGTGTCCGCCCCTGCTCGACGGCGAGCCGGGCCGTGAACACCGCGAGCTCCGCGCGCCGCGCGTAGTCGCCCTCGCCCACCTCGGCCGTGACCGCGGAGAGGCGCGCGCGGGCCTCGTCGAGCTCACCGAACCAGGCGGACACCTGCGCCGCCTCGAGCGCCGAGAGGAAGGCGCGGTGCTCCTCCTCGAGCGAGCGCCAGCGCAGCCGGAGCGCCTCCTCGACGACGCCGCGTGGCTCGCCGTTCGCCGCGAGCGCGTTCGCGAGGAACATGCGTGGGAACGCCTGGTCGGGCGCGCGCGCGGTCCAGTCGCGCGCGCGACGCTCGGCCGCCGCGCAGTCGCCGCGCCGCAGGTCCATCCGCACGCGCTCGAAGCGGCAGTCGGTCGACGCGGGCGCGGAGGCCGTGCAGCGATCGAGCGCGTCGGACGCGCCCGCCGCGTCGCCCGCGGTGATCCGCGCGATCGCGAGCCCCTGCCACGCGTCCGCGTAGCCGGGATCGAGCGCGAGCGCGCGCAGGAGCCAGGCGTCATGTCGGGGATCGCTCTTCGCGAGATCGGCCGCCCACACGAGCAGCTCGGCGTCGTCGCGCGCCTCCTCGGCGACCACGGCGGCGCGCGCGGCGCACGCGGGTCTGTCCGGCGGATCGCGGGCGATGCACGGCTCGGCCGCCTCCAGCAACGCGCGCTCGGGCGCCGTGAGCCGCGCGGACAGGCGCGCGGCGTCGTGGAAGGTCGCGCGGACGCGGGCCGACGACATGCTGAGGCCCGGGCCCATCAACGCGAGCCGCAGCCGAGGCGCGGCGCACGTGGGATCCGCGGCGATCGCGGCCTCGAACGCGTGCTGCGCGACGTCCCAGCCGACCTGCCGCAGCGCCGCCAGCCCGTCGGCGTGCGCGCGCCGGGCCGCGGGCGAGCACCCGGAGAGCGAGTCGGCGGGGGCTCGCGCGCTCGACGCGCTCGGGGTCGCGGGCAGCGCGCTCGCCGACGTCCGCGGCGCCGCGCGACCGACCCACCACGCGCCGAGCCCCACGCCGCCCGCGAGCGCGGCCGTGAGCGCCATCGGCGCCCAGCCCCGAGGGAGGCGAGGCCGACGGGCGGCCACAGGGCCCTTCCCGTCGAGGGCGAGCAGCAGGGCGTCCATGCTCGGGAACCTGTCGTCGGGGGACTTCGACAGCGCCCGCTCCACGACCTCGGAGACACGCGGGCCGACCTCCGGCGCGCGCGCCGACAGCCGCGGCGCCGGGTCCATGAGGATCGCTGCGATCAGCTCGACCTGGTCGCGCGTGGGCCAGGGCGGCGCGCCCGCGAGCACCTCGAACGCCATCACCCCCCACGCGAACTGGTCGGATCTCCCGTCGAGCGTGCCGTTGCGGAGGTGCTCGGGCGACATGTACGCCGGCGTGCCGGCGACCACGGCCTCCTGCGTCGCGGTGAGGATCGCGGACGCGCTGTCGAGCGTCGGCGCGCCCGGATCGACGGCGGCGCGGAGGCGCTGCGCGATGCCGAAGTCGAGCACCTTGATCGAGCCGTCGGCGCGCACCATCACGTTCTCGGGCTTCACGTCGCGGTGCACGAGGCCCACGCGGTGCGCCTCGGCCAGCACGCGCGCGACGTCGACGAGCCACCCGAGGCGGGTCGCCAGGTCGGCGTCGCCGGCCGCGAGCCTCGCGCGGAGCGGTGTGCCCTCGACGAGCTCCATCGAGATGAACGCGAGCCCGCCGGCGTCGCCGACGTCGTGGATGGTCACCGCGCCCGGATGGGACAGCGCCGCGGCCGCGCGCGCCTCGCGCAGCACCTGGGAGACGCCGCCCGTCGGCCCGTCGGTTCGCGGGCGAAGGATCTTCAGCGCGACCATCCGCTCGAGGCGCGGATCGAACGCGCGGTACACGGCCCCCATGCCGCCCTCGCCGAGCAACGCCTCGATCCGGTAGCGATCGACGAGCTGGCCGCAGGCGAGCGTCACCGGGGGAGGGTACCGCGGGGTCGCGGCGCAGACGACGTCCGCGGCGACGTGGGCGAGATCGCGGCGGCGAGCGGCCCATCCGCGCCTTGCGAACCATCCTGCGGTGTGAGAGACGCCCTGGATGCAGCTCCCCGTCGCCACCGCCGCGCCTGCACGAGAGCCCCACGTCCCCGCGCAGAAGCCGCCGGTCGATCCGGCGTCGCTCACGTACCGCCAGCTGCAGCGCGGCGAGTTCTGGCGCAAGCTCCCGGCGTACGCCGAGATCGACGAGCGCACGTTCCTCGATCACTCGTGGCAGGCGAAGCACTCGATCACGCGCCCCGACAAGCTCATCGAGGCGCTGAAGGATCTCGTGTCGCCGCTGTTCCTCGAGGACGCGAAGGCGGGCTTCTCGCGCTCGCCGATGAGCGTGCGCGTCAGCCCGTACCTGATGTCGCTCATCGACTGGAGCCACCCGTACGACGATCCGCTCCGCAGGCAGTTCATCCCGGTCGCGTCGCGCATGATGGCCGACCACCCGAAGCTCGACCTCGACTCGCTGAACGAGCAGGGCGACGCGCCGGTGCCGGGCCTCACCCACCGCTACCCCGACAAGGCGCTCTTCCTCGCGCTCGACACGTGCCCCGTGTACTGCCGGTTCTGCACGCGCAGCTACGCGGTCGGGCTCGACACCGAGGAGGTCGAGAAGGTGAACCTCCGCGCGTCGCAGGATCGCTGGGCGAGGGCGTTCGCCTACATCGCGTCGCGCCCCGAGCTCGAGGACATCGTCGTCTCGGGCGGGGACGCGTACCAGCTCCGCGCGGCGCAGCTCACCGAGATCAGCGACGCCTTGCTCGCGATGCCGAACATCCGCCGCGTCCGCTTCGCGACGAAGGGGCCCGCCGTGATGCCGCAGAAGATCCTGACCGATCTCGCGTGGCGCGACGCGCTCGTCGGCGCCGTCGACAAGGGCCGCCGGCTGCACAAGGAGGTGGTGCTCCACACGCACTTCAACCACCCGAACGAGATCACCGGCATCACCGAGGACGCGATGAACGCGCTCTTCGAGCGCGGCGTCACCGTCCGCAACCAGTGCGTTCTGCAGCGCCGCGTGAACGACACCCCCGAGACGATGGCGCTGCTCGTGAAGCGCCTCGGGCACGTGCACGTGGTGCCGTACTACGTGTACATGCACGATCTCGTGCGCGGTGTGGAGGATCTGCGCACGACGCTCGACACCGCGCTGCACATCGAGAAGCACGTGCGCGGCGCGACGGCCGGGTTCCACACGCCGACCTTCGTCGTCGACGCCCCCGGGGGCGGCGGCAAGCGCGACGTGCACAGCTACGAGTACTACGACCGCGAGACCGGCGTGAGCGTGTTCACCTCGCCGAACGTGAAGAAGGGCGCGTACTACCTGTACTTCGACCCGCTGCACTCGCTCAGCGAGGCCGCGCGGAGGCGGTGGGAGGAGCCGGCGGAGCAGGAGCTCATGGTCGACAACGCGATCGTCCGCGCGCGCAGGCAGGCGCGTTGACGCGGCCGCTCGTCCCCGTCGGCCTCGAGCTGTCGCTCACGTGCCCCGCGTGCCGCGCGCCGGTCGCGCTGAACGCCGTCGTGCCGCGCGTCGCGTGCGATCGATGCAAGCGCGTGGCGCACGTCTCCGCCGACGTGTGGGCCGCGATGCTCGGCGATCCGCTGGCGGAGGCGACCGAGATGCAGGACGGCGAGCAGAGAGATCTCCCGTTCGACGGCCCCATCGGCCTCGTCCGGCGCGTCGTCCGGCGCGTCCCTCCGGGCTGCCAGGCGTGCGGCCGCGAGATCTCGCCGCCCGCGCTGTTCGCCGCGGTCGAGTCCGGGTGGCTGCGCTGCGAGGGCTGCGCCCGCGCGATGAGCGTGCGCCGCCTCGGGGGCGTCACGCCCGGGGCCGAGCTCGTGCTCGACGAAGATCAGGATCAGCTCTACGAGCGGCCCATGGTC
>JADLFU010000171.1 GCA_020849655.1 Polyangiaceae bacterium | reverse complement strand
TGATCGCGGACGTGCGTGGCGGCGACGCGCCCGAGCGCGCGCGAGCGTGGGATGCGCGGGAGGCCCCGACTCTCACGGTAGGCGTTGATGCGGTCCGCCAGCTCGACGCCGAGGGCGTCGGGCGCTGGCCCAGCGGACGCGGGCGGCGGCGCGTGCGACGGGGGCACGGGGGAGGGCGTGCCCGGCGCCGCCGGAGTCGGCCACGGCAGGCCCGGGATCGCCCAGCCCGCAGGGGGCGGCGGCAGCGTGAGTCCGGGCGGCATCGGGAAGGGGAACGGCCACGCCGGAGGCGGCGCGCCCTGGGCTGGCGCGGGGGACCTCGCGGGCGGCGCGTAGGTCGCGGTAGCGACGGGCGGCGGCGTTCCCTGGGGGCGCCACGTCGGGCCGGGAGGCTGCGCGCGATCCGATTGCCTGCGGTGCGCGCAGCCGGCGACAGCGGCCGCGAGGGCTGCGGCAGCGACCAGGTGGCGACGCGTCTGCATCTCGGTTCGCGTACGCGCCCGTGCGCCGGGACCTCCCCGGTGCACCAGCGCAGCGCGGGCATGACGATCTCCGCGCTGCTCCTGGACGCCGTCCAGCGTCTGCTGGCGCTCGGGGAGCTACGGCCGAGGCACCCGCCCGGGTCCGGCGGTGGGCTCCTCGAACGACACCCTCCGCGCGAGATCGGCCGCGTCGGCGAGCCGCGCGCCCACCGCCGCTGCCGCGGTCGCCCCGCGCGCGCTCGTGGTCACGTGGAGGACGAAGCAGCGCCGAATGTTCGCGCCCCACGCGAGGTACTGCCCTGTGAGCGACGGGTCGGCGCCCCGCGCGCCTCCCACGATCGCGAACCCGTGGCTGTCCCAGCCGGGCACGAGCGCGTCCGCGCGGTCGATCGCGGCCTCGCCCTCCTCGGGGAGAGACGGATCGTCCCGGCGCGCGAGCGCGAGGCAGCGGTCGCGGTTCACCGCGTGCTCCTCGCGGTAGAGCTTGAAGCGCAAGGTCGTCGACGTCGCCGGGTGACGCGCGACGAGCCACGACGACCTGTGGTCGTCGATCTTCCAGGTCGCGCCGTCGGGGAGCTGCAGCCACGCGTCGTGTCGCTTCGAATGGAACCTCCCCCACGCGCCGTCCCAGCCCGCGCCGGTCTGCGGAGCAGGGGCCTCGCCGCTGCCCGACGCGGCAGGCGCGGGCGCCGTCGTCGGCGCGGCGGTCGCGGCGCACCCCGCGAGGGCGAGTGAGGCGGTGATCGCCGCGCCGCGGGCGCTCGACGGGATCATCGCAGCCTCACGTACATCGCGCCCTCTCCGCCGTCCTCCGCCAGCGCCGTACAGAACGCGACGACGCGCGCGCGCTCGCGTCCCTCCGTCAGCCACGCCGCGAGCTCGCCGCGCAGGAGGCCGCGCCCCCCCGGTGAGCCGAGCCCCTTGCCATGCACGACGAGCAGCGTCCGCTCCCCGCGCGCCCCGGCGGCGACCAGCCGCTGCTCGAGCGCGGAGCGCGCGGCCGCAGCGTCGAGCCCGTGGAGATCGAGCGTGCCGTCGATCGCGAGCTGCCCGCGGCGCAGGCGCCTCACCAGCGCGGCGTCGGCGTCGACCCGGCGACCCTCCACGCGGCGCCCGTCGTCGTGAACCTCGAACCGGCCGTCGGTGCCCTCCACGAGCTTGCGCAGGTGGGCGAGGGCCTCCTCGTGGTCGGGCGTCGCCGCGGCGGGGGCAGGCGGGGCGGGCGCGACCTTGCCGCGTGGCAGGCGCTCGACGCCGTACAGCAGCTGCTCGAACGGGGCGTCCGCCGGCGGCGGAGCTGATGTTGTAATTGTTTTTTTTGCGGCGGCGGCGGGCGCCGGCGTGGTCACCGCCGCGACGCCCGCGAAGGGCCGGAAGAACGGCGCGCGGTCGGCGGGGCGCGGCTTCGGAGCGGCGCGCTTCTTCACTCCGCCTCGTTGCCGAGCGCGCGCAGGCGCACCAGGATCGACTCGATCGCCGCGAGCTGGCCGTCCTCGAAGTGCCAGTCGGGATCGTCGAGCTCGGGGAAGTCGTGCGGGTTGCGGATGTCCTCCGGCGTGAGGTTCGGCTTCAGCCGCCGCGCGAGATCGAGGACCTTCTTCTTCTGCAGGACCTGCTGCGCCTCGAGCTCGCGGACGACGCGCTCCAGCGTCGGGAGGTGCAGGCTCACGCGCCCCTCGCGGCGGCGACGAGGCCCGCGGCGTCCGCGGCCGTGACCTCGGTGAACAGGGCGCCCGTCGGCGAGACGGCGACCGCCGCGCCCTCGGTCGGGCACACGCCGAGGCAGTGCGTGCGCGACACCCACACCCGCGACGCGAGCCCGCCCTGGGCGACGGCGCGCTTCATCGCTTCGACCACCGACGCGCCCCGCGCGCCGCAGCCCGCGCCGAGCGGATCGGTCGCGGCGCGCGCGTTGGTGCAGACGAAGAGGTGCGCGGAGCTCGGGCGGAACGGCGCAGGTCGCACGCCGCTCCCTTGCCACGTCGGGCGCTCGACGTGTAGCCCCGCGGGACCGTCTGCCCCTTCCTCGGCGCGCGGGCTGGGCGTACAGTCGGGGCTTCCCGCCAGATGATCCGCGCTCGCTCCTCGGACGCTCCCGATCGCCCCGCTGCCGGTCTCACGTCTGCCAGCGCCGCGCGGGCGAGGGCCGGCGCGTGAGCGACGATCCGGCGCCCTCCAGCGATCCGCTCTTCCGCGCGATCTTCGAGCAGGCCGCGGTCGCGGTGGGGCTGCTCGACAGCGAGACGGGGCGGATCCTGCGCGTCAACCGCAAGTACGAGGAGCTCATCGGGTACACCCAGGCGGAGCTCTGCGAGCTCGATTTCATGCGCCTGACGTACCCCGAGGATCTCGCCGAGGATCTCGCGCAGATGGACCGCCTGCAGCGCGGCGACATCGGCGATTTCTCGATCGAGAAGCGCCTCGTGAAGAAGGGCGGCGCGCCCGTGTGGGTGCGCCTGACGGTGTCCGCGCTGCGCTCGCCGAGCGGCGTCGCGTCGCAGCACATCGCCGTGCTCGAGGACATCGGCGCCCGCCGCTGCGCCGAGGTGGCGACGCGGGAGGCGCTCGGCGCGCTCGAGTCGACGCTCGCCGCGCTGCCGGACCTGCTCTTCGACGTCGACGACGAAGGCCGCCTGCACGACATCCGCGCGCCCCGGCCGGAGCTGCTCGTCAGGCCGAAGGCGGAGCTCATCGGGCAGCGCCTCGTCGACTACCTGCCGCCCGAGGCGTTCGAGGTGATCGGTCCCGCCCTCCGCGAGGCGATGACGACCGGCCGAACGACCACCGTCCGGTATCGCCTGGTGATCGACGGGGACGAGCGGTGGTTCGACGCCTCGATCGCGCGCAAGGAGGGCGCGGCGGGCCGGCCGCGCGCGATCGCGATCGCGCGTGACGTGACCGCGCAGATCAGATCCGAGGCGCGGCGCCAGGCGCTCGAGGCGCAGCTCCGGCAGTCCCAGAAGCTCGAGGCGGTCGGCACGCTGGCGGGCGGCGTCGCGCACGATTTCAACAATCTTCTCGCGGCGATCGGCCTCGGCGTCGAGCTCGCGCGGCGCGGTCTGCCGCCCGAGCACGCGTCGTCCCGCGCGCTCGACGACGTCGACCGCTCCGTGCAGCGGGCGACGCTCCTCGTGCAGCAGATCCTGTCGTTCAGCCGCAAGCGGCCCGCGTCGCGCGCGCCGTGCTCGCTCGCGCGCGCGGTCGACGAGGCGACCCGCCTGCTGCGCGCGACCTTGCCGGCCGGCGTCTCGCTCGACACGTCCCTCGCCGAGCTGCCCGCGGTGTGGGCCGACGCGACGCAGCTGCAGCAGGTGCTCGTGAACCTCGGCACCAACGCGTGGCAGGCGATGCCTCGAGGCGCGGGCAACATCACGTTCAGCACCCGGCAGGAGCGCGTCCCCGCCGGTCACCCCGCGCTCGCCGCGGGGCTCTATGGCGTCCTGCGCGTCGCCGACGACGGCGAGGGGATGTCCGCGGCCGTGCGGGAGCGGGTGTTCGAGCCGTTCTTCACGACCAAGCCGCCGGGGCAGGGGTCGGGGCTCGGGCTCACCGTGGTCCACGGGATCGTGCGCGACCACGGCGGCTGGATCGATCTGCGGAGCGAGGCCGGCGCGGGCACCACCATCGACGTGTTCCTGGCCGCGGCGGCCGTCGACGCGGCCGACGAGCCGGCGCCCTCTTCCGCGCGCCTGCAGGGCCGAGGCGCGCGCGTCTTGTGCGTGGACGACGAGGTGTCCTTGCTGACGCCGCTCGTCGAGGTGCTGACGAGCCTCGGCTACGCGGCCACGCCGATCGCCGATCCGCGCGAAGCGCTCGCGGTGTTCCGCGCGGCGCCCCACGACTTCGACGCGCTGCTCACGGATCTGACGATGCCGGGCCTCTCCGGGCTCGAGCTCGCCCAGGAGATCGCTGCCCTCCGCCCCGGTCTCCCGGTGGTGCTGATGTCAGGCTTCACGCCGGAGGGGCTCGGCCTCGCGGCGGGCGTCGGCGCGCGCATCGGGAAGCCCTTCGAGGTGGGCGAGCTCACGCAGGTGCTCGGCGGCCTGCTCGCCGCGCCCCGCGCGCGCGGCTGACGCGCGCGGTTGCGCCCCGAGATCGCGGGAGGTACGAGCGCGCATGGCAGGGCCTCCGGTCGTCGTGCTCGGCGCCGGCCTCACGGGGCTGTCGGCCGCGCTCTCTCTCGAGCGCGCGGGGGTCGAGGCGCGCGTCCTCGAGCGCGCGACGCGCGTGGGCGGACACGCGGTCACGGACGAGGATCGAGGGTTCCGCTTCGACCGCACGGGGCACCTCTTGCACCTGCGCGATCCCGGCGTGCGCGCCGACGTGCTCCGGTGGATCGGCGACGACCGCGTAAGCGTCGCGCGCCGGAGCTTCGTCTACTCGCACGGGGTCTACACGCGCTACCCGTTCCAGGCGAACACCCACGGCCTGCCGCCCGAGGTCGCGTACGAGTGCGTGATGGGGTTCCTCGACGCGCGCTCGCGCGAGCGCCCGCCGCCACGAGATTTTCGCGACCACTGCCTGCAGGTGTTCGGCGAGGGCATCTCCCGGCACTTCATGCTGCCGTACAACGAGAAGCTCTGGGGCGTGCCGGCGACCGAGATCACGGCCGCGTGGTGCCAGCGGTTCGTGCCGGTGCCGCGCGTCGAGGACGTCATCGCCGGCGCGGTCGGCCTCCACGATCGCGAGCTCGGGTACAACGCGTCGTTCGTCTACCCGCGCCGCGGCATCGGCGCGCTGCCGGAGGCGATGGCCCGGGAGGCGCGCGGCGTGGAGCTCGGGCGCCTGGTGACCGCGGTCGACTGGCGCGCGCGGCGCGTGCGCGTCGGCGCGGAGACGGTGCCGTACGAGCGCCTCGTCTCGACGCTGCCGCTCGACGTCCTCGGGCGCGCGCTCGTCGATCCGCCGCCCGAGGTGCGCGCCGCGGTGGAGCGGCTGCGCTGCACGAGCCTCACGTACCTCGACGTCGCGGTGCGCGGCGCCGTCCTGCGCGATCTCCACTGGGTGTACGTGCCCGAGCGCGCGCTGCCGTTCTACCGCGTGGGCTGCTACTCGAACTTCTCGCCCGACGTCGCGCCCGAGGGCCACAGCAGCCTGTACGTCGAGCTCGCGGCGCGCGGGCCCGCCGACGGCGCGGCGATCTCGCGCGCGCTCGACGCCCTCGTGACGATGGGCCTGCTCGCGTCCCGCGACGACGTCCTGTTCGTGCGGGCGCGAGAATTGTCGCACGCGTACGTCATCTTCGACCACGCGTACTACGGCGCGCTCGCCGTGATCGAGCCGTTCCTCCGCGAGCAGGGCATCCTGTCGACCGGGCGCTACGGCGGGTGGAACTACTCGTCGATGGAGGACGCGCTCCTCTTCGGGCGCGCGGCGGCGCGAGAGGTGCTCGACGCCGCCGGCGCGCGCTGAAGAGGTGTCCGATCTCGCGGCTGCACGGGGCGATGCGTCGGTCGGCCTCCTCGAAATACGTTGGGTATTCCTGCGTCGGCCTCCCTAGCCTCACCCGGTTCGCTCGCGATCTTGGACGCCTCTTGAGCGGCGCGGTACTCGGACGGCGGCACGCCCTCCCAGCGCCTGAACGCGCGCCGGAAGTTCGCCGCGTCCGAGTAGCCGAGCGAGTACGCGAGCTCCTCGACGCCGACCCGCCCGGAGGTGAGCTGCTCCACCGCGAGCGCGCGGCGCACCTCGTCGAGGAGCACCTGGAACGACGTCCCCTCGTCGCAGAGCCTGCGGTGGAGCGTCCGCGGTGTCAGGTGGAGCGATCGCGCCGCGAGCTTCAGCGACGGGAACCCGCCCTGGCGCTCGAGCAGCAGCCGCCGCACGCGCGCGGCCGCGCCCTCGTCGGCGACCAGCCGCTCGAGCTCCCGCTGGCAGATCGCCGCAGCCTCGCGGTGGGCGTCGGCGTCGGCGAGCTTCAGCGGCGCGTCGAACCCCGACAGCGGCACGACGAAGCCGGCCCACCTCTGGCCATACCGGACCTCGGCCCGCAGCACGTCACGGGCGAGCTCGGGGTAGCCCGGATCGCCGAACGGGAAGCTCACGCGCGTCACCTTGCACGCGCCCATCGAGACCGCGTCGAGCACGTCCTTCACGGTGACGATGACCGCCTCCTGCAGCGGCCGGCGGAGGTCGCCGAGCGGGCGCGTCTCGCAGAACCTGACCCGCACCTCGCCGCGCCGGATCTCGTGCGAGACCGACACGAGCGAGATCCGGAGCCGCGCGAAGCGCTCGAACACCTCGAGCGCCTGGCGCACGGTCGCGCTGCTCATCGCCGCGTAGCCGACCATGCCGTGCGCGGACGCCGTGAGGCGCCGCCCGACCAGCAGCCCCATCGCCGGCTCGCCCGACACCGCGAGCGAGTCGACCACCAGGCGGTGAAACGTCGCGTGCCGCAGGGAGAAGCCAGGGTCCGACAGGCGGCGCTCGTCGAGCCCGCTCTGCCGCAGCCACCGCTCGACGTCGGCCCCCATCGCCCGGAGCTGCGCCGCGATGTGCCGCACGTACAGGGCGGGCAGCGCGAACGACTCGTCCCACCCGCCGCGCATCGCGGTCGATTGTCAACAAATGACCCCTGTGTGTCAACGCGCGACCTCGGCGGTGGAGCGGCCGGTGCGTACGGTCACCGGATGAGCCTCGTCTCGCCCCGCCGCCTCGTCACCGCGCGCATCGACGATCGAACGATCACCGTCCGGCCTTCGGAGACGCTGCTCCAGGCAGCGCTCCGGGAGGGCGTCGAGCTCCCGCACGGGTGCCGCGTCGGCGGCTGCGGCGCGTGCAAGTGCCGCCTCGTCGCGGGGCGCGTCGACGAGCTCACGGAGACCGGGTACCTGCTCTCCGCCGAGGAGCTCGACCGCGGCGTGGTGCTCGCGTGCCAGAGCGTTCCTCGCACCGACGTCGTGCTCGAGGTCGACCGATCGCTGGCCGCGAGCCGCCGCGTCGCGGGGCGCGTGGTCGGGCAGCGGCGCGTGACGCACGACATCACCGAGCTCAGGATCCAGCTCGATGCCCCGCTCCGCTACGAGGCGGGGCAGTTCGCGAGGCTCACGATCGAGGGCGTCCCTGTGACGCGGAGCTACTCGTTCGCGTCGCCGGCGCGGGAGGACGGCGAGGTGTCCTTCTTCGTGCGCAAGGTGCCAGGCGGCGCGCTCTCGACGGTGATCGACGAGCAGCCGCTCGTCGGGCGCGCGGCGGTGGTCGACGGGCCGCACGGCGATTTCTGGCTGCGCCCCTCCGACGCGCCGCTCTTGCTCGTCGCCGGCGGGAGCGGGCTCGGGCCCGTGCTCGCGATCCTCGAGGCGGCGGCCGACGCCGGCGTGACGCGCGACGTGACGGTGGTGTTCGGCGCGCGCGCGCGGCGCGACGTCTTCGCGGAGGCGCGCCTCGACGCGGTGGCGCGGCGCCTCCGCGGCGCGTTCGAGCGGGTCGTCGTCCTGTCGGACGCGGGCGACGATCCGACGTGGACCGGCCCGCGCGGCCTCGTGACCGAGGTCCTGCCCCCGCTCATCCGCCCGGGCGCGCACGCGTACCTGTGCGGGCCGCCCGCGATGGTCGACGCCGCGGTCGCGTGCCTGTCGGCGCACGGCGTCGCGGCCGCGGACATCCGCTCCGACCGCTTCACCACCCGGGCCGACGCGCCGCCGCCTCCGCCGCCCGAGCCCGCGTCGTCGCCGTGGGGCGCGCTGCACTACGCGAAGTTCTTCGGGTTCCACGCGGTCGGGCTGTTCGCGTGGGCCGCGCTGCTCGCGGGCGGGCCGTGGATCACGGCGGGGCTGCTCGTGGTCCTCGCGCTCTACATGCTCGGCGACGCGCTGTGCGGCGACGACACCTCGACGCCCACGTACCGTCACCCGGGCGTCTTGACGGCGCAGCTCTGGCTCGCGCTGCCGCTGCTCGCGGGGATCGTCGTGACGGCGCTCTGGACGGTGAGCCCCGGCGATCCGCTCGGCGTCGGCGCGCTCGTGCGGTCGCTCACGGGGTACGACGCGCGCGCGGCCCGCGACGCCGCGGGCCTCGGCTCGCGCGTGTCGTCGGTGGTCTTGACGGGGCTGATGATCGGCATGCTGGGCACGATCACCGCGCACGAGCTCACGCACCGGACGTGGGACAAGGTATCGATGGCGATCGGGCGATGGCTGCTCGCGTTCAGCTTCGACACCAGCTTCGCGATCGAGCACGTCTATGGCCACCACCGGTACGTCGCGACGACGCACGATCCTGCGACGGCGCCGCGGGGGCGCAGCGTCTACGTCCACGTGGTAGCGTCGAGCCTCCGCGGCAACGCGAGCGCCTGGGCCATCGAGCGCGCGCGGCTCGAGCGGCGCCGGCTCGCCGTCTGGTCGCGCCACAACGTGTTCCTCCGCGGGCAGGTGATGAGCGCCTCGCTCGTGGCGGCGGCCTGGGCGCTGGGCGGGTGGCGCGCGGCGGCCTTCTTCACTCTCTCGGCGCTCTGGGGCAAGGCGCTGCTCGAGATCGTCAACTACATGGAGCACTACGGGATGGTGCGCGATCCCGCGACGCCGGTCGCGCCGCGCCACTCGTGGAACACGAACCGCCGCGTGAGCTCGTGGACGATGTTCAACCTGACGCGCCACTCGCACCACCACGCGGCGGGCGAGGTGCCGTACCACGAGCTGCGCCCCTACGCGGACGCGCCGATGATGATCAACGGCTACCTGACCACGATCGTCGTCGCGCTCGTCCCGCCGCTCTGGCACCTGCTGATGACCCCGAAGGTGCGCGCGTGGGATCGTGACTTCGCGTCGCCCGCCGAGCGCGAGCTGGCGGCCCTGGCGAACGCACGGAGCGGCCTCCCGGCGCTCTCCGGCCCCGCCGTCGAGCTGTCCGCGACGGTCGGTCAGTAGTGCGGGGGAGGCTCGTCGGGCGCGCCGTCGTCCGCCTCGGCGTCGAGGCGCGCGCGCAGCCGCGCCACCTCGGAGACGAGCCGCTCGATCACGCGCCGCTGCTCGACCACCACGCCGTCGAGCTCGTCGAGCAGCCGCGCCTGGTGGGTGTAGCGGATCTCCAGCTCGGTCAGGCGCGCCTCGGTGTCTCGCATCGGGCCCCGCGTCAGCGCGTACGGAACTGGGGGCGCTGCTGGGGGATGACGCCCGAGCGCTTCAGCATGTCGGTCGCCTCCTTCGCGAGCAGCGGGTGCACGCGCTTCTGCACGAAGATGCCGAGGAACTGCGGGTTCTGCTCCGAGAGCTTCCGCAGGGCGTGCCGCGCGGTCTTCATGTCGTTCTGGGCCGCCGAGACGAACGCCCGCGCGCGCCACAGCTGCAGCGCCATCTCGCCGAGCGAGGGATCGTTCGCGTCGTAGAGGTCGAGCGTCTCCTTCGCCTTCTTCGCCTGGCCGGTGCGGCCCCACGCCTCGGCGACGACGGCGGCCATCACCGCGCGCGCCTTCGCGTCCTCCTGGCGTGACAGATCGATGTGATCGACGAGCGCGCGCGCCTTGTCGACCTCGCCCTTCGAGAGGTGGATGAGCGCGCGCTGGAACCTCACCTGATCGCCCTCCGCGGGCAGCGCCTTGCCGACGTCGATGCCCTCGAGCACCGCGAGCGCGCCGTCGGGATCGTCCTGCATCAGCAGCTGCGCGCGCGCGAGCGACGCCGCGAGGTCGTCCTTCTTGAAGCCCTCGAGCTTCTCGAGCGCGGCCTTCCGGCCTTCCTTGTCGTCGAGCTTCGCGGCGCCGAGGATGCTGGCGACCGCCTTCGTCTTCTCGAGCCTGCGGAGCGCCCACGCCGCGAGCCCGCCGGCGGCGAGGGTCAGCGCCCCCGCGATCGCGTAGCCGACCCAGTGGTTGAAGAACGCCGCGATGAGCCACGCGGCGATGATCGGCAGCCCGAGCCGCGTCCCGAGATCGCGCCAGATTCGCCGCTGGTCCGGCATCGCGGGCTTGTCCGCCGCGGCTGCGGGCGGCGGGGGGGGCTTCTTGCTCTCCGACTTCTTGGCCAAGGCCGCGCCCACCTACCACACCCCGGCCCGCCGGCGCGCGCCCGATCGAAATTGCGCACATCGCCCTTGACGGAGGGCACCTCGGAACCGAAAGTTCGCACGCGAAATTTCTCAGGCTGAAGTTTCGTGAACACGTTTCACTCCAAGGAAGAGGGACGGACCAAGATGGGCAGCGAGCTCCGATTCGATGGCAAGGTCGCGATCGTCACTGGCGCAGGCAACGGGCTCGGGCGCGCGCACGCGCTCCTGCTCGCGAGCCGCGGCGCGAAGGTCGTGGTGAACGATCTCGGCGGCGGGCACACGGGCGACGGCAAGGGCACCGCGGCGGCCGACAAGGTGGTCGAGGAGATCAAGGCCGCGGGCGGCCTCGCGGCGGCGAACTACGACAGCGTCGAGGACGGCGACAAGATCGTCCAGACGGCGATGGACACGTTCGGCGCGATCGACATCGTCATCAACAACGCCGGCATCCTGCGCGACGTCAGCTTCCAGAAGATGACCGACGCCGACTGGGATCTCATCTACCGCGTGCACGTCCGCGGCGCCTACAAGGTCACGAAGGCCGCGTGGGACCACATGCGCGACAAGGGCTACGGCCGCGTCGTGTTCACCTCGTCGGCCGCGGGCATCTACGGCAACTTCGGCCAGGTCAACTACGCGATGGCCAAGCTCGGGCTCGTCGGCATGGCCAACGCGCTCGCGATCGAGGGCGCGAAGAAGAACGTGCGCGTGAACGTCATCGCGCCCATCGCCGGCTCGCGCATGACCGAGACGGTGCTGCCGAAGGATCTGCTCGAGGCGCTGAAGCCCGAGTTCGTGAGCCCGCTCGTCGCGTGGCTCTGCCACGAGTCGATGCAGGACACGGGGGGCCTCTACGAGGTCGGCGGCGGCTTCATGGGCAAGCTCCGGTGGGAGCGCGCGGTCGGCAAGAGCTTCCGCATCGGGCGCCCGCTGTCGATCGAGATGGTCGCGAAGGAGTGGGCGGCCATCAACGATCTGTCGAAGGCGACGAAGCCGAAGGACATCACGGCCTCGATGGCGCCCATCATCGACAACCTCGGCACGAAGGAGTCGAAGGGCGGCAACGACCTCATCGACGTCGACGAGGCGCTCGGCTACGAGATGCCCGAGGCGAGGAGCGCGTACAACGAGCGCGACGTCTCGACGTACGCCCTCGGCGTCGGCGCGGCCCGCGACCCCAACGACGCGAAGGATCTCAGCCTCGTCTACGAGATGCACGGCGACGGGCAGAAGGTGCTGCCGTCGATGATGGCGGCCCAGGCCGTCGCGGTGATCATGGAGGCCGCGAAGAACGGCAGCACGGTGCCGGGCATGAGCTACGGGCTCGACCGCATCCTGCACGGCGAGCAGCTGACGGAGATCCTGGCGCCGCTGCCGACGGCGGCGAAGCTGACGCACAAGGCTCGCATCAGCGACATCTGGGACAAGGGCAAGCACGCGCTCGTCGTCACCGAGGTGAAGAGCTTCGACGACAAGGGCGTGCTGCTCGCGCGCAACGAGATCACGACGCTCGTGAAGGGCGGGGGCGGCTGGGGCGGCGACCGCGGCCCGTCGGCCGACGTCAACGTGCCGCCGGAGCGCGCGCCCGACGCCGTCATCACCGAGAAGACGAGCGACAACCAGGCGCTGCTCTACCGCCTGTCGGGCGACATCAACCCGCTGCACGTCGATCCGGGCTTCGCGACCGCGTTCGGGTTCAAGAAGCCCATCCTGCACGGGCTGTGCACGTTCGGCTTCGCGACCCGCCACGTCGTCAAGCAGTTCGCGAAGGGCGGCGACCCGCGCTACGTGCGCGCGATCGGCGGCCGCTTCAGCGAGAGCGTGTTCCCCGGCGAGACGCTGAAGACCGAGATGTGGAAGGAGGCCGATCGAGTCATCTTCCGCGTGACGATCGTCGAGCGCGACAAGGTGTGCCTGTCGAACGCGGCCGTCACGTTCTACGACGAGCTGCCGAAGGCGAAGGCCCCCGAGGCGGCGAAGCCGGCGGCGGCGGCGGCCGCGGCGTCGAGCGAGCCCATCAGCGCCGACGTCTTCGCCGGGGTGAAGGCGCACCTCGCCGCGAACCCGAAGCTCGCGGCCGAGATCCAGACGACGTTCCAGTTCAAGCTGACGTCGCCCGACAGCGCGTACCTCATCGATCTGAAGAACGGCGCGGGCGCCCTCGTGCCGGGCGTGGCCGACAAGGCTGACGTCACGCTCGAGCTGTCCGACGCCGACTTCATGGCCATGGTGGCCGGCAAGGCGAACCCGCAGAAGCTCTTCATGGGCGGCCAGCTGAAGGTCACCGGCAACATGATGGCGTCGCAGAAGCTCGGGTTCCTGATGAAGATGGACCCGCAGCTCGTGCTCGACGCGGCGAAGGCGCGCGCGGGGGCGGGCGGCGGCGCGGCGGCGCCGGCCCCGGCGGCGGCGCCCGAGGGCCCGACGGCCGACCAGATCTTCTGGGCGCTCGGCTGGACGCTCGAGAAGAACCCCGGCCTCGTGAAGGACGTCGGCACGACGTTCCAGTTCAAGCTGACGGGCCCCGACGCCGCGTGGTTCCTCGACCTGAAGAACGGCAACGGCTCCTTGAAGCGGGGCGAGGACAAGGCCGACGTCACCCTCGAGCTCTCGACCGAGGACTTCGTCGCGATGTCGAGCGGCAAGGCCAACCCGCAGAAGCTGTTCATGGGCGGCAAGCTGAAGATCGGCGGCAACGTGATGGCGTCGCAGAAGCTCGAGCTGTTGACGAAGAAGGTCGATCAGCAGGCCGCGATGGAGGCGTACGTCAAGGCGCACGGCGGCGCCGCGGCGGCCCCGGCGAAGGCGGAGGCGAAGGCGCGCGCGGCGGCCGCGGCCCCGAAGGCGGGCCGCGCGAAGGAGATCTTCGCGAAGGCCCAGGCCGCGCTCGACAAGACCCCCGGCCTCGTCGCCGAGGTGGGCGGGACCGTGCAGTTCGTCATCAAGAACCCCGCGGGCGCCTGGCACCTCGGCGCCGCCCTGAAGGAGGGCACCGACAAGGCGGGCACCACCATCACGATCGAGGACGACGATCTCGCGGCGCTCGCGAGCGGCGCGGCGACCGCCGCCGACTTGCACCAGCGCGGCAAGCTGCGCGTCGACGGAGACGTGCGCCCCGCGCACAAACTGGCCTTCCTCAAGGGCTGAAGCAGGAACGGACGAAGGAGAAGCACATGGGACGCAAGGTCAATGTCATCGGCGTGGGTATGACGAAGTTCGCGAAGCCCGGCGAGAGCGAGGACTATCACGTGATGGCGGGCAAGGCCGCGAAGGCCGCCCTCGCCGACGCCAAGGTCGACTACAAACTCATCGAGCAGGCCTACGCGGGCTACGTCTACGGTGACAGCACGTGCGGCCAGCGCGCCGTGTACGAGGTGGGCGTGACGGGCATCCCCGTCGTCAACGTCAACAACAACTGCTCGACCGGCTCGACGGCGCTGTTCCTCGGTCGCCAGGCGATCGAGGGCGGGCTCGCCGAGTGCGTGCTCGTCGTCGGGTTCGAGAAGATGGAGAAGGGCGCGCTCGGCTCGAAGTTCGACGACCGGACGAACCCGCTCGACCAGCACGCGGGGTTGATGATGAAGCTCCAGGGCTTCAACAACGCCCCGCCCGCGGCGCAGATGTTCGGCGGCGCCGGCCGCGAGTACAGGTGGAAGTACGGCACGAAGAAGGAGACGTTCGGCCAGGTCTCCGAGAAGGCGCGCAAGCACGCGAACAACAACCCGTACGCGCTCTTCTCCAACGTGCTGTCGCTCGAGGAGATCATGGCGAGCCCCGAGGTGTTCGACCCGCTGACGCGCTACCAGTGTTGCCCTCCGACGTGCGGCGCGGCGGCGGCGGTGCTGTGCTCGGACGAGTTCGCGAAGAAGCACGGCATCTCGAACCCCGTCTACATCGCGGCGCAGACCATGGCGACCGACTACCGCTCGTCGTTCGACGAGGACAGCATGATCAAGATGGTCGGCTACGACATGGCGAAGAACGCCGCGAAGTCGCTCTACGAGAAGGCGGGGCTCGGCCCCGAGGACGTGCAGGTGGTCGAGCTGCACGACTGCTTCACCGCCAACGAGATCCTCACGTACGAGGCGCTCGGGCTGTGCAAGGAGGGCGAGGCCGAGAAGTTCATCTGGGACGGTGACAACACCTACGGCGGCAAGTACGTCACCAACCCGTCGGGCGGCCTGTTGTCGAAGGGCCACCCGCTCGGCGCGACGGGCCTCGCGCAGTGCACCGAGCTCGTCTGGCAGCTGCGCGGCACGGCGGAGAAGCGCCAGGTGCCGAACGCGAAGGTCGCGCTGCAGCACAACCTCGGGCTCGGCGGCGCCGCCGTGCTCACGATGTACCGCGTCTGATCGGAGAGGCGCCGCGCGCGATCGCCCCCGGGCGGTCTTGCGCGCGGCGTCGCACCGACGCATGGTGCCGGCCGATGGACGCCCGCACGCTCGGCCGCGAGCAATATGTCAGCGTGGAGAGCTACAAGCGCGACGGGGGCGGCGTGAAGACGCCAGTGTGGATCGCGGAGCTCGACGGGAAGCTGGTGCTGTTCACGCTGGGCGAGTCGTTCAAGGTCAAGCGCATCGGGCGCAACCCGAGGGTCAAAGTCGCCGCGTGCGACGTGCGAGGCAACGTGCGGGGCCCGTGGGCCGACGGCACGTGCGTGCTCGTCGACGATCCGGCGCACGAGGCGCGCGCCTACGCCGCGCTGCGCGCGAAGTACGGCCTCGTGATGCGCGCGGGGGACGTCCTCAGCCGCCTCTCGGGGCGCATGAAGCGCCGCAGGGTGCTCGAGATCACGATCAGCTGACGAGTCAGTCGCGGTGCTGGCGGTCGCCGAAGGAGGGCGGCGCGCCGAACGACAGGGTCACGCCGACGCCGTCCCGGCTCACGGTGATCGCCGCGCGCCCGACGTCCGCGTTGTCGCCGTAGAGATCGGCGCCCGCGCCGACCGCGACGCGCAGATCGTCGCCTGGCAGCGCGCGCAGCGAGGGCGCGACGCGCCCGAGATCGGTGTACAGGCGCCCGGCGAGCGCGCGCGAGATGCGCCAGCGGTAGTCGAGCGACGCGACGAGGCTGACGAAATCCCTCCGATCGCCGACCCCGCGGAACGCGGGCTGCCGCGGGAGCTCGGAGAACGGCACCGTCTCGTCTCGCACGGGCGCGAGGGTGTCGAGGACGAGCCTCGGGGAGAGCACGTTGTGCAGCCGCGCGACCTGGACGTAGGCGGCGGCGGTCGCGCCGGCGCGCATGAAGTGGGCGCGCTCTCCCAGCACCCCGCGCCCGGAGCCACCGTACAGCTCGAGCAGCGCGCCCGGCTGGGGGCCGCCGCGGCTCGGGCGGCTGTCGTAGCGGACGGTGAGCTCCTGGTACACGAGGCGCACCCGGCGCTCCGCGCCGTCGACGCTCTCGGGGCGCAGGAGCTCGCGCAGCGTGGTGTGCTCGTGCACGGCCGGGTCGCGCATCGTGCGCTGCAGGTAGCTCGACGAGATGAACACCTCGAGATCGCTGGACGGTCGCGCGCCGAAGCTCGCGAGCGCGCGCTGCTTCTTCTCGACGTAGTAGGCGCGGCCGGGCGCGCCGACGAAGTGGTTGCGCGGGTCCGACGCGGGTGACTGGCCCACGCCCTCGAACCAGTACGTGTACGACTCGTGGAACCCCTCGAGGCTGAGCGCGAAGGGCACCCCCGCCATCAGGCCGAACCGGAGCTTGCCCTCGATCTCCCAGTCCTCGCCGTCGCCGTACTGGACGGCGAGCGTGCTGCCGAACCGCGCGCGCGAGGACACGAGCCGCAGCCCCGGCACCGGCGCGTAGTTGTGGATCTTGTGGACGCGGAACGTGGGGTAGATGGCGATCGATCCGTCGGCCGCGCGCGTCAGGCGCTTGTAGCGGGGCACGATCGCCTCGCGCTCGAGCAGCGCCGCCGCGTTGCCCGACGCCACGTAGGCAAGATCGAAGCCGTGCCGCAGCGGATAAAGCGCCCACGCGCCCGCGGCCCGCAGGCCGTCGCCCGGGCGCTGCTCCTCGCGCAGGACGCCGCTGACAGGGACGACGGGTGGGGCGTCGGCTCGCGCTGTGGAGGCGACGAGGAGCGCCGCCTGCGCCAGCCGCCACGCGCCGCGCCTCACTTCTTCGAGAGCAACAGGTCGCCGTACTGCTCGCGCAGCTTGGACTTCAAGAACTTGCCGGTCGACGTGCGGGGCACCTGCGCCACGGCCACGTACGCGTCGGGCAGCCAGTACTTCGCGAAGTGCTTCGCGAGGTGCGCCGTCAGCTCCTCGTCGGTGGCGCTCTTGCCCTCTCGCCACACGACCGCGGCGATGGGGCGCTCGTCCCACTTCTCGTGGCGCCCCGCGAAGACCGCGGCCTCGAGCACCGCCGGGTGGCTCATCAGCGCGTTCTCGAGGGCGACGCTGCTGATCCACTCGCCGCCCGACTTGATGACGTCCTTCGAGCGGTCGGTGATCTTCACGTAGCCGTGGAGGTCGAGCGTGACGACGTCACCGGTCTTGAACCAGCCGTCGCTCGTGAAGCGGTCGGCGCCCTCGCCGCCGAAGTACGACGCCGCGACCCACGGGCCGCGCACCTCGAGCTCGCCCATCGTCGCGCCGTCGCGCGGCAGCACCTTGCCGGCCTCGTCGACGTGGCGCGTCTCGACGAACGGCACCGCGTAGCCCTGCGAGGCGCGCTTCTCGAGCTGCGCCTCCGCGGGGAGGGCGGTCATCCCGCGGCGGAGGCGCGCCAGCGTGCCCAGGGGGTTCGTCTCGGTCATGCCCCACGCGTGCGTGACGTGCAGCCCATGACGCTCGGCGAACCCTGTAATCAGCGACGGAGGCGCCGCGGAGCCGCCGATCACCATCGATCGGACAGAGGACAGATCGTGCGCCTTCGGATCCTTGTCGAGCAACGCGAGGATGCCGATCCAGATGGTGGGCACGCCCGCCGCCAGCGTGACGCGCTCGCTCGCCATCAGCGCCACCAGGCTCGCCGGATCGAGGTGCGGGCCGGGCATCACGAGCTTCGCGCCCGAGAGGAACCCGGCGTACGGCACGCCCCACGCCGCCGCGTGGAACATCGGCACGACCGGCAGGATGTTGTCCGACTCGGAGACGCCGAGCGCGTCGGCCATGCACGCCGCCATCGCGTGCAGCACCGTCGAGCGGTGGCTGTACACGACCCCCTTCGGGTTGCCGGTGGTGCCCGACGTGTAACAGATCATCGCGGCCTGGTCCTCGGAGAGGGTGGGGTAGTCGAAGGTGTCGCGCTCCTTCGCGAGCTCGCGCTCGTAGTCGAGCGTGCCCTCGGGGGCGGGGCCGCCGGCGTCGGGGACGACGAGCACGTGGCGCAGGCTCGGGACCTCGGCGCGGAACTTCTCGAACAGCCCGAGCAGCGACTGGTCGACGATGATAACGGTGTCCTCGGCGTGGCGCGCGATGTACGCGATCTCGCTCGGGTGCAGCCGCAGGTTGAGCGTGTGGACGACGGCGCACATCGCGGGGACGGCGAGGTACGCCTCGAGGTGGGCCTCGTGGTTCCAACAGAGCGTGGCCACGCGATCGCCCGGCTTGACGCCCAGGCGCGTGAGCGCGTTCGCGAGGCGCGCGGCGCGCGCGACCGTGGCGCCGTAGGTCGTGCGGTGCAGCGTCTTGTTCGGGCGGACCGCGACGATCTCCGTGTCGGGGAACAGCGCCGCCGCCCGCGAGAGGAAGTGGGTGAGCGTGAGGGGGAACGACATCATGCGGCCGAGCATGGCGGGGAGAGTATCCGGGGAGGCTGCGCGAGCTTCTCAATTTTTCGCGCTGTCGCGCAGGGGGGGCGCTGCGCTGGGCTTCGTCACGTCGCCGTGCCGGGGTTGGTGGGCGGGGCCACGGGGCGCGTGGAGGCGCTCTCGGTTGGGGGCCTCCTCGGCCCCCAAACCCCGGGGGGGGGGGGGGGGGGGGGGGGGGGGGGGGGGGGGGGGGG
>JADLFU010000170.1 GCA_020849655.1 Polyangiaceae bacterium | reverse complement strand
GTTGGTGCTCCCAGTCGTAGCTCACCTCGAGCGGGAGTCCGCCGCCCGTCGCCTTCTCTTCATCGGACGTCCGCGGGGTGAACACCGTGGGCTTGCGCTCGTCCTTTTCGGTATCCGCTGCACGGAGACCGTCTTTCAGGGGGATCTTTGAAGCCCCATCCTGGGAGGCATGAGCAGAGAGGCACTGTGGTCGGAGCGGGTGGAGGCGTGGGCGGCGAGCGGGGTTGGGTCTGACAGGTTCGCCGCGGGGCGGGGCTTCTCGGGTGCGGCGCTGCGGGGTTGGGCGCGACGGCTGCGTGACGAGGCGGGCGCGGTGCGGCGGCCCGGCTCGGTGCAGCTGGCGCGCGTCGTGCGGTCGACCTCGGCGACGAAGGGCGGCAGCGCGGCGCTGGTCCCTACGACCGCAGCACCGGCGCCGCGGGCCGACGACGAGACGCCCATTGTCATCGAGGTCGGGCGGGCGCACGTGGTCGTGCGGCGTGGGTTCGAGCGGGCAACGCTCGCTTGGGTACTCGAGGTCGTGGTCCGAGTGGCGGGGGTGGAAGCATGATCCCGCACGGGGTGGAGATCTTCGTCGGCCTCGAGCCGATCGACCTGCGGCTCGGGTTCGACCGGCTGTCTGGGCTGGTGAGCGAGCGGCTGGAGCGGGGGCCGCGAAGCGGCGCGTTGTTCGTGTTCTTCGGCAAGCGGCGGGACGCGATCAAGGTCCTCTTTCATGACGGCACGGGGTTTTGCCTGTTCTACAAGCGGCTCGACGCTGGGACGTTCCGGCTGCCGGAGACGGAGCCAGGGACGAGCGCCGTGAGCCTGAGCGAGCGCGAGCTCGACGACCTGCTCGACGGGATCGAGGTGGAGCCGAAGGTCGCGCGAACGCGGCGCCCGCGAATGCACTGAGGATGAGCTGAGCCGGGGGCGCGGTCGGTTTGCGGCCGTTTTTTTTTCTCGCGCGGGGGATCGACAAGCGCGGCGCACGTGCGTACGTAGGTGCGCGCGATGGGCGAGGGCGTGCGAGTCGAGGGGGTCGAGGCGCATGTGGCGGCGCTCGAGCTCGAGCTCGCGAGAGAGCGCGTCGAGCTCGCGAGAGAGCGCGCTGAACGCGCCGCGGCCGAGGAGCGGCTCGCTCGTGTGACGCAGGAGCGCGACCGCCTGCGGGCGTCGCGGGACGAGCTGTTGCAGGAGCTCATGCTCCTGAAGCGGCGCATCTTCATCGCCAAGGCCGAGCGCGTGGACACGGCGCAGCTCGAGCTCGAGTTCGCCGAGAAGCTGCACCAGCTCGACGCTCTCGCGGGCACGAGCGGAATGCCGGCCGACGAGGAGGAGAGCGGGCACGAGGGCTCCGATGGCGCCGGAGACAACGGTAGCTCGCCGCTTCCCAAGCGTGGCAAGTCCAAGTCCAAGTCCAAGGGGCGGCGCGACCTCAGCAAGCTGCGCCTGCCCGAAGACCGCGTCGAGATCACCGACCCGCTCTACGAGGACCTCGTGGCGCAGGGCAAGGCGGAGCGGATCGGCACCGACGACAGCTACGAGCTCGGCTTCAAGCGGGGTGGCATGACGCGCGTGGTCATCGCCCGGGTGAAGTACCGGGTGGTCGGCGCGAACGGCACGACGACGGTGGACGTGGCGCCGATGCCGCCGCGGGCGTTCTCGCGATCGCTGGCGGCGCCCTCGCTGCTCGCGCACATCGTGATGGCCAAGTACGGCGAGGGGCTCCCGCTCTTCCGCCTCGAAGACCGCTTCGCGCGGGACGGCGTCCCCATCGATCGCGGCACGATGTGCCGGTGGCTGGAGGACGCCGGGGGGGCCGCGGGCGCGACGGTGATCACCGCGATGCGCTGCGAGGCGATGGAGAGCTTCTGCCTCGCGACCGACGCAACGGGGGTGCTCGTGCAGCCCATTCGCACCCACGAAAAGGGCCGCCAGGCGTGTAGCCGCGGCCATTACTTCGTCATCGTCGCCGACCGCGACCATGTCTTCTTCGAATACACGAAGAAGGAGACGAGCGCCGCCGTCGAGGCCCTCTTCAAGGGTTATGGTGGCTACATCCAAGCCGACGCCAAGAGCGTCTACGACATCCTCTTCCGGGATCCGGAAACCCCGTCCGGCGACGATGACCCGGTGAAGCGCCCCACCGAGGTCGGGTGCTGGGCCCACGCGAGACGGCACTTCTTCGAGGCCACCCTCGCGAAGAGCGCCGTCGCCCGCGAGGGCCTCGCCCGCATCGGGCGCATCTTCGAGCTCGACGCCTCCTGGACCCACGAGCCGCCCGCCAAGATCAAGGACCGGCGCGACCGCTTCCTGCGGCCCCACGCCGACGCCTTCTTCGCCTGGGCGGCCGTCGAGTACGAGGACGTCCGGCACCAGCGCGGCCTCTTGCGCTCGGCCCTCGGATACGCCGTCCGCCAGAAGGAAGCGCTGATGCGCGTCTTCGACGACGGGCGCCTCGTGCTCGACAACAACCGCTCCGAGCGCCACCTGCGCCCCATTGCCGTCGGGCGCAAGGCCTGGCTCTTCGTCGGCAGCGACGACCACGCCGTGAGCGCTGGGCACCTCCTCTCCCTCGTCGCCTCCGCCCGCCTGCACCGCCTCGACCCCGAGGCCTACCTCCGCGACTTCTTCCGGGTGCTCCCCCACTGGCCCCGCGCCCGCTACCTCGAGCTTGCCCCGAAGTACTGGGCGCGCACCCGCGAGCGGCTCGTCCCCGAGCAACTCGCCGCGGAGATCGGCCCGCTCACCGTCCCCGAGCCGCTGCCCCTCGGCGCCGACCCGGTCGTCGCACTCGCGACCTGACGCTGGCACGCCCCCCACGCCCGCGGCCTCGGCGTCCCCTGGCTCCGGCCGCGCGAACTCGAACGCGAGCTGGCCCTCAGCCTCTCGCCGCGGCCTCCGCCCCCCACGGAACAAGAGGCTCCGCCGCGCCACACGGCCTCTCGCCTCTCCCTCGGCCCCGGTGACCACGCTCCGAGTCTGCGGCTACCCGGCTGCACTCGCCAGACGGGGTTCGTGCAGCGCATACTGGTAGTCCGGCGGCCTGTTGGCCGTCGACCTCCGCCCGGCCCTCACCTCGCCCTGCGCTCGACGGCGCTGCGCAGGATGCGGTTCGGTCGGCT
>JADLFU010000169.1 GCA_020849655.1 Polyangiaceae bacterium | reverse complement strand
GAGGCACCCCGCGCACCGGAACCCAGGGATCCTGGAGTATGTCTACTACTATCAACCTCCAGGCGGAACGTACTGGGGAACGTGGGCAGGCGGGCAGAAGCAGACCGAAGCGGGGACAGACTTCGGCAGCAGCTTTGCAGCGGCGTTTCACCCATCCGCGACGGTTGCCGTGATCGGGGTTCCTCCTGCTCCAGTGGGGAGCTGGTCGAATCTGACGCTGCGATTCTTCGACCGTACAACGATCGGGACAGTCAGGGAGGCGTCACTGCCGTGGCCGCCGTTCGGCACCCCAGGGGGCGCCGAGCCGATGTACGTCGGCTGGGACGGCGAGCACTACCAAGTGATGGCGCTCGTCGCGGGCAAGGGCGTCGAGGTCGCGCTGTACGACGCCGCCGGCAACCTGACCGACGCGCCCGTCCTCGTGCTGGAACAAGCCGGGAGCGTGCTCCTCGAGTCCGACATCCGCACGGATCCGGTGTCAGGCGACACGTGGTGGACCTACCCTCAGGGCTCCGTGAAGAGCTGGGTAGCAGGGTGGGACCGGCAGCGAAAGGCGCTGACGCCGAACAAGAAGGGGATCACGATCGAGGGGCCCCTGGGGTCGATGGGATCGGTGCCTGGGGTCGGCGTCGGTTCGGATGGCGCCCTGGTCGTGTCGGGCACACATCTGTACTGGTCGGTCGCCAAGCTGAGTCGGAGCGGGGAGGTCGAGTGGCTGCGTGAGCTGCCCACACACGACGTACTGGTGAATGGAATGCTTGGGCAACGGTCATTCTACTGGTTTGCCCCCTTTCAGCGCGCGGACGGCGGATGGAGCGTGCTGGCGAGCGACGTCTATTTCGTCTTCCGCTATGACTTCGACGACAAGGGCAACGTGGGGCCGGAGACGCAGGTGCTCACGCACTCGCGCTGCCCGCTCGACAAGTATTGCAAGAAGATCGGCGGGACCGCGTACTACCTCTCCGCCTTCCAGGGCGAAGGCGAGACGTGGCTGGGCTTCAAGGACGACTCGCTGGCCCAACCGAACGACATGATCCCGCTGCCGAATCAGTGGTACCGCATGGTGAAGGTCGAACCTGGTTGCCAGGTCGCGTCGATGTGGGATCTCACGAACGGGGGCACCGCGTCGCCGCCCGACCCGCCGGTGCCATGAGCTGCGTCGACGCCACCTCTCCCGCTGTCACTTCGTCGACGAGTTCATTGAGGTGCCCTGATGGGTCGCCAGGTCCCTGCAACCACCTCGACGTCGGCGATCTGCGGGGGTCACTCCTGCCTACGGCAGCTGCGCGACAGCGCCCGCCTCACAGCGGGGTGACCTTGAGGTTGTCGAAGCACACGTGGGCCTCCCAGTCGTTGAACCCGAGGTGATCGTGGCCGGGGCCGGAGAGCGGGGCGTCATCTTCGTACGCGTGGATCTTCGCGTCGTCGACCCACAGCTCGACCGTGCGGCCGTCGCGGCGCTCGATCCGCACGCGGTACGTCTGGCCGGACGCGACGCGCTGGGCGCGCGGATCGTCGGGCGCGCCCAGGCGCAGCTCCTTGCGATCGGCGCCGTGCTCGTCGAGCCGCGCGAGGACGTGCAGCGTGTTCTTCCAGCCGCCGAGGATGGCGAGGTACGAGGTCGCGTTGGTGTAGGACGTCGACGTCGCGCCGCTCGCGCCGTCGCCCCACGCCTCGAGCTTCAGATCGCCGTCCGGCGACGACGAGGTGGCGTCCACCTCGACGCGCGCGTTCAACGGGAGCCGCCGGCGCAGCCACACCCCGCGGTTGCGCGCGCTGCGGCCGCAGAGCTTGCCGCCCTCGATCTTCCACGCGCCCCAGCCGACGGCGCGCCAGTCGGGGCCGAGGCTCCCGCGCTCGAAGTCGTCCGAGAAGGGCTCCGAGAGGAGGGGATCGTTCGCGGCGGGCGCCTGGAGCGGCGCCGCGGGCGGCGGGCGCTTGCGCGTCGCCTGGGCGGGCGCGGGTTGCTCGGGCGCGCCGGACGGCGGGCCGTTCGGCAAGCAGGACGAGAGCGACAGCGACAGCAGGGCGGCGCGACGGATCATCGCGCGCGCTCCCGAGCCCGCGCGTCGACGATCGCGCGGGTGATCTCCGCGAAGCCCAGGCCCCGCTCTCTGCGCGCGACGTAGCGCGGCGGGACGCTGAGGCCGCGCGCGAGCCGCACGTTGGCGACGCCGAAGGTGGTCTCGAACCCCGCGAACGCCGCCGCGTCGTTGCCGCTGTCTCCCACGAACGCCACGCGGGCGCGCGCCGCCGTCGGATCGAGCGAGAACAGCTCGCGCGCGAGCCACGCGATCCCGCTCGCCTTGTCGTCGCCCTCGAACGTGACGTGAAGATGCACGCTCGACACCGACGTGCGCGCCTCGCGGGCGGCGGCGATCGCGATGAGCTCGGCGACGTGCTCGGCGGGCGCGCGCCATGTCTCGCCGACGTCGAAGGTGCGGTCGGTCGCGCGCATCCACGCGTCGTCCGTGACGCGCGCAGACGGCACGCGGGCGAGGAGCTCCGCGACCAGCGCGTCGAGCCGCGCCGACCTCGATCGCCGCTCCGCCTCGGTCGCGCGGAACCTCGTGACGACGCGCGCGCCGTCCCGCACCGCCGCGCACGCGCCGTTCTCGGCGAGCACCGCGGCGACGGGCAGCAGCCTGCAGACGACCTCCGCCCACCCGAGCGGCCTGCCCGTCGCGATGAGGACGTCGAGCCCCGCGTCGCCGAGCAGCGAGATCGCCGTGAGCGCGTCGACGCCGAGCCGGCCGTGATCGAGCACGGTGTCGTCGAGATCGGTCGCGACCGCGACGAGCCGCGCGGCCTCGCGCGACGAGAGCTCGGAGAGCGGCTTCATCGGCGCCGCTCGATCCGAGCGATCAGGCTCTTCAGGTACAGCCCCTCGGGGAACGCCGCGAGCACCGGGTGATCCGCGCCCTGGAAATGCCGCTCGAGCACGACCGCCGTGCGCCCGGCGGCGTCCGCGCCGAGCGCGAGCGCGCGCACCAGGTCGTCCAGCTTGACCGCGGCGGAGCACGAGCAGAACACGAGCAGGCCGCCGGGCCTCGTCGCCGCCGCGCCCGCCTCCGCGAGGCGCCTGTACATCGAGAGCGCCGCCTCTCGCTTGCCGCGCGACGGGGCGAGCTTCGGAGGGTCGCAGATGACGAGATCGCGGCCGCCCTCGGCGCCTGCCTTCGCGAGCGCCTCGCGCGCGTCGCCCCGCACCCAGCGCACGCGATCGGCGAGGCCGTTCGCGCGGGCCGTCTCGGCGCCCACCTCGAGCGCGAGCGCGCTCGCGTCGCACGCCGTCACCTCGCGCGCGCCGCCGCGGGCCGCGGCCAGCGAGAACGTGCCGATGAACGCGAACGCGTCGAGCACCGTCGCGCCGCGCGAGAGCTGCTCGACCCGCGCGCGGAGCGGCCGCTGATCGAAGTAGAAGCCCGTCTTCTGACCCAGCTCCTCGGGGAGCGAGAACGCGAAGCCGCGCTCGCGAAACGCGAGCACGCCCGCCGAGGGATCGCCGCGCACCACGCCGCGCGACGGCTCGAAGCCCTCGCGCTTCGCCATCTCGGCGCTCGTGCGGTCGAGGATCGCGCGCGGCGAGAGCGCGGCGTCGATCGCCTCGAACACCAGCCCCTCGCGGAGCTTCATCCCGAGCGAGCCCAGCTGCACCACCGCGACGTCGTCGAACACGTCGACGATGAGGCCCGGCAGCCCGTCGCCCTCGGCGTGCACGAGCCGGTACGCGTTCGTGTCGGCGCAGGGCAGGTGGAGCGCGGCGCGGCGATCGAGCGCCTGCCGCACCCGCTCGCGGAAGAACTCGCCGTCGATCTCCTGCCGCTCGTCGCGCGTCAGGATGCGCACCGCGAGCGCGGATCCAGGCGAGTAGAGCCCCTTGCCGAGGAACGTGCCGCGAGGATCGTGCACCGCCACGAGATCGCCCGGCCTCGCCCCCCCGGTCGCCCCCGCGATCGCCTGCTGGAACACCCACGGGTGCCCCGCCCACACGGGCTGGACGTGTCCGGGCTTCAGCGTGACGACGGGGAGCGGCATCGCGCGGACCCTAGCGCCGCGAGCCCGGGGTCGTGAGGGTGTGTGGGAGAGCGCAGCGTGAATTTCCTGGTGCGGTCCGGGACCAGCCCGCGCCCACGCGGGCCCGCGTCGCGTGAGCCGCCTCGTCGGCGCGCGCCTCAGCGCTGCAACCGCCGTTTCGGATCTGCAACGGCGCACGGCGCGAACATGTTGAATTGATTGAGCATCCTGGCTGGCACGCCGCGTGCTCTATGCCGGTCCGCAGCGTCCGAGGGCGTCCCTCCCCCCCCCGCCCCGGACGCTGCCCTTTTTTTGTCGCGGGCTCGCCCGCCTCGTTGCGCTGTATCCTGCCGCGCCGCCATGACCCCGGTGTACGAGGCCCTGTCCGCACGGTTGCGCGCCGGACGACCGCTCTTGCTGGGCGGGGACGCGGCGGCGTCGCTCCGCGCGCGGGGCGTGGCGCCCGAGGAGGACGGCGGCGTCGGGCGCGCCGTGCGCGAGCAAGCGGATGTCGCGGCGTCCCACTACGACGTCGAGGTGAGATCGGGCGTCGACGTCGTCTCGACGCTGACCAGCGACACGACGCCGCGCGCGCTCGCGCTCGCGGGGATGGCCTTCCGCTCTGCGGCGTTGACCTCTCGCGCCGTCGACCGCGCGATCGAGGCGGCCGAGCGCGCCGGTCGCCCGGTGGGCGTGGCGGGCGTGCTGGTGAAGTCCTTCGCGACGGAGAGCCCCGACGAGCTCGATCTGCACGCGGCCCGGCTCGTCGCCGCGGGCGCCGATCTCGTGCTGGTCAAGGCGCGCGGCGCGCCCGACGACGTGATCACCGCCGCGCGCGCCGCGCTCGCGACCCACGTGCCGGTCTGGGCCGCGCTCGACGTCGAGGACACGACCGATCTCGGCTGGCTCGCGGCGCGCGCGCGCGAGCTGCAGCAGCTCGGGGCGGCGGCGCTGCTCGTCCGCTCGGCGAGCTCGGCGGCCATCCGGCGCGCGCTCGAGGCGCTCCGCGGCGACGTCGAGGCCCCGCTCGGCGTGCTGCTCGACGCGGGTCCGGGGTGCCGCGAGGGCCACGCAGAGGGCGGCGCGGAGCCCGACGAGTGGGCGAGAGAGATGGTCGCGCTGACGACGCTCGAGCCGAGGCTGATGGGCGGTGGCCGAGGGTGCACGTACGAGCACACGGCGGCCCTCTCGCGGGCGCTCCGGCGGGCGATGCCGTCGGTGATCCCTCCCGGGGCGTGATCGGTCCCCGAGTATTTCGAGGAGGCCGACCGACGCATCGCCCGGTGCAGCACCTCTTCAGCGGCGGTCGGCCGCCCAGGCGGCGGCGGTCGCGACCGCGACGGCGCGTAGATCCATCGGCAGCCGCCCGAAGAACGTGTTCGTCACGAGCCCCACCGACAGCTCGCGCTCTGGATCGGCCCACCCGCCGGATCCGCCGAACCCGAAGTGACCGAAGGACGCGGGGCTCGCCACGCCGACGTCGAGCGTGGTCCCGAGCGCGGGCACGCGCACGCCGAGCGAGATGGCGCGGTGGTAGCCGAGCTTCATCCGCAGCGGGAACGGGATCACCCGGCAGAGCGAGAAATACCCCGACTGATCGCGCCGAGCCTCCTCGATCGTCGCCCTCGAGAGCAGCCGCGCGCCGTCGATCGAGCCGCCGCCCGCGAGCGCGGCGTACAGCTTCGCGAGCGAGCGCGCGTCGAAGTGCCCGTTCACCGCCGGCAGCTCGGCGCGTCGAAGCTCACGCGAGCCGAGATCGACGCGCGTGATGCCAGGCGGGAAGAGCGCGCCCGCCGCGTCATCGACGTCGGTCGGCGCGCCGAGCGCCCGGAGCGCGCCCCCGACGAGGCGGCGGCCCACGCGCGCGCCGCGCCGGGAGAGCTCGGGGAGCCGCGAGACGCCGACGATCTCGGCCACCCGCGCGAGCTCGCCCTCGGGCACGCCGACGAACAGCCCGTCGAGTCCGAGCGGCCTGGCGACGAGCTCCGCGAGCGCCTCCGAGAAGGTCGGCGTCCCCGCGACCCGGCGCACGATCTCGCCGATCAGCCAGCCGTACGTGAACGCGTGGTAACCGGACGCGGCGCCGGGCGCGTGCGCGGGCTCGGCGTCGGCGAGCCGCCGCTGCATCGCGTCCCAGTCGTACAGATCCTCGAACCGCTCGACGAGCGGCGCGACGAGGTAGAGGCCCGCCTGGTGCGCGAGCGCGTGGCGCACCGTGATGGCGCCCTTGCCGCGGGCGGCGAACTCGGGCCAGTAGCGCGCGACCGGCGCGTCGAGCGACACCTCGCCGCGGTCGACGAGCACGTGCAGCGCGGTCGCGGTCACGCCCTTCGTCGTCGACATGGAGATCGCGAGCGTGTCCGGCTCGAAGGGGCTCTCGGCGCGGTCGCGCGTGCCGAGCGCGAGATCGACGACCTTCTCCCCGCGGTGGTAGACCGCGACCGCGGCGCCCCCCGGGCCTGCGCGCGGCACCGAGAGCCGGAGCGCGCTCGCCACTGCCTCGAAGTCGCGGTGGACGTGGCCGCGCATCGCGCCGGCGACGCTACCACGCCTCGCCGGCCTACGGTGGCCGCGTCAGCGCCTCCATGATCCGCGTCCCCGCCTTGCCGAGCGCGCGGCCCGTGTGCCGGTACACGCGGGGGCGGTACGTGAAGGACGACGCGCCGCCGCTCCACGCGAGCTGCACCAGCTGGCCGCGCGCGAGCTCCTTCACGATCAGGTGCTCGGGCATCCAGCCGTACCCGAGCCCCTCGACGAGCGCCGTCTTCTTCGCGTGAAAGTCGTTCAGGCTGACGATCGTCTGGACGCCGAGCCCCGCGGTCGGCAGCCGCAGGCGCGGATCGCCGCCGCGCACCACGAGCAGCACCTCGCGCCGAAGGTCGTCGTCCCCGACGGCGGCGCCTCTCTTGACGAGCGGGTGCCCGCGCTGCGCGACGAGCCGCGCGGGCAAGGGCGCCATCGCCCGCGACGACAGAGAGAGCGCCCGCGGCGGCAGCACCGACACCATGAGATCGGCCTCCCCGCGCACGAACGCCGCCTCGACGCCGCCGAGGAACTCCGCGGTCACGTGGAGCGACGTCGTCGCGCGCGCGCGCGTCAGCTCGCCCACCACCCGCAGGATGGGCCCGGCGTCGACCACGCCGTCGAACACGACCCCGAGCCGGGGCTCCCACCCCGAGCGCGCGACCTCGCAGAGCGCGTCGAGCTCGCGCTCCTCGTCGAGCAAGCGGCGACACCGCGCGAGCACGAGCTCTCCCGTCGGCGAGAGGCGCGTGCGGTACCCCGAGCGATCGAGCAGCGAGAGGCGCGTCTCCGCCTCCATCGTGCGGAGCGCGTAGACCACGGCCGAGTGCTGCTTCTTCAGCGCCGCCGCCGCCTTCGCGAACGTGCCGTGGCGCGCGAGCGCGTCGAGCGCGCGGGCCTGCTCGAGCGTCACCGCCATCGGGACAAAGTACAAATGACGAACAATGTTACGCGGATCTTAGTGCTTTCTCGCGACATTGTCTCGGATCAACCTCCGCCCATGAACATCCCCTACGTGAGAGGGCGCGTCGCCCTGCAGGCCCACGTCGGCGTCCCCGAGGGCACCGTCGAGGAGGAGTACGCCCGCGACGGGTTCTTCGGTCGCTACGCGCACCTCTACCGCGCGCACGCGCCCGTCGCGTGGACGCGCATCGAGGGGCCGCTGCGGCCGCGCGCGTACGATCTGCGACGGCTCGAGGCCGCGCGCGGCGGCGATCTGCTGGCCGCGCGCGTGCGGCTGCTCGAGAACGACGACGTCGCCCTGTCGATGGCCACGCTCTCGGCGCCGATGCCGTACTTCTTCCGCGACGCGGACTGCGACGAGATCCTGTTCTTTCACGCGGGCGCGGGGCGGATCGAGACGGACTTCGGGCCGCTCGCGTACGAGCCCGGCGACTACGTCGTCGTGCCGCGCGGCTGCGTGTACCGCCTGGCGCCGACCTCCGAGACGAAGGTGCTCACGGTCGAGGCGGCGAGCGAGGTCGCCTTCCCGGACAGGGGCCCGCTCGGGCAGCACGCGATCATCGATCCCGCGCTCGTGCGCGCGCCGTCGCCGGAGCCTGGCTCGTCGCTGGGCCCGGACGCGCGCGGCGAGTACGAGCTCCGCATCTCGCGCCTCGGCGAGGTGACGCGGGTGTTCTACCCGCACTGCCCGCTCGACACGATCGGCTGGAAGGGCACGCTCACCGTGCAGCAGCTCAACGTCCGTGACCTGCGGCCCGTGCTGTCGGACAGGTACCACCTGCCGCCGTCGGTGCACTCGACGTTCGTGATGAGGAACGCCGTCGTCTGCACCTTCGTGCCGCGCCCGCTCGAGAACGGAGACCCGGCCGCGATGAAGGTGCCCTTCATGCACTCCAACATCGATTTCGACGAGGTCATCTTCTACCACGCGGGGCAGTTCTTCTCGCGCGACGGGATCACGGCCGGGATGCTCACGCTGCACCCGCAGGGCATCCACCACGGCCCGCAGCCGCGCGCGTCCGGCCGCGCCCGCTCGGCCACGCACACCGACGAGATCGCCGTCATGCTCGACACGAAGCGCCCGCTCCGCGTCGCCGAGGGCGCGGCGGGGGTCGAGTCGCCCGACTACTGGCGCAGCTGGTCGCCCGCGCCGCAGCCCTGAGGACGAGAGGAGCCACGATGACCACGCACCCGAACCCCGCGCTGCTCGACGGCATCGACTTCGTCGAGTTCGTCTCGCCCGATCCCGCGCGCCTGCACGAGCTGTTCACCGCCTTCGGCTTCTCGCGGTCGATGCGCCACGAGCGCCTCGCGATCGATCTGTACCGACAGGGCGACATCACGCTGCTCGTCAACCGCGCGCCGGACACCTTCGCCGCGCGGTTCGGCGCGCTGCACGGGCCGTCGATCAGCAGCATGGGCTGGCGCACGCGCGGCGCGACGGAGGCGCTCTCCGCCGTGCGAGCGCGCGGCGCCGTGGCCGCGACCGCGAGCGATCTCTCGCGCGACGGCCAGCCGCTGCCCGCGATCGTCGGCATCGGCGACAGCCTCATCTACCTCGTCGACGGCTACGACGCGCCCTTCGAGCAGCGCTACCGCCGGCTCGGGTTCGTGCCGCTCGACCGCCCCGACGTCGCGCCCTCGAGGGGGTTCAGCGTGATCGACCACCTGACCAACAACGTGCACAAGGGCACGATGCAGCGCTGGGCGAGCTTCTACAAGGAGGTCTTCGGGTTCACCGAGGTGCGCTACTTCGACATCCGCGGCGTCAAGACGGGCCTCACGTCGTACGCGCTGCGCTCGCCGTGCGGGAGGTTCTGCATCCCCATCAACGAGGCCGACGAGAAGAAGTCCCAGATCAACGAGTACCTCGACGAGTACAACGGCCCGGGCATCCAGCACCTCGCGTTCGCGACGGACGATCTGCTCGCGTCGCTCGACGCGCTCCGCGGCTCGCCGATAGGGTTCCTCGACATCGACGACGACTACTACGACGAGGTCTTCACGCGGGTGCCCCACGTGACGGAGGACCACGCCCGCATCCGCGCGCACCAGGTGCTCGTCGACGGCGACGCCGACGGCTACCTCCTGCAGATCTTCACGAAGAACCTCGTCGGCCCGATCTTCATCGAGCTCATCCAGCGCAAGAACCACCTGTCGTTCGGCGAGGGGAACTTCGGCGCGCTGTTCCGCTCGATCGAGCGCGACCAGGCGAAGCGCGGCGTGTTCGACGCGTGAAAGGCGCCCACATGGGCCCGATTGTGGGTAGGCTGCGCAACATGAAGGTTTCCTCATTCGCGTGGTTCCTCGTCGGCGTGGGCCTCGCGGCGTCGGTCGTGGGTTGCAAGAAGGCGCCGGGCGCGACGGACGTCCCGGGCGCCGACGCCAGCCAGATGAGCAAGGGAACGAGACAGACGAAGCTCGGCAAGCCCCTCGGCGACCTGACGAAGGAGGATCTCGTCGCCGGGCTGGAGAAGGCCGGCTTCACGAAGCCCACGAACAGCGTCTCGACGTCGCCGGGCGTCACGACGACGGCCGCGTACGGCAAGAAGGGCGATCTGTCCGTGTCGCTCGTCCTCAGCGCCTGGCAGGATCCGAAGACCCGCGCGCGCATGAAGGACGCGAAGAAGCGGGACGCGAACGTCGCCGTGTTCGAGGACGGCGACTACTACGTCGTGATGACGGCGAAGGAGAAGGACGCGCCGTCCGCGGCCCGCGCGAAGGAGCTGCTCGCGCAGATCATCGGGCCGTGAGCGCCCGCGGGCGGTCGAGCGCGACCAGCGCGAGGAGGCCGCCCGCCGCGAGCGCCGCCGCCGTGACGAACATCGCGCCGTACCCCGCGCCGCGCGCGACGACGCCGAGCAGCGGCCCGCCGATGACGTTGCCGAGATCGAAGAGCGCGGTGAACACGCTGAGCGCCGCGCCACGCTCTCGCTCCCGCGCGCGCGTCACCACCATCCCGAGGATGATCGGGAACACGAAGCCGTGGCCGACGCCGCAGAGGAACCCCGAGATCTCCATCACGCGGGGGCCGTCCCCGAGGCGCAGCGCGAGCAGCCCTGCCACGTACGCCAGCATCGACGGGAACAGGACGGGCTTCGGGCCCAGCCGGTCGGGCGCGCGCCCGAAGAACACGCGCACGAGCGCCGCCGCGACGCCGTAGGCCGAGAAATACGGCGCGACGTCGCCGTTGCCGTGCGCCGAGGCGTACGTCTTCATGAACGCGAACGGCGCCGCGAGCGACGTCGCGAACGCGAGCCCGCACGCCCACAGCGGCAAGAGATCCCGCTGCTTCACGCTCGCCCACACGCCGCGCGGGGGCTCCCCCGGCGCACGCGGCGCGTCGACCAGCGGCAAGGTCGCGAGCGCGCCGAGCAGCGCGGAGATCGTCGCGACGAGGAACACCGGCCCGTAGCCGCCGCGCTGGATGATGACGTCGGAGAGCGCCGCGCCGATCGCCATCGGGATGAGCCCCGAGACGCCGAAGAGCGCGATCCCCTCGATGCGCCGCGACTCCGGGACGATGTCGGACGCGAACGCGAAGAGGGCCGCGAACAGCATCGCCTCCGCGCTCGCGTGCACGACCCGCAGCGCGAACACGAGCGGACCGAACCCGGTGACGAGGAAGTAGCCCGCCGAGCAGAGCGTCGCGACGCCGCCGCCGACGAGCAGCACCTGCCGGCGCCCGCGCGTGTCCATGATCCTCCCGAGCGGCGGCCGGATGCCGATCGCGGCGGCGCTCGCGACGCCGACGAGCAGCCCGATCCCGATCTCGGTCGCGCCGACCTGCTTCAGGTACCCCGGCAGCGCGAGCAGGAAATAGTAGGACAGCGCGTGCAGGAAGTGCGCCGCGGACGCGAGCACGAACGGGCGGGTGAAGAGCTTGTCCAAGGGCGACGGAGACGCGCCTCCTAGCAGATCTGCCCCCTCCCCGCGGCGTGTTAGGGTCGCCGCCCGCCGTGACGACGAAGGTGATGCGAGAGCTCGAGCGCGCCGCGGAGGCGCAGGCCGGCGATCCCGAGCGCGCCCTCCTCATCGAGCGGACGCGGCGGTTCAAGTCGAGCTGGGTCGAGCTCGCCGAGGCGCTGTCGGCCCTCTCCCGCTCGGAGCGCTACCGCGCGTGGGGGTACGAGTCGCTCGAGGCGTACGCGAAGGGCGAGCTGCACCTGCGCCCCGAGACCGTGCTGAAGCTGACGGGGTCGTTCGCCTTCCTCCAGCGGCGCGCGCCCGAGGTGCTCTCGCGAGACGGCGTCGGGCGGAAGATCCCCTCGTACCAGGCGGTCGACTTCCTGCGCCGCGCCGAGGAGGGGTCGTCCGCGCCGCGCGATCTCGTCGACGCGCTGAGAGCAGAGGTCATCGACGAGGGGCGCGCGTACCCGACCCTGCAGAGGCGGTTCGGCGACGCGGTGCTCGGCGGCCCGCCGCGCGCCGAGTCCTCCGAGGCCGCGGGCCTGCGCAACGTGGCCCGCAGGCTCCTCGAGCTGGTCGAGCAGGCGTCGATCGTCGCGCCAGGACACAAGTCCGAGCTCGTCGCCGCGCTCTCCCGCTTGCTCGGCTCGCTCGACGATGAGCCTCCGAGCTGAGCGCTCGGGGCTATGGGCGGCGCCGCTCGCCCTGGCGGCGGGCGTCCTCTGCTTCCTCGGCGCGAAGCGGCTCGCGGCGCCCCACGTCGCCGCGCCGCCCCACGTCGCCGCGAGCGCCGAGCCCGCCCCGTCGCCCGCCGAGCCCGAGCCCGAGCCCGAGCCCTCGGCCGCGCCGAGCGCCGACCCCGCGCCAGAGGATCCCGCCCCTGGGACGCTGGAGTCGGAGCGGGCGCGCCTCCTCGACGTCCTCACGCGCGAGCAGGGGCTCGGCGAGGAGGGGCGCCGCGTCGTCGAGGACCTGCTCCGCCGCTCCCCGGACCTCGGCCAGGGCAACCCCGAGATCTCGGTGCACCCGATGAGCCGCGCGGAGTGCCGCCGCGTGCGCGCGGTCGAGCGCTTCGTCGAGGGCGACGCGAGCTGCGGCCACCCCTTCATGGTGCGGCTCCGGGCCGGTGGCCAGCCGACGACAGTGTGCATCGATCAGTACGAGTTTCCTGGTGTGCCGTGCGAGCTGCCCGTCGTGCACGTCCGCGCGAGCGAGGCCGCCGCGCTCTGCGGCGCGCTCGGCAAGCGCCTGTGCGACTCGCACGAGTGGGAGGGCGCGTGCACCGGCGAACTCGCGCCGCCCGAGGCCGCGTACGACTTCTCGCGCAACCGGGGTGACTCCAATTTCTTTCACAACAACAAGCGCGCCCGCGTGTGGGCGTACGGCCCCGCGAAGGACCACGCGCGCTGCGCCACCGCGAGCTTCATCACGCCCCGGTGCCCGGGCGGAGGGTACGGAGTGTGTGGATCGAACACGTACCCGGTCGGCGCCTTCGCCGGGTGCGTCAGCCCCATCGGGGTCTACGATCAGCACGGCAACGTGGCCGAGCACATGAGCCTCCCCCTCCGCCCCGCGGAGCTCGGCGGCAGGGGGCAGACGGAGATGAAAGGATCGTGGTTCGCCTTCGGGCGCACCGAGGCGCACGCGGATGACTGCAACTACCGCGCGCCCGACTGGCACCCGTCGACGCTCGACGCGCCCACCAGCCACAAGAACTACCACCTCGGGTTCCGGTGCTGCGCGGAGGCGCCGACGCCACGGTGACGCTGGATCTGTGGGCCATCACCTGTCACTTCAACCCGGCCGGCTACCGGCGGCGCCCCCGCAACTACGAGCTGTTCCGGGCGCGCCTCGCGCGGCAGGGCGTGCAGGTCGTCACGGTCGAGTGCACCTTCGGAGACGAGCCCCCGACGCTGCCGCCCGCGCCCGATGTCTCGCACGTGCGCGCGCGCGACGTCCTCTGGCAGAAGGAGCGCCTGCTGAACCTCGCGCTCCGCGCCGTGCCGCGCTGGGTGCCCAAGGTCGCGTGGCTGGACGCCGACGTGCTGCTCGAGGACGGCTGGGCCGAGGAGACGAGCGCGCTGCTCGAGCGCGCGCCGGTCGCGCAGCCGTTCGCGCGGGCCGTCCGGCTCCCGCCCGGCGCGGAGGAGGACGACGGCTCGTCCACGGAGCGCTACGCCTCGTTCTGTCACGAGGTGGCTCGCGATCCGGGGCTGTTGCACCAGGGGAGCTACGATCCCCACGGGCACACCGGGTTCGCCTGGGCCGCTCGCCGCGAGCTGCTCGACGCCTGCGGGCTGTACGAAGGGTGCGTCGCGGGCAGCGCCGATCACGTGATGGCGCACGCGTTCGCGGGCGGCCTCGACAGCGCCTGCGTCGCGCGGATCTTCGGCGGGAATTCCGCGCACGAGGGGCACTTTCGAGCGTGGGCTGCGCGCGTCGCCGCGGCGGCGGGGGGGCGCGGCGTCGCCTGCGGCAGCGGGACGCTGCTGCACCTGTGGCACGGAGCGCTCCGGCACCGCAGCTACCTCGAGCGCAACCGCGAGCTCGCCGCGCTCCGGTTCGATCCCGCGCGCGATCTCGTGGACACGGCCGGCGCGCCGCTCGCCTTCTCGCTCGCGCGGCCCGAGCTGCGCGCGTGGGCGAGCGAGTACTTCCGGCGACGCCGCGAGGACGATCCGCCCTGAGGCGAACAATCCGCCTGACAGCGGCGTGTCGCGACCGGTACCCTGGGCGGATGCCTCACCACACGAACCTCACCGCGATCCTGGGCGCGCTCGCCGCGGCCTCCCTGCTCGCCGGCTGCTCTCGCTCGTCGGGCGGCGACTCGTCCCAACCCGAGCCGGCGCCCGTCGCGCCCGCCAAGGCTGGCCCCGCCCAGCCCGCCCAGCCCGCCAAGCAGGCACCTGCGGCTCCGCCCGCGACGCCCGCGCCCGCGAGCCCCGGCGCGATGGGGCCCGACGGGCTGCCCGCCGAGATCCCGGCGACGCGCTCGCCCGTCCCGACCGTGGCGGAGTGGGCCGCCGTCACGCGCGAGATCTCGGTGCGGCGCTCGAGCCCGCTCGGCTGCGAGACCAAGATGCTGCGCGAGTGGCTGCGCGTCTCCTGCCGCGGCAAGAACGACGTGGGAGGCACCCCGCTCGCCGTCAAGGCGCTCGGCGGCTGCACGTCCGACACCTACACGTTCGGCAGCGGGGGCATCACGAGCCTGGTCACCCCGATCCTGCGCGGGCGCTCGTGCGACGCGTCGTTCAGCTGGTCGCACGGCGGCGCGCTCCTGAACATCAAGTGGCCGAGCGGCGCGCCTCGCCCGACCATCGCGTTCCAGGGCTGACGCGGCGGCGTGCGTCGAGATCCGATCCCGTCGGTCTGGAAGTCGTGAGGTGCTCCGGTCCGGGGTGGTAGCCTCGCAGAGCGTGCGCGCGACGTCGGCCTCCCTGCTCCTGGCGCTGCTCCCCGCGTGCGGGGCGAGCTACCAGGCCGTGTTCGACGGCGACGTGCATTTCGAGCGCTGCTACCGCCTCGACGCCGAGCCGAGCCGGACGCGCGACGAGCGGCTCACCTGCTGGACGGAGTGGTCGCGCCGCTACACGCACGGGCAGAGCGCCGATCGCGTCGAGTACGCGACGTCCCGATCGCGCACGCTCACGTCCGGCGACGCGAAGCCCGTCGGCCCGAGCGTGCTGCCCCCGCCGAGCGCGTCGTCCGCGCCGACGCCGGCCGCCCACCCGAGCGCGGAGGCGATCTCGACGGTCGCCGACGATCCGGGCATGAGCTCGCGCCAGCTCTGCTTTCGCGACTGCGGCGACCAGTTCTCCCGCTGCGCGAGCAAGTGTGACCGTACGTCGTGCGTCAAGAAGTGCGGCGACGTCGCGAAGCTCTGCGTCAGCGAGTGCCTGTGACGTGGCGCAAATGTGCACGCCCACGCGCGTGTGATAAGGCGCGGCGCCATGCCACGCTCGCTCGCACTCGCCGTCGTCGTCGGCGTCGCCGTCTCCCTCGTCGCCTGCAAGAAGGACGACGAGAAGCGCGACGGCGGCCACTCGACGGTGGCCGAGGATCCGGCGGAGAAGGCGCTGCCGCGCTGGACGAACGACGAGCTGATCGACCGCGCGCGCCGCAGCCACGACTGCGGCCTCTACGAGGCCGCGCAGTGCGACGATCTCCACATCCTGCCGGTGCGCTGCGAGCTCGCCGTCCGGGCCCAGAAGGACGGGGCGCTCCGCAGGCGCCTGCTCGCCGACGCGAGGAGCGCCGACCGGAACACCCGCGAGGCGTCGCTGCGCGTCGTCACGTTCCTCGCCGACGACGCGTCGGTCAAGGTCGTCCACGACGCGCTCTACCAGGCCGACAAGGCGACGGCGTGCCGCGTGCCCGCGTACGGCGTGCACTTCAAGCGCGAGGACGCGCCGCGCCTCGCCGAGCTCGAGAAGGTCTGCGACGACGGCAAGCCCGTCATCGCCGTCACGCGCGAGAAGGTCGAGCAGGGCAAGCCGGGCGAGACGGTCGCGGCAGGCTCCACCTGCGAGGAGCTGCGCGCGGAGTCGGCCCCGTAGGCGATCTGGGGAGCGTGGCCCGGCCGCGTCAGTCTTCCGCCCCGAGGTCGCGCGCCAGGCGCTCGCCGAGGTACCTGTAGCCCTTCGGGGTCAGGTGCACGCCGTCGGGCGCGGCGCGCGGGGGCGACTCGCGCGACCACGCCGTCATCGATCCCGGCCCCCCCATCGCTGACAGCGCGCTCCACGTCGCGCACCCGTGCTTCTTGGCGGCCGCGGTGAACCCGAGGGAGATCACCGCGAGCCGCGGCCCGAACTCAATCCCCGCGCGGTCCATGGGCAGCACGACGAGGCAGTCGGCGTCGGGCGCGGCGCGGGCCACGCGCGACAGGAGCTCGTCCGCGCCTGCCTCGTAGCGCTCGCTCCTCGGCGCGACGTCGGACGACTCGTTCGTGCCGAGCGCGACGACGACCAGGCTGGGCTTGCGGCGCGCGAGCTCGGCCGTCCACGCGGCGTCGTCGCGCGCCGTCCATGTCCCGACGCGCGCGCCGTTCAGCCCGAGCGTGTCGAGCACGACGCCGGGCGCGTCGCCCTCCACGACGACCCCGAGCAGCTCGGGTCTCCCTCGGGTCGCGACGACGAGCTTGCCCGACGCGCCGTGGCTCGTGAACCTGTGGTGCCGCACCGCGCCCGCGCCCTTCGGCTCGTCGGTGAGCGCGGCGGGCTCGCCCTCCACGGCCGCGCGCACCTCGCCGCCGTCCCCGAGGCGGTACGCGAGCTCCCAGGTGAGCTTCGTCGACTTCGGGGTCGCGCTCGCCAGCACCTCGACGGAGGCGCGCGCGTCGCCGCTCGCGGGCACGAGGCGCACGCCGCCGAGCCCGTACACGCCGTCGCCCGCGCGCTTCGTCGTCGGGTACGGGACGGGCAGCACGCTCCACTTCTCCTGCGTCTCCAGGCGCACGCCGTCGTGGCGGTACTTGTTCTCGGCCCAGCCGACGTGCACGAACCCGGGACCGCCCGCGCCGAGGCGCTTCGTGAGCTCGGCGCGCACCGCGCCCGTCCAGAGATCCGCCGCGGTGTGCGAGTCTCCTATCCAAACTATTCTAACATGCTCCTTGCGCTCGGCGCGCGCGAGCGCGCGCGAGGCCGCGTAGAACCTCGGCAGCGCGAGCGCGCCCTTCGGCGGCGGATCGGGCGGCGCGGCCGACGAGGACGCGGGAGGGGGCGCCGCGCTCTCGGTCGGCGGAGGGTCGGGCGCGCTCGTCGACGGGGCCGGGGGCCCCGCGACGGACGGCGCCGGCGTGGCGAGGACGTGGGGCGCCGCGGGCTCTCGCGCCATGCACGTCGCGACCCCGAGCCCCACGCCCACGAGCACCGCTACCTCGGCCGCGTGCCGACGCGCCGCCGTCACGTCAGCGAGTCCTCGACGTCGTCGGGGCCCTCGGCGCGGCGACGCTCGCGCTCCTCCTCGACGCGCGCGCGCACGTAGGTGACGAGCGGGTCGACGTAGCTCGCGAAGGGCGGGCACGAGACGGCGTGACCGAGCACCGCGTCGGTGGCGCGCGTGTCGTACTGCACCTCGGTGACCAGCTGATCGAAGAAGGCGCGCGGGCTCTTCACGAACCTGTCGAGGCCTGGCGTGTGCAACAGCGCGCGCGTGACGTTCGCGGGGATGAACCCCCGCGGCCCGCGCTTGCCGCCGGCCCTCGCCACCAGCTCGAACACCTCGCGCGCGGTGAGCGGCGCGCGGTCGACGAGGTGGAAGGTCTTGCCCACCGCGTCGGGGTGCAGCCCGAGCAGCCGCGCCGCCCGCACGACGTAGTCGACCGGCACGATGTGCAGCGGGGCGCGCCCGCGGCCGGGCAGCGGGATCGCGAGCTCGACCGGGGAGGACAGCAGCAGCAAGACGAGGAGGTAGGGCCCATCGAGCCGGTCGACCTCACCGGTCGCCGAGTCGCCGACGACGAGCGAGGGCCGCAGGATCACGGTGGGCAGGTGCGCGGACGCGTCCCGGACGAGCTTCTCGGCGCGCGCCTTCGTCTCCTCGACCGCGTTGCGGAACCGCTGCCCGCGCCGGAGCTCGTCCTCGCGCACGAGGCCGGTGCGATCGCCGGAGACGAACGCCGTGCCGTGGTGGACGAACGCGCGCAGGCGCGGCAGCGCGCGGGCGATCGCGAGCGCCTCCCGCGTGCCTCCGACGTTCAGCGCCTCGGCCTCGCGCGGCTCGGCGCCCAGGTACGACACCTGCGCCGCGTGGTGGAACCTGTCGACCTCGGCCGAGAGGTCGCGCACCTCGCGGCCGCTGAGGCCGAGATCCAGGTGCGCCGCGTCGCCGTCGAGCAGGGTGAGGCGCGCCGCGAGCGCCGGATCGAGCGACGCCCGGTGCGCCTGCGCCGCCGGCGCGAGGCTCGCGCGCACGACCGCGCGCACCTGTGTGTCCGGCTCCTCCGCGAGCAGGTGCGAGACGAGCTGCCGCGCGCCGAAGGACGGGTACCCGGTGACGAGGACGACGCTGCCGGCCATGCGCAGAGATCAACAGAGATCGCTACTGCACGCTGCGAATCTTCGCGAGCTCGCGCACCGCGAGTGTCGACGCGTCGATCTGCAAGTAGCCGTCCGAGCCCTTGCGCCCGAGCGACAGGACGATCGGCGCGGGCGGCGGCGGCTCCTTCGGCACGCGCGCCATCATCAGCCCCGCGATCGTGCGCATCGGCAGCACGAGCAGCACGAAGGCGGCGTCGCCCTTGACCGCCTCGAGCGCGCGCTTGATCTCCGGGTCGGCGCCGAGCCCGCCGTCGCGCGCCTTCGCGAGGTCGCGGAGCGAGTCGCGGCCGCTGTCGGACATCACGAAGGACGCCGTCGCGTCGGAGATCGACCACGCGACGTCGAACCGCTGCGGCTCCTGCTTCTCGGTCCCTGTGCGGTGAAGTTTGTTGGATTTGTCCTTCGACGGGTCGGGCTTCTTCGCGGGCGCCGGCGGGGTGCGCACGACCTTGATCACGGTGCCGGCGCCGCCGTCGAGCTCGGCCGCGGGCGCGAGCTTGAGCTCGCCCAGCCAGTGCTTCAGCGGCTCGCGGAAGGCGGGCACCTTCAGCAGCTCGACGGTGCCCTTCACGCTCTGGTCGAAGAGCTTCGCGTCGGCGACCGCCACCCGGCCGAAGACCCGGCGCTCGCCGTAGAAGGACGCTCCGACGCCGATCCAGTCGCCGCGCCCCTGCGACCAGGTGTCGAGCAGCGCCCGCACGCGCTTCTTGTCGTCGTCGCCGAGCTTGCCCTGGAACAGGTTGTCGATCGCGACGAGCTGGTCGTCGGCGCCGCGCTTGCGCAGCTCCTGGGAGTCGCGGCTGAGCATCGCGAGCGAGACCTCCTCGGGCAGCTCGGCGAGGGGCCTCGCGTCGCCGACCGTGAGCGCGCCGATCTCGATCGACGCGGGGCCGTCCTTCGAGCCGGGGACGACGCGCGACGCCACGTGCGCGCCCGCGTCGTCGACCGTGAGCGCGACGCGCGCCTCGCTGAGATCGCCGAGCAGCGCGAACAGCGACGTGAAGGTCTGGTCGGCCTTCGCGACGGCGGCCTTCGGATCGGCGAACGTCGGCGCCGCGCCGCCGTGGCGCTCGCGATCGCGCTGATCGGCCTCCTCGAGCGTCTTCTTCGCCTCGCTCCACCACCCGCGCACGCGCGCGCGCACCGGGCCGCCGAGCGCCTCGCGGCGGCTGACGACGACGACGTCCTCGGGGGGCATCGCGCGCGTCGAGACGGTGCGCGCCGCGTACGGGCCGACCTTCAGGAGCGCGTCGGGCGCGTACGCGAGCAGGAGGAAGTTCCCCGTCACGCCCATCGACGCGTTCAGCGAGGTCTCGCCGGGCTTCGGCTCGATCAGCGTCACCTTCGAGACGGCGTCGACGCGCGCGAGGTGCTTCGCCTGCGGGCCCGCCGTCATGTCGTCGATGACCTTCTGGCCGTCGCGCACGTGGATGGCCAGCACCGCGAGCTCGACCTTGCCGTCGCTCGTCACCGCGCCCACCGCGGGCACCTCGGCGTCGATGAGCTCGGCGACCTTCGGCGAGAGGCCGAGCAGCATCGCGGCGCCCATGCCGAACGACTGCGGCAGCATCGCCGCCGGGCCGCCGACGAGCGTGCGCAGGCGCGCCCACGTCTGCCCGGGCTTCGGGATCATCACCTCGGCGACGAGGCCCGCGGGCTCGGGCACGGGCGCCATCGACGCCGCGGGCGCCGGGCCGAGCGACGGGGTGTCCTTGCAGCCCGCCGCCGCGGCGACCGAGAGGGCCAAGAGGTGAGGGAGGAGGCGGCGCATCGGAGCAGGAGGCTTCGTACGGATCAGCCAGCACGACAAGCGTCCTCGCGCATTCTCCCCCGCGGTCGGGTACGCTCGACGCGACGATGCGCCGCGCGCTCTGGCTGTCGCTCTTGTGCGTCGGGTGCGGCAAGGGTTCGCGAGCGGCTCCCGCGCCGACCCCTCGCGCGTCGGTCTCCGCCGCCGCCGCGCCCCGCCCGAGCGCGCGCCCGGTCACGCCGCCCGCGAGCGCCGCGCCAGCGGTCAGCGCGCCGCCCTCGCGCCCGGTGACGACCTCGCGAGGCTTCAAGCTCGTGGTCGACAAGAAGGGCTTCGACGTCGCGACGGGCTCCCGCGCGATGCTGTTTCGCGACGGCGTGGTCGTGCGCAAGCGCGGCGGCGCGCTCCTCTTCGCCGCGCTCGGCGACAAGCCGGGCCGGATCGACGACGACGGCGCCGCGTTCGCGCGGAGCCGCACCGCCGTCGCGCGATCCGACGGCGCGTCCTGGGCCGTGTGGGTCGAGGCCGGCGCGCTCGTCCGCGCTCGGCTCCCGTCCGACGGCGCCGCGCCCGGCGAGCCCGAGACGCTCGCCCGGGACGCCGAGGAGTACCCGCCCGCGGCGGCGATGGTCGGCGGCGCGCTCGCGGTCGCGTACGTCGCGCGGCGCGCGGGTCACGACGACGATCGCCGCGCGAAGCTCTGGGTGGAGGGCCGATCGATCGTCGCTCTCTCCGGTGACTCGGGCGCCTCGGCGCTGTCCCTGCTCGCGCGGGACGGCGCGCGGCTGCTCGCCGCGTGGATCGATCAGCGCACCGCGCTCGCGCCGGTGCACGTCGCCGAGATCGATCTGTCGCAGGCGGAGACGAGGGTGGGCGCGCCGAGCGTCGCGTGGAACGCGCCGCCTGCCGACGGCCTGCTCGAGCTCGCCGTCTCGCCGCAGCAGCCCGCGCCCATCGCGCTCGTCGCCGGGCCGAAGAACGGCGCGGAGTTCGGCCTCGCGCGCGTCCCGCTCTCGCCCGGCGCGCGCCCGCGAGACGACGCCTCGTGGCTCGACTACCCGAACGGCCTCGACCCCGCGCCCGTCGTGGCCGTCTCGACGTGCGGTCGCCCGGCGGCGGTGTTCGTGCGGCCCGTCACGCGCGCGCCCGACGCGCCGAGATCGATCGTGCACGCCTGGGTCGGCGCGACGGGCGAGCTGCTCGACGAGGTGGAGATCGCGCGCGCGGGTCGGGTCGATCACCTCGACGCGCTCGCGCTGGCGACGGGCGCGTGGGTGCTCTACTCCGGCGACGGCAGGACGCAGCTCCGCCGGGTGCGCTGCGCGCCGTGAGCGATCCCCCGGCGCTCGACGCGCTCTCGGTCGCGGCGTGGGTGGCGCGCGTCGGCCCCTTCGCGCTCGTCACGTCGTGGGTCGGCCTGCGCACCTTGCCGCACGCGGCGCGGCTCGCGCTCGCGGGCGCGATCGCCGTGGCGGCGGCCCCCGCGGCGGATCTGCTCCGCCCGTCCCTGTCGCTCGCGCTCGCCCAGGGCACGGCGGCGGCGCTCGGCGCGCTCGCGCCGCTCGCGGCGACGGTGACGGCGCTGGAGGCGACGACGCGCCTCGCCGATCTGCCGCGCTCGTGGGACGCCGCGCTCGCGCTGCTCGTCGCCTTGTCATTCCTGCTGCTCGGTGGCCCGCTCGACGTCGCGCGCGCGGTGACGGCGGCCGGCGTGGGCGACGGGACTCGCGCGCTCGCGCTCGCGGTCGCCGGGGGCGTGACGGGCGGCCTCGCGCTCGCGGCGCCGATGCTCGTAGGGCGCGTCGGCGTCGAGGTGGTCCTCGTGGCGTCCGCGCGCGCCGAGCTCGGCCGCACCTGGATCGTCGCGCGCAAGCTGGCCCTGATGACGCTGGCCGCGCTGGTCCTGCGGCGGCTCGTCGCGCGCGCGCTGTGAGCCCGCTCACGCCGCGGTGGCGGCGAGGCCAGCCTGCGCGCGCACCGCGGCGAGCAGCGCCTCGGGCTCATCCGTGCCGACGCGCCACACGCGGCCGTCGGTGAGCGCGAGCTCGACCGCGTGGAACCCCGAGACGTTGTACAGCGTCCCGCCCCGGATGAGGCGCAGGCCCCAGCCGTACCACCAGCGGTTCGTGACGACGCGCGCCTCGCGCACGTCGCGGAGCGCGACCCGCCGGCGGATGAGCCCAGGGCCGAACCGCGCGACGATCGCGCCGTCCGCGACGTCGACCGTCAGCGACGCGAACAGCGCCGCCGCGACGAGCAGGATGAGCCCGGTCGGCCACGTGGGGATCTCGGGGACGGTGCCCACCGCGAGGGTGATGAGCGCCGGCGGCACCGTCGACCCCAGGATGACCCAGCCGGGTTGCGTGTGGTGGTACCTCGACGACATCCCTCGAAGCTAAGGGCCTGTGCAACGCGCGCAAGCGCTCACTCCTCGTCGCCGTCCCGACAGCACCGAAACCCCGTCTGAGTGTCGTGGTAGTTCTCGTCGTGGCCCGTGGTCGCGGGCCGGCAGCGGTTGCGACCCGCCAGCCACCAGCCTCCCTTCAGCGCCGCGCGCCACGGCGCCTGGTGGGTGGGCCCGTCGCGCACCGCCCACTCGTCGACGTTGCCTACCTGGTTGACGACGCCGAACGGGCTCACGCACTCGGCGTGGTCGCGCCCCGCGTGGCGGTTGTCCTTCATCTTGCCCTTCAGCACGAGATCGGTGCGATCGAAGTTGCACACCCCGCCCGTCGGCCGGTCGAACCCCGTCGGGTACGGGAACATGTGCTCGCCCTCGCACGCGAAGACCCACTCCGCCTCCTCGCACAGGCGCTTGCCCGCGGCCTCGCAGTGCGCCTTCGCGAGCGTCCACGACACGTCGGAGAGCGGCACGTCGCCGGGCTCCTTCGCCGCCTCCCACTTGTCGATGCAGAACCGCATGTGGCGGCGGTGCTCGCTCACGCAGCGGCTCGGCCTCGCGAACTCGGCGCACCGCGTGCGGGGGAAGGGCGGCGTGTCCGCGTCGAGCCACCGCAGGCAGTCCTGCCGCACGTCGGGGCAGTAGTCGCCGTGCACGAGCACCATCTCGGGCGGGCACTCCGGATCGACGTCCTCCTCGTGCGGCGCGGGCTCGGGCGGCGCGGCGCTCGCGGTCGCGCTCGGGGGCGGGAGCGACACGCGCGTGCCCGGCGTCGACATCGGCGGATCGTGCGGCAAGAGGCGCGGGTGCGACATCGGCCCCGGCCTCGGCCTCGCGGGCGTCAGCCCGAACGGATCGCGCGCGCGCCGCGGCTCCGCGTCGCACCCTCCTCCGGCCCACAGGAGCGGCGTCAGCACCACCAGCGTTCGAGCGCGCGTCGGATTGAACATGGATATCGGGGGCGAACCCCCACCCTACCCACGCGGCCGGCGCGCGGCCCAGATCCCGGCGCTTGACCTGCGGGGTCGCGCGTACGATGCCCGCGCCGTGAGAAGCCGCCTCTGGCCCGGAGCCCTCGTCGTCGCGTCGACCGCCGGCCTCTCCGCGCACGCCGAGGCCCCCGCTGCCGTCGACGCGGGCGTCGCGCGCTTCGCCGAGGCCGCGCGCACCTCCAAAGGCGTCGCAGCGTACTCGGCGCTCCGCAGGCTCTGGCGACGCTGGGAGGAGGCCGATCCTTCCCAGATCGAGGCGGCGCTCGCGTCGCTCGAGCGCGACGCGGCCCTCGAGCCCCCGCTCCGCGCGTACGCCGGGATGCTCCACGCGTACGCGCGACGGCGGCGAGGCGACCTCGACGGCGCGAAGCGGCGCCTCGCCGCGCTCGGCTACGTCGGACGCTGGCTCGCGGTCGGCCCCTTCGACAACGAGGAGAAGGGCTCGCTCCACACCGCGTTCGGCCCGGAGGACGACCTCGCGCAGCCGCTCGTCGTGGGCAAGGCGTACGAGGGCAAGGAGCGCCCCGTCGCGTGGCGAAAGATCCCGGCGGAGCTCGCGAGCTTCGGCTGGCTCGATCTCGGCAACGTGGTGCGGCCGTCCGAGAAGGTCTGCGCGGACGCGACGACGTTCGTGCGCTCGCGCTCCGGCAAGACGAGCTCCGCCACGCTCTGGGTCGGCGCGAGCGGCGCGTTCCGCGCGTTCTTCAACGCGGAGGAGGTGCTCGCCGACCCGGCCTACCGCAGCGTGGAGGCCGATCGATGGGCGGCGAAGGTCGACGTGCGGCCCGGCTGGAACCGCCTCACCGTGAAGGTCTGCGGCGACGAGGAGGGCCCCGTCCTGCAAGCGCGGCTCGCCGGCCCCGACGGCGCCCCCAGCGACGACCTCGAGGCGTCGCACGATCTCGCGAACGCCGAGGCCGCCTCGAAGAACGCCCGCCCGAGGCGCGCCAAGGCCGAGGCCCCGAAGGGCGTGAAGGTCGTCTCGAAGGGCGATCCCTACGCGAAGGGCGCGACCGACAAGGCGGTGGCCGCGGGCGCGCCGGCGGCGACCGGGGGTGCCCTCGCGCGCCTCGCCGCGCTCACGACTGACAAGAAGGCGAGCGCCGACGAGCTGGAGGCGATGGCGCGGTACCTCGCGCTCACAGGGGGCGACGAGCGCGGCCGGCACCTCGCGCGCGATCTGGCGGCCCGCGCCGCGGGCCTCGCGCCGACGACCGAGCGGCTGCTGCTCGCGGGCGATCTCGCCGAAGACCGCAACGCGCGCGCCGCGTGGATCGCCCGCGCCCGCGCCGGGCTCGCGCCGGCGGAGGACGACTCGGCGGTGCTGCTCTCCGAGGCGCTGCACGCGCGCGGGGGCGCGAATTTTCGGGACGCGACGCCCTACTTCGATCGACTCCTCGCGAAGGATCCGTCGCACGTCGCCGCGGTGCTCGGCCGCGCGGAGCTGTACTCGGAGGCCGGGCTCAAGCACAGCGCGCTCGCGGCGCTCGAGGAGGGCGTGCGCCGCGCGCCGACGGCGCTGTCGCTGCTGCGCGCGCTCGCGGCGCAGTACCGCGGGGTCGGGCGGCAGACGGACGCCGAGGAGATCGAGCGACGGTACGCGTCGCTGAGGGCCGACGACGTCGCGTGGCACCGGGGACAGCTCGAGGACGCCGTCGCGCGGCGCGACAAGCCCGCAGCGCTCCGGGCGGCCGACCGCGTGCTCGCGCTCGATCCAGACGCGTTCCCCAGCGTCGACGCCGCCGCCCGCGCGCTCCGCGCCGTGGGCGAGGAGGGGCGCGCGGTCGCGCTGTACGAGCGGCGCCTGGACGTCGCGCCCGACGACGTCGACGCCCTGCGCGCGCTCGCCGATCTGCAGGGCGAGGCGGGCCGGCAGGAGCGGCAGATCGCGCTGTTGCGCAGGCTGCTCGTGCTGCGCCCGCAGGCGAAGGACGTCCGCGAGTACCTCGAGCGGCAGCAGCCCCCGAAGGTGCGAAAGGACGAGGCCTACGCCTGGGACGACGTCAAGCTGCGCGAGCTCGCGAAGGAGGCCCCGCCGCCCGGCGTGCCGCGGCGCTCGCTGCGCGATCTGCACGTGACGACGGTCTTCCAGAACGGCCTCGCGAGCCGCTTCCACCAGGTCGCGTTCCAGCCGCTCACCGAGGAGGCCGCGGCAGCGGCGCGTCAGTTCGCGTTCCCGTACCAGGCCGGGCGCGAGGTGGTCGATCTGCGCGCCGCGCGCGTGTTCCGCGCGAACGGCAAGGTCGACGAGTCGGTCGAGACGGGCGACGGCCCCGCCGACAACCCGGCCATCGCGATGTACACGTCGCAGCGCACCTTCTACGTGCAGCTGCCGCGCCTGTCCGCGGGCGATCTCGTCGAGGTGCGCTACCGCGTCGAGGAGATCACGCCGCGCAACGAGTTCGGCGAGAGCTTCTCGGAGACGGCCGCGCTCGGCGCGCTCGAGCCGGTGCGCAGCCTCGAGTACGTGCTGCTCGCGCCGAAGGAGAAGAAGCTCTCCGTGCGCGCGCCGGCCGCGGGCTTCGTGGTCGACGAGCGCGACGACGACGGGTTCCACGCGTGGCGCGTGCGGGGCGAGCGCCTCGCGCCCATCGCCCAGGAGCCCGCGATGCCGCCGCTCGCCGAGGTCGTGCCCACCGTGAGCGCGTCGTCGTTCTCGACGTGGGACGAGGTCGGCAAGTGGTACTGGGGCCTCGCGAAGGACCAGCTCGACGCCGACGACGAGGTCCGCAAGAAGGTCGCCGAGCTCACGAAGGGCCTCACGACCGACGAGGCGAAGGTCCGCGCGGTCTACGCGTTCGTGGTGCAGCGCACGCGCTACGTCGCGCTCGAATTCGGCATCGAGGGGTTCCGCCCGCGCAGGTGCGCGCTCACGCTCTCGCGCGGCTGGGGCGACTGCAAGGACAAGGCGACGGTCATCGTGACGATGCTGCGGGAGCTGGGCATCGAGGCGCACCTCGTGCTCGTGCGCAGCGCGCTCCGCGGCGACGCGGCGACGGAGCCGCCGTCGTACGCGCTCTTCGATCACGCGATCGCGTACGTGCCGAAGCTCGATCTGTTCCTCGACGGCACCGCGGAGTACACGGGCTCGCGCGAGCTGCCGGCGTTCGTGCGGGGGCAGCCCGCGCTCATCGTGACGCCGAGCGGCTCGAGGCTCGTGCGCGTCCCCGATCCGCCGAGCGACGCGACCGCGCGCACGCGCGAGGTCGAGGTCACGGTGCCAGACGGCGCCGGCCCGGCCGCGCTCGATCTCCGCGTCGAGGCGACGGGCGCGATCGCGGCCGAGTTCCGGCAGCGGTTCCACGCGAAGGCCACGCAGAAGGGCCGCATCGTCGAGGATTTCGGCCCCGCCTTCGGCGGCCTCTCCGTCGCCGAGCGCGGCGTGGACGTCAGCGATCTCGAGGACGTCGAGTCGCCCGTGAAGATCCGCGTGCAGGCGAAGGCGCTCGGCCTCGCGCGGCGCGCCGAGGGCGAGCTGTCGTTCGTCGCCGCGCCGTCCACGGGCCTCGTCGAGCGCTACGCGTCGCTCTCCACGCGGCACCACCCGGTGCGCATCGCGTTCGCGCACACGCTCGACGACACCTGGACGATCAAGCTCCCCGCGCAGGCGAAGGTGACCCACGCGCCCGAGTCGAGGCGCGTCGAGAGCCCGTTCGGCAAGCTCGAGATCACCGTCGATCGCCAGCCGGGGAAGATCGTCGCCCGCTCTCGCCTCAAGATCGACAAGACCCGCGTCTCCGTGGCCGAGTACCCGGAGTTCAAGCGGTTCTGCGAGGCGGTCGACCGCGCGCTCGGCGAGCGCGTCGTCATCGGCCGCTAGCGCCGCGGCCTCCGCCCGCGATGGGACGCTCGAGGGCGTCGAACCACAAAAAGCAAACGGCCGGGCCCCTCTCGAGGTCCGGCCGTCCGCCACTGTCTCCGCTCTAACTCGGACTCGTCGCCCACGTGCGGGGGGACGCCACCGAGGATGGTCGGCACGCCAGCCGGCGGCTCCTTCTTGGAGCGCCCGCCGGCCTTCTTGGGGCCAGGCTTGGCGGGCTTCTTCTCGGCCTTCTTGGCGGCCGGCTTCTTCGCCGCCGCCTTCTTGGCGGCCGGCTTCTTCGCGGCAGCCGGCTTCTTCGCGGCAGCCGCCTTCTTCGGCGCCGCCTTCTTCGCGGTCTTCGGCGCCGCCTTCTTCGCAGCCGGCTTCGCCGTCTTGGTCTTCGCCGGGGTCTTGGTCGCAGTCTTCTTCGCAGCCATGGAAATCTCCTCCTGTCCGGCCGAGCTACCATGCCCGGCAACAGATGTTGCAACAGATGTATGGCCACGCAATGCACCTGTCAACGAAAAAATCTGCGCCTCGTCGTTTTTTTCTTGACGGGTTTCTGCCTGATTCTTCGCGTTGACGAGCTTCTCCGGGGCCGACTAGGTTTCGCCGCCGGAGACCGCCATGAACTCACGCCACGTCGCCCTCGCCCTCGTCGCCCTCACGCTCCCCACGCTCGTCGGCTGCGGCCACAGCGAGGAGGAGTGGCAGGGCAAGCTGAAGGAGATCGAGGGGCTCAACGCCAAGCTCGGGAAGGTGCACGGCGAGAAGAAGAAGTGCGACGACGATCTCGCGAAGGCGCAGGACGACCTCGCCGGCCTGAAGTCGGAGCTCGATCTCGCGCGCGGCAAGGCGGGCGATCTGTCGAAGCTCTCCGAGGACCAGCGCACGATGATCGAGCGCCTCCGCAAGGAGAAGGAGCAGCTCGACGCCATCAAGCGGCGCTTCAACGAGCTGAAGACCAAGCTCGACGCGCTCACGAAGCTCGGCCTCAACGTGACCGTCCGCAACAACCAGATGGTGATCCAGCTCCCCGGCGACGTGCTCTTCGCGTCCGGCAAGACGGACCTGCAGCCCAAGGGCAAGGACATGCTCCGCCAGGTCGCGGACGTCATCTCGAAGGACGCGGGCCTCGCGGCGCGCCACTACCAGGTCGCCGGGCACACCGACTCGAAGGCCTACGCCGGCCCGCTGAAGGACAACTGGGGCCTCAGCCTGATGCGCGCGCGCGAGGTGCTCATGTTCCTCATCGCGCCGAAGGAGGCGCGCGACGCCGGCGGCGGCCTCGACGCGAAGCTGTGGGCCGCGACCGGCTACGGCGACACCGACCCCGCGGCGCCGAACGACAGCCCCGAGAACATGGCGAAGAACCGCCGCGTCGAGCTGGTCGTGCTGCCGAACGTCGAGGAGATGCTCGACATCTCCAAGATGTCGAAGTGACGCGCGTCGCCGCGCTCGACATCGGGACCAACTCGGTCCTGCTGCTCGTCGCGGAGTCGACCGGCGACCGCCTGACGCCCGTCGTCGAGCGCGCCACGATCACGCGCCTCGGCGAGGGCGTCGATCGCTCGGGGGAGCTCACCGCCTCCGCGCGCGAGCGGACGCGGGCGTGCCTCGCGGGGTACGCCGCGGAGGCGCGCGCGCTCGGCGTCACGGCGCTCGCCGCGGTCGGCACGAGCGCGATGCGCGACGCGCGGGGCGGGCCCGAGTTCGCCGCCGAGATCGCGGAGCTGCTCGGCGCCGCGCCCCGGATCGTCAGCGGCGACGAGGAGGCCCGCCTGACGTTCCGCGGCGCGCTCTCGGGCCTCGCGGTCGCGGGCCCGACGCTCGTGTTCGACGTCGGGGGCGGCAGCACCGAGATCATCGTCGGCAGCGGCCGAGACCCGGGCGCGCGCGTGAGCCTCGACGTGGGCAGCGTCCGGCTGACGGAGCGCCACGTCGCGCGCGATCCGCCGCTCGACGCCGAGCTCGACGCAGCCCGGGCGACGGTTCGTGCGGCGCTCGCGTCTGCGCCGAGGCCGCCCTCTGGCGCGACGGTCGTCGGCGTCGCAGGCACGGTGACCACGCTCGCGGCCATCGCGCTCCAGCTCGACCCGTACGACGGCGCGCGCGTCCACGGCGCCTCGCTCCCGGCCGCGCGGGTGTCCGAGCTGACGGCGGAGCTCGGAGCTCTCCCGCTCTCGCGTCGCCGTGACGTCCGGGGCCTCGACGCGAAGCGCGCCGACGTCATCCCCTGCGGCGCTCTCATCGTCGACGAGGTGCTCTCCTGGCTCGGGGCGCGCTCGCTCGTCGTCTCCGACCGGGGCGTGCGCTGGGGCCTCGCAGAGGAGCTGGCGGCGGGCGGTTCTGGTTGACAGGAGCGTGATCGGACACTAGGGTTCGCGCCACTGGCGAGGAGCCCGCGCGCTCTCTCCAGTCCTTCTTTGGACCACCGCTTTGCGTTCCTTGCAAACCCGACTCGGATCGGCAGTCCGACACCCAGATGACCGAGACAGCCCGAGTTTGGGCACATCGCAGGAATAAGCGGCCCAAGACGACTGTTCCTCACGTCGCTTCGACGTGGGCCAACGCCCTATCCGCGGGGCGAGAGGGCGACGGTAAGGAGACATGATGCAGGCACGGACGGCTCACCAGTTCAAGGTCGGCGACAAGGCGGTGTACCCCGCGCAGGGCGTGGCCGAGGTCATCAAGATCGAGGAGAAGGACATCGGCGGCAGCCGCCAGCAGTTCTACGTGCTGCGCATCCTCGACACCGACCGCAAGATCATGGTCCCGGTGTCGAACGCCCAGGCCGTCGGCCTGCGCCAGGTGATCTCGGAGCAGGAGATCCGCGAGATCTTCGACATCCTCCGCGAGCGGACGATCACCTTCGACAACCAGACGTGGAACCGCCGCTACCGCGGGTTCATGGAGAAGATCAAGACCGGCAGCATCTACGACGTCGCCGAGGTGCTGCGCGATCTGTACCGTCTGAAGACCGACAAGCAGCTCTCGTTCGGCGAGCGCCGCATGCTCGAGACCGCGCGCGGCCTCATCGTGAAGGAGATCGCGATCTCGCGCGGCCAGACGGAGGACCAGGTCCGGCAGGAGATCGAGGCGATCTTCCTCACGAACTGACGCGCGCCGTCGCGCGACCGGCGGCCGTGCCTCGCGAGGGCGCGGCCGCTCGTCATTTGAGGGGATCGGTCGGGCGCTTCTCGATCGGCGGCAGCGTCGAGAGCGCGAGATCGACGCGCCAGCGGCCGTCCTCGAACACGCACGGGATCCCGGCGCGCTCGGTCGCCGGATCGAGGCCGACGACCTCCACCACCGCGCGCACGCCGCTCGTCCGCGTCGACCACTGCTGGGGGCGGAACCTCAAGAAATAGTGGGACGGCGCGATCATCTGCTCGGGCGCGAGGCGCTTGCCCGTCGCGGCGCTCGCGCGGCGCGCGCGGTCGGAGAGGTTCGTCTGCGCGCTCTTCGACAGCAGGTCGAACACGGCCCGCGACGCGCGCGGATCGCCGTGCACGACCTCGAGGCGCTCGAGCAGCTCGCGCGCGGTGCCCTCGGGCGTCGCGTCGACGGGCTTGCGGCCGCACGCGGCGAGCAGCGGCAGGAGCAGGAGGAGCGCGCGCACGGCGCCGGTTCTCTGCCACGCCCCCCGCGAGCCTGGTCGTGGCATCGGCGATGGAGCGCCGAGTGTCTCTCACCTGGCCGGGTCGCGCGCGCGCGACGCGACCACCTCGAAGCCTGGGCGCGCTCGATCGCACGGCGCCCCTGACGCTCGTGCGCGGCGACGGCGCGGACGCGATGGGGGCGCTCGCGGCCCGCGGGGTGCGCGCGGCGCTCGTCTACCTCGACCCGCCGTTCTTCACGGGGCGCGTGCACCGCACCAACGCGCGAGATCGCCGCGCGTCGGGCGCGCGCGACGCGTTCTCGGACGAGTGGCGCGATCTGCCCGAGTACCTCGAGCAGATCGAGTCGCTCCTCGTCGGGGCCCGCAGCGTCCTGGCGCCCGAGGGGTCGCTCGTGCTGCACACCGATCCGCGCGCGGGGCACTACCTGCGCGTGCTCGGCGACGAGGTGTTCGGCGACGGCGCGTTCGCGAGCGAGATCGTGTGGCGCTACCGGCGATGGCCCGCGAAGACCCGCAATTTTCAGCGATTGCACGATCTGTTGCTCCGGTTCGTCCGCGACCCGTCGGCCACGCCGCGGTTTCATCAGCGGCACGAGCCGCTCGCGGCGAGCACCCTGCGGCACTGGGGCGCGGGCAAGCAGCAGGCGCTGTTCGCCGACGGCCGCCGCGCGCGCTCGTCGACGACCGAGGAGCCGAGCCCGGGCGCGCCCCTCGGCGACGTGTGGGAGATCTCGATCATCGCGCCGAGCGGCCGCGAGCGCACCGGGTACCCGACGCAGAAGCCCCTCGCGCTGCTCGAGCGCCTCGTCGACACGCTCACCGATCCGGGCGATCTCGTCGTCGACGCGACGATGGGCAGCGGCACCACGCTGCTCGCGGCGTGGCGCCTCGGCCGGCGCGCGATCGGCGTCGACACGAGCGACGTCGCGCACGAGCTCGCGGCGCGCCGCCTCGCCGGCGCCGGCGCGCCGATCGCCACGGCGGAGGTGCAGGCGTGAAGCTCCGGCCGCCCTTCTCGATGCTGCTGCCGACCGGACGGCGCGCGCGCGTGATCGCCGCGTCGCCGCGCTCGCCGCGCACGATCGCCGAGGCGTACGCCGCGCTGGAGGGCGCCATCGAGGTCGACGGCGGCGTGGGATCGCTCCTCCTCGCCGACGCCAACGTCCTGCGCGTCGCGCTCGCGCAGGCGGGGATCCTCGACGAGGCGCCGGTGCGCGCGAGGTGCATCAATTGTGGAGAAGCGTTCGAGGTCCGCCCGTCGCTCTCGGTCGAGCTCGGGCCCTACCTCGACGATGAGGGAGACGAGGAGTGGTCCGCCGAGGAGGACGACGACGCTCCGATCCCGCCCATCGAGCTGCCCGGCGGCGCGGTCGAGACGGCGCACCTGCGCAACGTGACGGTGGCGGAGGCCGCGCCGCTCCGCTCCGCGCTCGCCGAGGCCGAGCTCACGATCACGCCCGAGATCGCGCGGGCGCTCGGCGTCGACGCGCTCGGGAGCGAGCGCGACCTCGGGGTGATCGCCGCGGCGCTCGACGGCGCGAGCGAGGACGCCGGGCTCGCGATCTTCGAGCTCTTCACCGAGATCGCGTACCCGATGCGCCTCTCCCCGCTCGTGCGGTGCGAGGCGTGCGGCGCGCGCACGCGGGTGGACGCGCCAGCGCTGCGGGAGTTCAGCGCCGAGGACCTCCAGCCCTCGGACGAGGACGCCGTCGACTACCCGGACGACGAGGCCTTCGAGGCGCACGCGCGAACGTATTTTCGAGCGCTGACGCGCGAGCGCGGCGTCTACGGCGTGCGCCTGCTCGTCGAGCACGGCGTGCCGGCGTGCGACGAGGGCGGCAACCCGCTGCTCGGGGCCTACGATCCCGAGGTCCCCGAGGCCGGCGAGCTCGCGCAGCCGGGCGAGCCGCCCACCGTGCGCGTGTTCTCGCGCGCGTTTCGCCACGAGTTCGGCGACGCCCCCGAGGTCGTCCTCGACGAGCTGGAGGAGACGATCGAGCACGAGCTCGACCACCACGAGGCGTACCTCTCCGGGGAGGATCCCGTGCACGAGCGCGAGCTCGACCAGCTCGTCGACGACGAGCGACGCCGCGTCGGGCGCACCGAGAGCCTGCGGCGCGCGTCCGCCGAGGCGCGCTCCTCGCTCCTCGATCTCGTCGTGCGGCTGTGGCCCTTCGTCGCGATCGTCGCCGCGGTGTTCGCGTGGCGCGAGTGCAGCTGACGCGGGCTAGCCCGCGGGGACGAAGCGCAGCGTCCGCCGGGACGCCCCGGTGAGCGGCAGCGTGTAGCTCCAGTCGCCGTCGACGCGCTCGCCGGGCGAGCTCGGCGGCTCACCTTGCGCGAGCAGCACGTACACCGCGCCCCCGGGCGAGAGGCGGCGCCCGGCGAGGAGCCACTCGGCGGGCGGCAGCGTCGCGCGGGAGACGGCCGACGCGAAGGGCACGGTCGCGTCGAGGTCGGCGACGCGACCGCGCGTGACCTCGACGTTCGAGAGGCGCAGCGCGCCCACCCCCGTCCGCAGCAAGGCGACGCGCTTCGCGAGCGGCTCGACCAGCGTCACGCGGACGTCCGGGCGCAGCACCGCGACGCCGAGCCCCGGCGCCCCCGCGCCCGCGCCCACGTCGACGAGCGGCCCCGCCACGTGCCCGGCGAGCACCGTCGCGTCGGCGACCAGCAGATCGACCAGCTCGTCGTCCGAGCGCGCGGCCGTCAGATCGACGCGCTCGTTCCAGCGGCCGACCGTCGCGATCCAGTCGGCGAGCGGCTCGGTCGCGGCCGTCCCCGCGTGGCCGAGCGCGTCGAGCACCGCCCGCACGCGCCTGCGGACCGCGGACAGATCCGTCGCGAGCGCCACCCCTCGCTCAGTGCCAGGCGGACGCCGTCTTGACCGGCTTGCCCGTGCGGTCGTGCTCCGCGAGCGCCGCCCGCGTGCGCGTCTCGCAGCCCACGCACGACGGGAACCGCGAGCCGTGCTCGCACGCGATGAGCTTCGCGGTGACCGGATCCTGGAACTCCGCCGCGTCGAGGTGCCGACCGCACGAGATGCAGTGGATGTGCTGCTCGTCGTGGTGGTGGTGCGGCTGCCCGCCCCCCTCGGCGGCCTTGCGCTCGCGCTTCGTCAGGCGCTTCTCTCGCTTCATCGCGCCCTCTTAGCGCGTGGAGCGCGCGCCATCACGAGGATGCGGCAGCGGCAGAATGCTACACGCCGAACGGACGGACGTCGCCCCTTTGTTGACATCCCGCGCCCGCGAGGAAACCATCCGCCCACTTCCGTGCTCCGAGGATCGAAGCTTCGCGTCGAAGTCGCCGGTGAGACGAACGTCGGCAAGAAGCGCGCACACAACGAGGACAACTTCGGCATCCTGTCCGACCATGGCGTCTACGTCGTCGCCGACGGGATGGGGGGCCACGCGTCGGGCGAGGTCGCGTCGCAGCTCGCGATCGACACCGTGAAGGAGTTCTTCGAGGCGACCCACGACGACCCCGAGAAGACCTGGCCCTACAAGATGGACCGGTCGAAGGGCTACGAGGAGAACCGCCTGATCACCGCGATCAAGCTCGCGAACCTGCGCATCTTCGAGAAGGCGCAGCGCGAGTCGAAGTCGCGCGGCATGGGCACGACCCTCGTGTCGATCTTCGCGGTCGAGGACGGCGTCTACACCGCGCACGTCGGCGACAGCCGCTGCTACCGCGTGCGCGCCGGGAAGATCGAGCAGCTGACCGAGGACCACTCGCTGCTGAACGACTACATCAAGATGAAGCACCTCACGCCCGAGGAGATCGCGAGCTTCCCGCACAAGAACGTGATCGTGCGCGCGCTGGGGATGAAGGAGACAGTGAAGGTCGACACGAGGTTCGAGAGCCCGCAGGCGGGCGACACGTACCTCTTGTGCTCGGACGGCCTCTGCGGGCCCGTGACCGACGAGCAGATCCTCGAGGCCGTCGTCGGCGCGCCCGATCTCCAGGCGGCGTCGCGCAGGCTCATCGAGAAGGCGAACGAGAACGGCGGGCCCGACAACATCACCGCGGTGCTCGCGCGATGGGTCGCGTAGCGCTCGCGGCGCTCGCGCTCGGCTCGCTGCTGACAGCCTGCGGCGCGCGCACCGGCGCGCCGCTCGACGATCCGCCCGTCAGCGTCCTCGCGCCAGCGACGACGGCCGGCAGGGCGGGCGCGGCCGGGGCGTCCGCAGGCGCGGCGGCGGGGAAGGGCGGTGTCGGCGGGGGGGCACCGGCGCACCCGTGTGGGGATTGTGTCGCGAAGCAGGGGCCGCTCGGGTGCGCGCTCCAGCACGCGTGGTGCGCGGGCGCCCCCGCCTGCGAGGCGCTGAGCGCGTGCCTGGTGAACAACGGCTGCCTCGAGCGCTTCGACGCGTTCGCGTGCGGCAAGGAGCGCTGCCCGTCGTTCATCACCGCCGACGTCGACTGGGCGCCCTTCGCCGCCTGCGCCGTGTGCCTGCCGGAGTGCCAGCCGGCGTGCGCCGTCACGCAGACGGTGTGCGCCGCGCCCACGCCCGCGCCTGCGACGGCGTGCGCGCACGGGCTCTGTCAGGCGGGCGCGCCGCTCGATCCGAGCTGCGATCCGTGCGTCGCGGCGACGTGTCAGGCGCGGCCGCAGTGCTGTGATCCGGCGTCGAGCGTCGGGTGGAACGAGGACTGCGCGACGCTCGCGGACAAGGCGTGCGGCGCGTGCCTCGAGTGAGTTCGTGAGGAGGTCCACCGCGCCGCGGCGCGCCGATCCAGCGCGGTCCGGCGCCACGAGGTGAGGGCGAGCGAGAAGCATGTGGGGCGGGGTAGACAAGGCTGCCAGCATCGGCTCGTGACCTACCCGTGTGACGGCGCACTGGACCCCGACGACCCCGACACCTTGGCCTTCCTTGGCGCGTTTCGGCGCCACGGCCCATCGGCGATGCCCAGCGATCGGATGACTGCGCTGATCGCCGCGGAGATGCCCGGGGATCTGAAGGCGTGGCTGCACACCTACAGCCTCCATCCGTCGCTCGTCGCGATCGGTGACCTGTGGTTCGAGGCGGGGAACTGTCAGCGCTTGGCGGACGTCGTCGAGGCGTTCGAGAGCCCGGACCAGCCGCTCCAGAGGCGCGGCGTGGAGGGGCTGGAGCTCGAGAGCGCCATCGTCATGGGCAACACCGCGGACGGCGAGGTCTTCTACGAGGCAGCCTGGAAGCCAGGCGACGCCCGGCTGACGATGGTGAAGTTCTGCGCCGCAGGCTATGCCGACGACGGATACAGGGGGCTCGGGAGGCTCGTGAGCGCCCTGCGGGACTTCGCCGCCAACCTCGAAGACCCTGATGAGATGGAAGACGACGAGGCGCTCCGCGCGCTGCTGTTGGAGAGTTGACGGGGGGCTCCCCGCGGGACATCGCGCGTTCGCGCGCTCCTCACCCGCCGCCGACGAAGTGCACGATCTCGAGGCGATCGCCCGCCTCGACGCGCGTATCGCCGTGCTCCTTGCGCGGCACGACCTCGCCGTTGCGCTCGATCGCGACCGGCCCGCCGGCGAGCCCGAGGTGCGAGACGAGCGCCGCCAGCGTCAGCTCTTCCGGCACCTCCGCGTCGCGCCCGTTCAACGTCACCTTCATTTGGCAAGCTCTAGCGGCTCGGGCCGGCCGCCGCCACCCCCGATCCCCGCCGACAGCGTGTGCCAGTACAGCACGCGCGCCCCCGTCGCCGCGCGCCGGAGCGCGAGCGCGGCGGCCTTCGCGGTGTAGGTGGCGTCGAGCGCCAAGCCAGCGTGCCGGGCGAGCTGCTCGGTCGCGCGGAGGCCGCGCTCGGTCGGCGCTCCGTAGCCGGCGCCGAGCTCGCTCTCGTCGAGCGTCAGCCTGCGCTCCGCGTCCCACGCCTCGGCGGCACCGCTCGCCAGTCGCGCGACGAGCGCGCGCGCCGACGCCCGCGCGGGCCCGGGCGGTGACACGACGGTCGCGCCACGGACGCGCGTCGGCAGGCCCGCCCGCGCGAGGCCGACGGCGAGCCCAGCGGCGGTGCCGCCCGACCCGGTCGCGACGACGATCTCGTCGGGCAGCTCGGCCTCGCCTCGCGCGATCTGCGCGGCGAGCTCCGCCGCGGCCGACACGAACCCGAGCGCGCCCCGCGGGCTCGAGCCGCCGAGCGGTATCCACGCGTCGCCGCGCTGCCAGCCGCTGGCGACGCGCCACGGGACGCGCGAGAGCCCGGCGACGAGCGTGATCTCCGCCCCGGTGCCCCGCGACGCCGCCAGCACCGCGTCGGCGTGGGGCGTGCGCGGCTGCGGCCAGAGGAGCAGCCTCGCCCGGAGGCCGAGGCGCCGCGCGAAGAGCGCGGTCGCGAGCGCGTGGTGGCTCCCCCACGCGCCCGTCGTCACGACGCGCCGCGCGCCCCGCGCCCGGGCGTCGGCGAGCAAGAGCGCGAGCTTGCGCGGCTTGTTGCCCCCGTAGAGCGGGTGGGTGAGATCGTCGCGCTTGATCGAGAGCCCGAGCGCGTCGACCCGCTCGACGGGCGTCACCGCGATTTCTATCCATGTTTCGTCTTCGTGCTGGTTCATGAAACACCCAGGAAATAATCCGCCACTACACCGCTCGCTGGTCGCAGCACTCAGCCTGCGCACGGAGGCACGTGAAGAAAGTCGAAGCCATCATCAAGCCCTTCAAGCTCGACGAGGTGAAGGACGCGCTCGCCGAGGTCGGCATCCAGGGCATGACGGTCACCGAGGTCAAGGGCTTCGGGCGCACCGGCGGCAAGAAGGAGGTCTACCGGGGCTCCGCGTACGTCGTCGACTTCGTCCCGAAGATCAAGCTCGAGGTCGTCGTCCCCGACGCGCAGGTGACCGCGGTCGTCGACGCCATCGAGCGCACCGCGAAGACCGGCCGCATCGGCGACGGCAAGATCTTCGTCTCGCCGCTCGAGGAGGCCGTGCGCATCCGCACCGGCGAGCGCGGCGAAGAAGCCATCTGATCCCCACCCCCAAGGCGCACCCCACCCGACACCCCAAGAGAGAGACAGAGAAGCCCATGACCCCGAAGGAAGTCCTCGAGCTCGGCAAGAAGAACAACGCCGTGATGGTCGACCTCAAGTTCATCGATCTGCCCGGCATCTGGCAGCACACCAGCGTGCCCTTCCACCGGCTCGAGGAGGCGAGCTTCGAGGACGGCTTCGGCTTCGACGGCTCGTCCATCCGCGGCTGGCAGCCCATCAACGCCTCCGACATGCTGATGATCCCGGACGCCTCGACCGCGCGCATGGATCCGTTCATGGCGAGGCCGACCCTGTCGCTCATCTGCAGCGTGGTCGATCCCATCACGCGCCAGCCGTACAGCCGCGATCCGCGGTTCGTCGCGAAGAAGGCCGAGGCGTACGTCAAGCAGACCGGCATCGGTGACACCGTCTACGTGGGGCCCGAGGCCGAGTTCTTCGTGTTCGACAGCGTCGCGTTCGAGCACAAGGGCCACACCTCCTTCGCCACCGTCGACAGCTCCGAGGGCCACTGGAACAGCGGCAAGCCCGGGCTCGGCAACACCATCCGCGCGAAGGAGGGCTACTTCCCCGTCTCGCCGGCCGACTCGCTGATGGATCTGCGCACGACGATGGTGCTCGCGCTCGAGGCCGTCGGCATCGAGGTCGAGACGTCGCACCACGAGGTCGCGACAGCCGGCCAGTGCGAGATCGACATGAAGTTCAACCGGCTCCTGCCGATGGCCGACGAGCTGATGTGGTTCAAGTACATCATCAAGAACGTCGCCAAGCAGGCCGGCAAGACCGCCACCTTCATGCCGAAGCCGCTGTTCGGTGACAACGGCTCGGGCATGCACGTGCACCAGTCCATCTGGAAGGACGGCAAGCCGCTGTTCGCCGGCGACGCCTACGCGGGCATGAGCGAGATGGCCCTGCACTACATCGGGGGCGTGCTGAAGCACGCGAAGGCGCTCGCGGCGCTGACGAACCCGACGACCAACAGCTACCGCCGGCTCGTCCCCGGCTACGAGGCGCCCGTCAACCTCGCGTACTCGAGCCGCAACCGCTCGGCGTCGATCCGCATCCCGATGTTCAGCCCGTCGCCGAAGGCGAAGCGCATCGAGGTGAGGTTCCCCGATCCGAGCTGCAACCCGTACCTCGCGTTCGCGGCGATGATGATGGCCGGCCTCGACGGCATCCAGAACAAGATCGATCCGGGCGATCCGCTCGAGAAGGACATCTACTCCTTGTCGCCCGAGGAGCTGGCGAAGGTGCCCCACATGCCGGGCAGCCTCGACGAGGCGCTCGACGCGCTCGAGAAGGACCACGAGTTCCTCCTCCGCGGCGACGTGTTCACGAAGGATCTGATCGAGACCTGGATCGAGTACAAGCGCGAGCGCGAGGCCGACGCCATCCGCCTGCGCCCGGTGCCGTACGAGTTCGTGCTGTACTACGACACCTGATCCGTCCGGCGGTCACGCGGGAGGGTCGCGGCGCCACGCCGCGGCCCTCTCGGCTTTTGTGTGCAGGACGCGACGCTGTCCGCGAGTTCTGGCATCCTTCCGCGCCATGCTCCGTCGTTGGGTCGTCGCGCTGCCTCTCGTCCTCCCGGTCATCGCGGCCACCGCAGCGGGGCCCTCCCGCGCGCAGGAGCCGCCCGATCCGCCGCCGCCCGCGGCGCCCCCGGCGCCAGGCGCGCCCTCCGCCGAGCCCCCGGCCGCGCCGCCCGCCTCCGCCGCGCCGCCCGAGGCGCCACCGGAGCCGCCGCCGCCTCCACCACCGCCCGTGGTCGAGCCGCCGCCTCCACCGCCTCCACCGCCACCGCCTCCACCGCCCGCGTCCAGCGCGTCGCCCCCTCCTCCCCCACCTCCCTCGAGGCCCACACCTCCCAAACCTCCCACGGCGACGCCGAGGCCCGCGCCGCAAGTGAAGCCGGCGCCCGGCCCTGCGCCGGCCAAGGAGAGTGAGGACGACACGGACGGGCTGTTCGGCCCCTTCCGCATCGGACCGGTGGTCGGCGTCGGCGTCCCGAACCTGCTCAACTACGGCGTGACGGCGAAGCTGACGAGGTTCCTCGGGTTCGGCGTCAACGCTGGCATGATCCCGAAGGTGAAGATCAGCCTCTACGGCGACGCCACGCTCTCGTACCAGGAGATCGACACCTACGGGCGCCTGTACCCGTTCGGCGGCGCGTTCTTCCTCGGCGCGGGCGTCGGCTACGCGACGATGAAGGGCACGTTCACTGACACCGTCGACGTCCCCGCGCTGCCCGAGTACATGATCCCCGCGCAGCGCGCGACCATCTCGAGCGAGGCCGAGGTGAAGGAGATGATCCTGACGCCGCAGCTCGGGCTGTTCCACACGTACGGCTCCGGCATCAGCCTCGGGATCGACGTCGGGGCGCAGGTGCCCATCGCGCCGAGCAAGATCAAGTACAAGACGAGGCTCCCCGACGGTGTCCCCGCGGCGTACGCGGACCCCGCGAGCGAGAAGGTGCGCACGACGCTCGAGGCCATCGGCAAGCAGGTGGTGCCGACGCTCAACCTCCGCCTCGGCTTCCTGTTGTTACCCTGGTCCCCTGTAGACCCGGCGGCGCGGCGAGGGCAGGGTCGCGCCGATGCCCGACTTCGACGCGATGGTGTTGCGCGCCCACGGCGGCCCCGAGGTGCTGACGCGGGAGCGCGTCTCGATCGCCGATCCCGGCCCGCGCGAGGTGCAGATCGCCGTCCGGGCGGTCGCGATGAACCACATGGATCTGTGGGTGCGGCGCGGCCTGCCCAACCTCGCGCTCTCGTACCCGCACCGGCTCGGCTGTGACATCGCGGGCGTCGTCGAGGCGCTCGGCCCGGGCGCGCGCGGCGTCGCGATAGGCGACGAGGTCATGCTCCAGCCGGGCGTCTCGTGCGGCGTCTGCCCGGCCTGCCAGGCGGGCGCCGACAACCTCTGCAAGTCCTACAAGATCCTGGGGGAGAGCACCTCGGGCGGCTACGGCGAGCGCGTCGTCGTGCCCGACGTGAACGTGCTACCAAAACCAACGACCCTCTCCTTCGCCGAGGCCGCGGCGCTGCCGCTGTGCCTGCTGACGGCGTGGCAGATGGTGCTCCGCAAGGGCGAGGCGTGCGCGGGGCAGACGGTGCTCGTGCACGCGGCGGGCAGCGGCGTCTCGAGCCTCGCCATCCAGCTGTGCAAGCTCGTCGGCGCGCGCGTCGTCGCGACGACGGGCACGGAGGCGAAGGCCGAGCGGGCGCGCGCGCTCGGCGCCGACCACGTCATCAACTACGCGACCGAGGACTTCGTCGCCGAGGTGCGGCGCCTGACGGGCAAGGTGGGCGCCGATCTCGTGCTCGATCACGTCGGCGGCGAGATCCTCGAGAAGAGCGTCGCCGCCACGAGGTGGGGCGGGCGCATCGTCACGTGCGGCGCGACCGCGGGGTTCACGCCGCGCATCGATCTGCGGCACATCTTCTTTCGCCAGATCGAGCTGCGTGGCTCGACGATGGGGCGGAGGGGCGATCTCCACGAGGCGCTGCCGCTCGTCGCCGCCGGGCGCGTCCGCCCCGTCGTCGACCGCGTGATGCCGCTGTGGGACGCGCGCGACGCCCACGCCCTGCTCGAGGCGCGCGCCGTGTTCGGAAAGATCGTCCTCGCGGTCGCCTGAACAGCGCCACGCGGAGCCTGCGCTTCGCCGCTCCGCTCCCGGCGTCAGGGGCAGCGCCGACGCCGTGCCCACGCGAGCGCGAAGAGCGCGAAGAGCGCGCCGAGCGCTGCCACCCTGCGTGGCCGGTCACCCGACGCACCGCGGGCGGCCGCCGCGACCGCGCATGATCCCGACGTCTCCTCGCCGTCGAGTTGCACGAGCGCGCGCCCCGCCCCGCTCGCCCCCGCGCCACCTGCGGCGTGGCCCTGGCCCGCGGCGCCTCCCTTCGCCGGCCCGGCGCCGCCGAGCCCTGCCGCGCCGCCCTTCGCTCCTCCGGCGGCGCCCTGCCCGGCCGCGCCCCCGCTCCCACCCGCACCACCTGGCAGAGGCGGCACAGGCTCGGCGCACATCCAGTTGTCACTCCACGCGACGCCGGGCTCCGCGTGCTCGAACCACCGGACGCACGTCTTCTCCGCGAGCGGGCCGGTCGAGCTCCACGTGAAGGCCCACGGGGCGTCAGCGGGGACACACAGGTGGTCGTCGGCCCAGGCCGCCGCGTGCTCGTCGCCGGGCTCCGTGACCTTCGTGCAGCGCATCCCTGCGATCGGCCCCGCGCTCGACCACTTCATCCCGAGGGCCGCGTCGCTGCAGAAGTGGTTGTCCGTCCAGGAGTCGGGATCGGAGGGCTCGCTGACGGCCACGCATGACTTTCCGGGCTCGGGGCCGTCGCCGCTGAAGGTGAAGCCGCCCAGCGAAAAATCGCGCACCGGATCGTAGCACAGCCAGTTGTCACCGAACGACCCCGCGAGGTCGGCGGCCTCGTACCAGCGGACGCACGCCTTGCCGGCGACGGGGCCGGCGCTCGACCAGGTGAACGTCCACGGCGTCTGCGGGGGCGCGCACAGGAAGTTGTCGGCCCAGGCTGTCGGGTTCTGCTCGGCCGCCTCGGCGACGTTGGTGCACGTCATCGCCGGCAGCGCGCCCGCGTGCGACCACCGCAGCCCGAAGTCGCCGCGGCTGCAGAAGAAGTTGTCGGCCCACGTGTCGGGATCGCTGGGCTCGTCCACGCTCTCGCACGTCATGCCCGCGACCGGCCCGCTGCCGCTGAAGGTGAACGGGCCGCTCGAGAACGCGGTGCGAGGGGCGACGCAGAGGTGGTTGTCGCTCCACGACTCGGGATCGGCCGGCTCGTTCCACTGGACGCACGCCTGCCCGGCGATCGGCCCCGCGCTCGACCACGCGAGCACGACCGGGCTCTGGGGCGGCAGGCAGAGGTAGTTGTCGGCCCACGCCGCCGCGTGGGACTCCGCGCCCTCGGCGACGTTGACGCACTCCATCCCCGCGATCGGGCCGGCGGGCGACCACTTCATCCCGAGGCCCGCGGGCCCGCACAGGTGGTTGTCCGCCCACGAGTCGGGGTCGTCCGGCTCGTTGACGTTCACGCAGTCCATGCCGGCCTCGGCCCCGTCACAGCTGAACAACCAACCGCCGGCCGAGCGGTCGCACGGGGGCGGCGCGCCGCAGTACTTGTCGGGCGCGCCGCCGCCCCACCACTCCCAGTGCCAGTCCTCGCTGGGCACCGTCCGCGAGAAGCCGAACTTCGCGCCGTTCGCGTTCAGCCACGCGAGCGCGCCGCCCCCGGTGGCGAGATCGAGCGCGTGGCCGCTCTGGTGGTTGCTGTACCCGGGCTTCGCCGCCAGGTTGCAATTGTTGCAATTGCAGTTGACGTAGCACGCGTAGAAGTACTGCTGCTCCGCCATCGTGCGGAACCCGCTGTTGATGTGCAGGGCGACGCCCGCGCCCTCGGCGGCCTTCGCCATCGTGAGGAACGCGTTGGCCGTCTGCACCTCGACGGGCTCGCCGTCGACGTGGACCACCGTGATGGAGAACGGGCTGCCGCTCTTGTACCCGGTGTCCTGGGACTCGGCGCAGTCGTACGCGACGAGCTCGGAGGAGACCTCGGCGGTCGGCGGCTCCTCGACCTCGCGCGTGTCCGGATCGTCGGCGCCGCACGCCCCGAACACGAGCGCGACGGGGAGCACGGCGACGAGGGCTCGAGGGGCGCGGCGCGAGGACATCGCCATAGTCTAGAGCAACGGCGCGGCGTCGCGGTAGCGCCCTCCGCGTCACCCTCCGAGCCACCGCACCGCGCCGTCGACGTCGAGCAGGTAGCGCTCGATCACCTCCCGCGCGAACCGCTCCGGCGGGCAGCCCTGGAACGTCGAGAGTCGGTAGCCGGGCAGCCGCGCGAGCACGGCGTGACGCACGTCCGGCGTGTCCCAGAACGCCCAGAACGCCCTCGTGGCCAGCTCGCCGATCGCCGCGTGGGCGCGCTGGTGGTCGACGCCGTCACCCTCGACCCGGAGGTGGAGGTCGTGTAAGCGCTGCACGGACCCCACCGTTCGAGGCCGGAAGATCTGCTACGGCCCTCGCCGTCGACGGCCCGCAGGCGAGGAGCGCCGTCGGCCGTGAGCCCGGGACGGTGATGACGCTGGCCGGCGCGG
>JADLFU010000168.1 GCA_020849655.1 Polyangiaceae bacterium | reverse complement strand
CGGCGTGCCGGCCGTCGGTGGCGACGGGCTGCGCGTGCTGTTCGAGCTGGGAGATCACCTCGGCTCTGCGTCGACGGTCATCGATCGCGCGACGGGCGAGCTGGTCGAGAAGGCGTCGTACCTCGGCTACGGGGGGGCAGAGAGCGACCACCGTCCAGCGCGCTGGGGGAGCTTCCGGGAGGACCATCGGTTCACTGGCAAGGAGGAGGACGTCGAGGTCGGCCTCGTCTACTTCGGCAAGCGGTTCCTGAACGCGCAGCTGGGGAGGTGGGTGAGCGCGGACCCGTTGATTGTGCACGCGGCCGGGGCGGACCTGAACGCGTACGCGTACGTGAGCGGGCGCCTCCTCGCGGCGGTCGACCCACTCGGGTTGAATGAGGCCTGCCGTTGCAGCGACGCCAGCGACAGCCCGGAGGCCAAGGCGGTGGCGCAGGCGCTGGCAGCGGGCGACTTTGCGCGGCTCCCGGCGCTGCGCGACGAGCAAGCGGGCGCGAGCGGCGCGAGCAGCCTGCTCCACCACCCCGGCGGCGCGAGGTTCGTCGACCCCAGCCCGAACGAGCCGCTGGTGGACTCCGGGGGGAGCACGCGCGCGGCGACGGACTCGGGCGCGGCGAAGGGTACACGGAACGCCGCGATCGACCAGGTCGCGGCCGCCAGCACCGGGGTCGCGGTGGGAGCCCCGATCTTCGCGCCTCACGTGTACCTCGTCGCGCGAGCGCTGTCGCTGCTGCGGGCCGACGATCCGACGACCTCACAGCCCGTCACGCTGCAACAGGCGGCCGAGAGCCAGGCCTACCAGCGCAACTACCAGGGTGTCGGGCTGCTGGTCGGCCTGCCAGTCAGTGGGCGGGAGAGCCTGATCGTCTTCGGACCCCGAGGGAAGACCATCGCCGCGAAGCAGTCGGCAGAGGGCATCGCCCGATGTGTGGAGATGGGCGTGATGTTGCCGCTCGCGTGAGAGTGCGTTCTCCCGTCGACGACGGCGACGGCGCCGAGCTCAGCATGCGGGTTTCGGGATCCCGACGAGGTACGAGACCGACGTGGGAGCCCCCGGATGCCCTGGATGGGGGTGGTACCGACCTCCCAGGTGTAGGACTCACTCCCCGGCACGCTCGCGACGAGCTCACGCAGCTCGTCCATCAGGTGCATCCGGAGCTTCGACATCGTCCCGTCGAAGCACACGAGCAGGGGGATGGGCGGCACGAGGCAGGTGAGCGCGAGGCGCGACCAGCGGAAGGGCTGGGCGAGCGGCGTGAACAACAACAAGGCGACGAGCTGGAGCGGCATCCGAGGATCGGCAGCCACCGGGAGTCGACGCCCTCGAAGATCGCGATGCCTCGTCGCTTGCGGACGGCGTCGGCCTGGGTCTCGCGGGCGAGGAGCTCGGGGAAGTGGTGGAAGCAGTTGAACATGGCGAACCAGACGAAGGCCTTCAACGCGACGGCGCCGCTCATCCGGCGGGCGATGGTGGCGACCGACGACGAACGTGCTCGATCTCTGCTCAGGGGCCGGGGGCTCTTCCCGAACGCCGAGGGACTCCGCGGGCTTCGCGAGCGGAGCGGGGGCGGCTCGGCTTTCGACGCGAGCGGGTGGACGCGCCCGACGTGCCCGCCCTCGACGGCGTGCGGACGATGAACCCGAGCCAGTCCGTCCCTCCGTCGCGGACCGCGCGGGGAAACCAGGAGAAGTCCTCGAGCTCGACGACTTGCAGCCTCCGCATGGCGCGACGTGGGTCCGCGGACCTCGCCCGCCGCGGGCGCCGGGCCGCGCGAGGCGGGTGGCCCCTGTCCCGCGATCTCCAGCGATGGACTGCGGCAGCGCGACCTCGCGTGGCGAGCGCGCGACAGGTGTGCCTCCCGCCGTGACCCGCGCGCCCGCTCCCCCTGCACCCGGCTCGTTTCCCTGAGAATCCAGCCCGCCCATCCGCGGCACGGCCCCTGCTTGGGCTCCCTCACGCAAGCAATCCGCTTGCACGAAGGAGGTCTTCTCATGTCCCTGTCCCACCCGTCTTTCTTCACGCTGTGCTTCGTCGCGTTGTCCGCCGCGACTGGCTGCTCGTCGGCCCGCGACGTCGAGGTCACCGGCACCGCGGCGCCGGCTCCCGGTCTGTCGACCAAGGGCGCGGTCATCGTCGAGGTGTTCGACCTCGCCGACGCCGAGGATCCGAAGCTCGTCGGGACCACCAAGCCCGACGCCGCCGGCAAGTTCGGCTCGAAGTTCACTGTCGAAGGGGACACGCTCCGGCTGCGCGCCATCGACGACGCGGACGGCAATGGCGGATGCACGGACGGCGAGCTGTGGGGAGCCGTTGAGGTGAAGGTGACCGACGACGCCGTGAAGGACGCGACGGTCGAGCTGCGAGCGCTCCCCTGCCCCAAGTAGCTCCGCACGCTCCGCACCCGCGCCGCGGCCGTCCACCACAGCCGCGGCGCCCCCTCGCGGGCGCGCGCTCGAGGCCATCACTGTCGTCCGGTGCGATGGAGGGATGCGGCGCTGTCACTGTCGTCTTGCGGGCGCTCCTCGGGGCGGCGACACGCCGAGCGACGCGGCGTCCTCGGGGTGCACATCGACGTGCAGGTCCGAGGGAGAGAGCACGGTCGCCGAGGGGATGCGCGGCGACACCTCGCCCTGCGATTGATTGAATCCCTCGCAACTTTCAAACCAGGGGATCCCTCAGGCCTGCATCTATATTGAAGCGATTCGACGTCGCGGAGCGGACAGAGGAACCCCGAGCATGGTGAACCTGAGCAGGATGGGAACCACGCAACGAGGCGGGCCTGCGACGCCCGAACCGACGGCGGCCACGACGCTCCATGCGCCAAGCATCCGCGACTCGCCTGGCCGCAGTGTCCCAATCTCGGCACCCCGGGCGGTCAGCGCCAAACCAGCGGGCACGATGCGAGCGGTGACAGCGGCAGCCGCCAGCCGCGCCAGTGACGGCTCGCCCGTGGCGAATGAGACACGAGTGGCTGCGCCGGCCGGCACCGGGCAGCTCCACGAGCCGCCGGGGCTGTCGATCCACAGCTCGAGCGGCCACGGATACGTGGCCTCGCCGCGACTGGCTGACGGCGGCGGCGAGAGAGTGATCACGAAGCGACCGTACGGATCCGTCTCCGCGGCCCAGATCGTACCGTCGTCGTCTCGCCTCAGCTGTTCGCGTGAGATGCTGACGTTCGAGTGCTCGCGCGCAAGCGAGACGCCTGCGTGTCCGAACGATCGCACCTGGACGGCGTGCGCCAAGGTGAAGTGGAGCTGACCGTCGGAATGTTCCGTCGCGGCCGTGACGATCCCCACCACCGTATCGATACGAGGGACAAAGAGTCGAAGTGTCCACCCGTGGAGCTCGGACGCCGGGATCTCGAGCATCGCCGGTCAAAGCAGGGAGATCTGTCGTGGCGCGCGGCGAATCCGCTTACGCAGGCGAAACGTGAGCATGCACGCGAGGCCGATCGGTTCCGGCATCCATGGCCCCTTCTGACCCGGCGTTGAACAGGCTCCGCAGCCCGATCCACCACCTGCGACTGAGGGCGGGGCACGGTGGGAAGCTGCGCGCGGCGTCGTCGGACGTGACCCACCGCCCTCCTCCGCCCCAAAGTTCGAGGACGCCTTCGGAAGCTTCGGAAGGAGGTCGCTGCCGACACAGGCCCGAGGCCTGCCGGTCGTGACGCGCACTTCGTGTGCGTCGGGGGGACCCGATTCGAGATGCATTGGCAGATTCAGCTTTCTACCACGCAAAGGTGGCTGTGAGCAAAGACCCCCGTCAAACCCGCACACGGCTCACCGGCAATCTTTCATGTCGTAGCATGACGCGGCGCTCTCCCCCACCGAGGCGGGCCGAAGGCGCCGCACACTCTCCCGCATCCAGTGCGAGCCGAAGGCGCCGCCCCATCGAGTGCGAGCCGAAGGCGCCGCACACTCTCCCGCATCCAGTGCGAGCCGAAGGCGCCGCACACTCTCCCGCATCCAGTGCGAGCCGAAGGCGCCGCACGCTCTCCCCCTTCGAGTGCGAGCCGAAGGCGCCGCACGACCATCCAACCGGCCCCCCACACCGCGAGGACCAGCAGGGGCCGTGGCCGCGCCACGCCCGCGGCGGGATGCGATGGCGGGGTTTGCCGCGCGCAGGCGTAGCGGCAGCTACGTCGAGCACGCAAACCCCGCCAGCGCGCCCGCCGCGGGATGTGGCGCGGTCACGGAGAGGAGGGGGTGAGGGGGTTGGGCGGCGGCACCGAGCAGGTGACGGCGTCGACGACGCCGTCGGCGCAGGCGGGCGGCGCGGGCCCGTCGAGCAGGCGATGGGCGAGGTACGCGCGCACCCAGGCCGTCGGCGCGGAGACGATTGACTGGTGGTCGGCCGACGCGTCGCCGCACACTGTCAGATCGGCGCCGAAGGCCTTCAGCCTGTCGACGCCGCAGCGCGCGCGGTTCGGCGCGATGGTGGTGTCCTTCGCGCCCTGCCACCAGACGACCGGGATCGACGGATCGGGATCGGGGCGATCGGCCACCCAGCGCGCGCGCCACTTGGCGGCCAGCGGCGACGAGCACGACGCGGGCGCGTCCGTCAGGCCGCAGTTGCCGACCTCCGTCTGGTACTCGGACGTGAACAGGTCGGGGCCCTTCATCACGCCGAAGCTGCTCGGCGCGGTCGCGGGCGCGAGCATGTCCTGCCAGCAGCTGTTCTCGAGGAAGTCACGGGCCGCGGTCCACCGCGCCATCCCTGTGGGCGCGCCCCCCGCGCCCCCAGCGCCCCCCGCGCCGGCGGTCTTCGAGAACGCGTCCATCGCGGCGGCCTCCCCCTCGTAGGCGGCCAGGTGTCCGTACGTGTACATCATGCCGAACGACATCGTGCCGTCGGTCGCGAACAGGCCCCCGGCCGGGGTCAAGAGCGCGCCCCACGCGCCGTTGTTGAGCCAGTAGCCTGCGTAGACGAGCGCGCCCTCGATGGTGCCGCCCGCGCCGTAGCTGGCCGCGTACGACTGCGCCGCGAGCGCCGCGTGGCCGCCGTTCGAGTGGCCGACGAGGAGGTTCTTCGACGAGAAATACGCGCCCGACATCTTGCGCGCGAGGCGGGTGCCGTCGAGCAGCGCGTGCCCCTCGTCGAGGGCCATCATCCACGTGCCGACGCCGGGCGTGCCGATGCCGGGGAAATCGGGGACGATCGCGGGCCACCCGTGGCCGACGAGGGAGTACGTCTCGCTGCGCCAGTCGAGGTGGTAGCCCGCGGCGTCCTCGCGGGAGGGCGCGCACTTGTCGGCGATGCCGACCGTGCCGTGTCCCACCGCGAGCAGCGGCGGGTTCGCGGCGACGTTGAGCTCGGGCAGGTACAGCGACCCCGACGTGAGCAGCGGCTCGCCCGGGGCTCGCTCCGTCCAGTACACGACCCGGATCTTGTGCGCGCCGACCTGCACGTCGGGGTCCGGCAGCGAGTTGTCGGCGAAGTGCGCGTCCATCTCCTGCTTCGTCACGAGGCGGTCGTACGCGCACCGCACGAGATCGCCCCGGTTCGCCGACGTCCACGGCGAGGGCGGCGGCGCGGCGTCGTAGAACGACGCGTCGACGGAGTCGGCGCACTTCACCGTCAAGTGCGCGAGCGCCGTGGCCTTGGTCTCGGGCGTGCCGGTCAGCACCAGACCGCCCGCCGAGCCCCCGGCGCCCGCGGTCGCGCCGCCCGCACCCGCGCCACCTGCACCCGCGGTCGCGCCGCCCGCACCCGCGCCACCTGCACCCGCGGTCGCGCCGCCCGCACCCGCGCCACCTGCACCCGCGGTCGCGCCGCCTGCACCCGCGCCGCCTGCACCCGCGGTCGCGCCGCCTGCACCCGCGGTCGCGCCGCCTGTGCCCGCGGCGCCAGCCGTCGCCTTGCCTGCGGAGCCCGCGGCCCCCGCCTTGGGCGGGAAGTAGACGCCTCCGCCCTCCCCCGCCGGGAGCGGCTCGTCATCCGTCGAGCACGCGGCGTGGGCGAGGACCAGCGTCGGGAGCAGGGCGGCGGCGAGCAGAGAGATCGAGCGCATCGTCGTGCGATGTTCTCACGGCGCGATCTCCGCCACCAGCGCGGAGTCACTCCACCGGGTCGCGTCAGTAGCCGGGCGGCAGCACCACGTCCCACAGCGGGGTGTGGCTCGAGCACCTGGTCTTGTCGGTGCCGCCGCTCGCGGTCTCGGCGCACTTCTTCACGGGCCCGTCGAGGTACGGGGCCATCAGATCGTGGTAGCCGGGGATGACGGCCTCGGCCCAGCGATCCGGGCGGTACGCGCCCCACGAGTTCTTGATGCGGAGGAAGCTGATCTTCGCCCCGTCGCTGAGCGCGGCCTCGAGGGCCTCGGGGCGGGTCTCCTTCGCGCCGGCCTTCAGCGTGCCGAAGCCGGGGACGTCGGTGACCTCGTAGTCATGCAGCACCGTCATGTGCCCGCCCTGCCGGCCGGGGCCGAGCTTGTCGAGCGCGTCCTTCGAGAACTTCGCGTCGGAGGTGAGGGCGTTGAAGTCGACGAACCACGAGATGATCACGGGCTGCCCGTCGTGGAGCGCGCGCTGCACGCGCTTCAAGAACGCGCGGCGCGAGGTCGCCGTCGTCGGGTAGTCGACGTCGTTCCACGCGTACTTGCCCGTGCGCTCGCCCCAGTACGAGCCGCGCGCGCCGATCGCGTCCTGCAGGGTCTTCTTCTCGAGCTTGCCGGTCGTGGGGCTCTTCAGCTGCACGGCCATGTCGCGCGCGCGCGCCACCTTCACGGTCGAGGGCAGGCGGCGGCTCTTGTACGAGCGGTCGATCGTCTTCGTGACGCCCTTGCCGAAGACCACGTCGAGCTGCGCGCTCACCTCGGCGGACACGCCGAACGCCTTGTCGAGCTCGGCGCGCACGAGCGCGCGGTCGCGACGGGCGGCGCGGTCCTTCAGGGCGCCCGTCGAGAGCGACGCGTTGATGGCGCTCTCCGCCTTCGACTGCGCGTACGACATGTCGAGCTCGGCCTCCGCGGGGAGGAAATCCGCCTCGCGCATCCAGCCGTAGCGGTTCACGAGCTCGGCCGCGGTCGCGTAGGTGCCGCCCGTGGAGATCTCGCCCTCGGTGACGGCGCCGTTCGCGATCTTGTCGAACCAGTCCCAGTACGTGAGGTAGCTCTCCGACACGTTCAGCTCCTCGCCCGTCTGGGCCTTGTGCAGCGCCTCCATCCACGACGCGGTGGCGTAGAGCCAGCAGTTGCCGATCGACTGGCGCTTGACCTTCGTGTGGGTGACCTCTGTAACAGGGTCGGTCGTCGCGCCGACCTCGTCGTCCTCCATCACCGCGTCGGGCTCGTCGCCGACGTTCGACGCGCACCCGACGCCGAAGGCGGTGGTGGTGCCGAGCAGCGCGACGAGGGGGAGGGTCTTCTTCAGGAGGTCGACGAGGGCCATGTTGTCTCCGATGTAGGCGCCAGTGCGCTCTCCGCGGCCATAAGCGAAAGTCGTGCCAGCCAAAATCAGGCAAATTCTGGCCAAAACAACGGTGTGAGCATGTGGGTGAGTGGTCTACCTGGATCGTATTCGATCCACTATCGAGGATCCACCCACCGGAACTTGGCCCGCGAGCCGGAGCGGGGGGAGGGTCGCCCGCGGTGAGGCTCTCGTCCGCGCTCCTCGCGTGCCTGGCGCTGTCGTGCGGCGGCTCGTCGGCCACGACCACGGTGACGCCCGAGCCGGTCCGCGCAGCCGGCGCGACGGCCGCGCGAGAGGAGCCCCCGCGCGACGAGGCGCCGACCCCGCGGCCGGAGCCGCCGAGGTTCCCGCACGGGGAGCCGGAGCTCTCGCGGCTCCAGGCGCAGCTCGACGCGGCCCTCTCGTCGCCGGAGGTGCGGGGGCTGACGACGGGGCTGTGCGTCGTCGACGCGGCGACGGGGGCGCTCGTGGCGCACCACGACGAGGGCCGCGCGCTCGTGCCGGCCTCGAACACCAAGCTCTTCACGACGTTCGCCGCGCTGCGCGCGCTCGGCCCCGCCGCCCGCGCGAAGCTGACCGTCTCCATCGCGGGATCGCGCAAGGCGGGGCGCGTCGAGGCGCTCGTGATCGACGGAGGCGCGGCGCCGTTCGGGCCCCCGTTCGAGCCGCTCGACGGCGCGTTCGTCGCCGCGTCGAGGGCGCTCCTGCGGCAGGGCGTCCGCCGCGTCGACAGGCTGGTGATCGAGACTCCCGCGGTGGTCGCGCCCGAGCGCTTCGCCGAGCTCGATCTCGTCCAGCACCGCGACCGCACGGCGGAGGCGCTGCGCAAGGCGTTCGGGCGCGCCGGGGTCGCCGTCGGGCGCCTCGCGGGCGAGGCGCCGTCGCCGCGGGAGCCGCTCGTCGAGCTCGAAGGCCCCTCGATCGCGTCGTGGATCGCGCCGGTGAACCAGCTCTCGCACAACGGCTTCGCCGACGCCCTGTCGATGCACCTCGGTCACCGCGCGGGCCTGGGCGCCTCGCTCGCGGGAGGCGCGGCCGTCGTCGCGCGCGAGCTCGAGCGGGCCGGCGTGCGCGGCGCGACGCTGACGGACGGATCGGGCCTCTCTCGACGCAACCACGTGACGGCCCGCGCGATCGCCGATCTCTTGCTGGTCGCGCAGCGCGACGAGGCGTTCGTCGCGTCGCTGTCGGTGAGCGGAGAGGTGGGGACGCTCGCGAAGCGGCTGAAGGACACGCCGCTCGCGGGCCACGTCCACGGCAAGACGGGCACGCTGAAGGAGGTCATCGCGACGAGCGGCTACCTCGATCACCCCGGCGACGGACGGCGGTACGCGTTCGCGTTCGTGACGAACGGCGTCCGCGAGGGCGGCGGCCCGAACGTGCGCGCGGCCCACGATCGCTGGCTGTCCACGATCGCGGCCGCGTGGTGACCGCCGAGAGGGTGGCGCTTGCAAGGCACCCCGAGGCTCCCGTATGAGAAGGGATCATGCGGTCCCCTTCACGCCTCTGGTTGCTTGGCCTCGCCGGCCTCGTCGTCCCCGCCCTCGTCACCACGGACGCCGCGGCCGTCATCGTGCAGATCAACGGCGACATCCTCCCGCAGAGCCCGAGCCACCTGCAGGTCGGGCTCGACCGCGGCGAGAACGGCTGCCCGAACCCCGGCAACGCGGCCACCTGCTACGCGAACGAGGCGACGCCCGTCGACAACGCGGGGAACCCGGGCTCGCAGGGGCCCATCGATCCCATCCTCGAGGCCGGGCTCGACCCGCAGGTCTTCGGCGTCCCGAAGGACGGCTCGAACAACTTCGGCGTCGTCGACTTCGTGTTCCTCTACCGGGGCAGCGCCGGCTACCGCAACTCGTTCGGCTGGTACAACGTCGGCGACGATCTCTCCGATCTCAGCAACCTGCACCAGGTGGTCGTGTGCAACCCCGCGGTCGATCCGCCGCCGTCCGCCACCAACTGGAAGGTGACGGTCGACTTCCAGGCGGAGTACGCGAAGCAGCTCGGCGGGATGAACGGCTACAAGGGCGGGTTCATCGGGTTCTACCTCGTCACGCCGCAGGGCAACAGCGGCGCCTGCGACCCGGGCGGCGGCACCAACTGCGGGCGCCCCGACATCCCCAGCTGCGTCGGGCGCATCTACTACACCGAGCGCGAGATCAACGGCGACGGCAACTACGTGCACTACCTCGTCTACCAGTCGAGGGTGCTCGACGCCCAGAAGAAGCGCGTCAACGACTACTACTTCGGGTTCGAGGATCTCTACCGCGGCGGCGACAACGACTTCAAGGACGTCACGATGCTCGTCAAGGGCCTCGTCGTCCCGTGCACGCCGCAGCCCGAGGTGTGCGACGGCAAGGACAACAACTGCGACGGCATCATCGACAACCACCCCTCCGACGCCGGCGGCGCCTGCTCGCAGATCCCGGGCAACCCCGTGGGCAAGGGCACCTGCAAGTCCGGCGTGCTCACGTGCCAGGCGGGGGCGCTGTCCTGCCAGGGAGAGGTCGGACCGCAGGCCGAGGCGTGCAACGCACAGGACGACGACTGCAACGGCACCATCGACGACCCCCCGGGCGGCGCCTTCGTCCCCGCGCTGCCGAGCGCGTGCGGCCCGCTCCAGGGCGCGTGCAAGGCCACCACCCAGTGCGTCGCCGGCGCCCCCACGTGCGTGACGACGACGGGGCCCCAGCCGGAGACGTGCAACGGCGTGGACGACGACTGCGACGGCACCATCGATGACAACCCGTCGGACGTGGGCATCCCCTGCACGCCGAGCCCCTCCGACCCCGTCATCGGAGAGTGCAAGCGCGGCCAGACGGTGTGCTCCCCCGCGACCCCCGGCGATCCGTCGACCGACGCGCTCGTCTGCCAGGGCTACAAGGGCCCGACGCCCGAGCTGTGCAACGGGAAGGACGACGACTGCGACGGCCAGACGGACGACGCCCCGACGGATCTCGCCGCCAGCTGCAAGCCGAGCGACCCCAACGTCAAGGTGTGCGACCCCGGCAAGGAGATCTGCCTGAACGGCGCCAAGGTCTGCGCGGGCTTCACCTTCGGCAAGCCCGAGGTCTGCAACGGCCTCGACGACGACTGCAACGGCACCATCGACGACAACCTCATCGACGAGAACACCCCGTGCGGCGCGTCGTCCGTCGGCGAGTGCAAGCCGGGCGTGTCGAAGTGCACGCCGAAGACGCCCGGCTCGCCGGCCACCAACGAGCTCACCTGCACCGGCGCGACGACGGGCACGAGCGAGATCTGCGACGGCAAGGACAACGACTGTGACGGCCAGGTCGACGAGGATCCGCAGTCGCTGCCCGGCGTCGGGGTCGACTGCTCGACGGCGTGCGGCGCGGGCAAGATCCTGTGCAAGGACGGCAAGCTGCAGTGCGCGGGCGTCGTCGGCGGCTCGGCGGAGGTGTGCAACGGCAAGGACGACGACTGCAACGGCGTCGTCGACGACGATCCGATCGACGCCGGCGGGCCGTGCGGCGAGGTCGTCATCAACCCGAAGGTGAAGCAGGACCCGATGTGCCGCCAGGGCGTGCTCCTGTGCAAGCCCGACGGCGCGGGCGGCGCGAAGCTCACCTGCGAGATGGAAGGCAAGGGGACCAGCGAGGCGTGCAACGGGGTCGACGACGACTGTGACGGCGTGGTCGACGACGGCGTGCCGGGCGAGGGCGTCGACTGCGCGCCCGATGGGCTGCCCGCCGGCACGAAGCTCCCGCTGCTCGGCGAGTGCAAGCCCGGCAAATCATACTGCCTCGACGCCGCGATGAAGTGCGTCGGCGGCATCGGCCCGCAGGCCGAGGTCTGCGACGGCAAGGACAACGACTGCGACGGCGTCGCCGACGACATGGCCACGTGTCCCGGCGAGTCGAGCTGCATCCAGGGCGAGTGTCGCATCAAGTGCACGAGCAGCGGCGAGTTCGACACCTGCCCCGGCGGCCAGGAGTGCAAGCAGGGGTTCTGCCAGCCGAAGGGCGGCCAGGGCGGCCAGGGCGGCGCCGCCGGCAAGGGCGGCAGCGGAGGCGCCAGCGGCGGGGGCACCGGCTCGGGCGGCAAGAGCGGCAACGGCGCGGGCGGCACGAGCTCGGGCGGCAACGGCGGCAGCGGCGCAGGCGCCAACGCTGGCAACGGCGGCAACGGCGCAGGCGGCAGCGCTGGCAACGGCTCGGCCGGCAAGTCCGGCGGACAGGCCGCGGGCGGCGCGGCGGGCGGAGAGAGCGGAGAGGTGTTCGGCCTGACGACCGGCGGCGGCGGCTGCGACGTCGCCGCGGTGGGCCCCCGACGCGCGGGCGCGTGGGTGGGTCTGCTGGGCCTGCTGTGGGCGGCCGCGCGGAGACGTCGCCGCGCCGAGGGGGAGGTGTCGCGATGAGCCGCGGGCTCCGGGCGGCGACGCTCACGCTGCTGCTGGCGTCTGGGCTGGTCGAGGGCTGCACCACCGAGGCCTTCTGCTTCAACTGTGACGAGTCTCTCCCCGCGGCCTCCGCGGGGGCGTCCGGGGCGAACGGGACGGACGGCGGCGCCGGGTTCTCGACCGCGGGCGCAGGGGGGAAGGCCGGCGCGGGCGGGGGGTTCGTCACCCCGGACGGCGGCACCTGCTCGAACACCGACACCGATCCGAAGAACTGCGGCGAGTGCGGCAACGTCTGCGGCCGGCAGAACGCGTACGCGTCGTGCGCGGCCGGCAAGTGTCAGTACAAGTGCGCCGAGGGGTTCACCGATCTCGACGGCAAGCCCGAGAACGGGTGCGAGTACAAGTGTCTGAAGACCTCCACGGCCGAGACCTGCAACGGCGTGGACGACGACTGCGACGGCCAGATCGACGAGGACGGCGCGTGCGGCGACGTCAAGAACTGCGGCAAGCTGGGTCAGGCGTGCGTCATCCCCCACGCGGTCGCCGAGTGCAAGGACGGCACGTGCCAGCTGGCGGCCTGCCTGCCCGGGTTCCACCCCGATCCGAAGATCAACACTCCCAACTGCAACTACGCCTGCAACGAGACGGCGGGCGGCGAGGAGATCTGCGACGGCAAGGACAACGACTGCGACGGGCAGATCGACGACACCCCGAACACGTCGGCCGATCCGTTGAACTGCGGCGCCTGCGGCAAGACGTGCATCGGCGCGTTCGACAACGCCGCGCCGACGTGCGCGGGCGGGAAATGCGTGCTCGGGGCGTGCGCCGACGGCTACCTCGACAAGGACAAGAACCCCGCCAACGGCTGCGAGTACACCTGCAAGGCGGTGTGCAACTTCCCGTTCGCCACGGGCGTGTGCCAGGAGGACGGGTCGTGCACCTTCGGCAAGTGCCTGCTCGGGCACTACGATCTCGACAAGGATCCGAAGAACGGCTGCGAGTACTCGTGCCAGATCACCAACAACGCGGTCGAGCTGTGCGACGGCCTCGACAACGACTGCGACGGCCAGATCGACGAGGACTTCGACCCGCAGACGAACGCGGCCAACTGCGGCGCGTGCGGCACCAGCTGCGCGTCGTTCTTCCCGGGCTCGAACGTCGAGTGCAAGGCCGCAAAATGCGGCTGGGTCTCGTGCAAGCCCGGCTACGTCGACACCGACAGCAACCCCGCGAACGGCTGCGAGTACGTCTGCCAGCCCACGAACGCCGGCGTCGAGATCTGCGACGGCAAGGACAACGACTGCAACGGCACCGTCGACGACGCGCTCACCGACGTCGGCCAGAGCTGCACGACGACCGCGAAGGGCCCGTGCGCGGCCGGCAAGACCGCGTGCGTCAACGGGGCCGTGGGCTGCGTCTCGGTCACCCAGCCCGCCGGCGAGGTGTGCGACGGCGTCGACAACGACTGCAACGGCGCGGTCGACGACGGCCCGGACGGCACGGCGGCGACGCTGCCGGGCGTGGGCTTCGCGTGCGGCGCGACGCAGATCGGCGAGTGCAACTTCGGGACGACCAAGTGTGTGGGCAACGCGCTCACCTGCGACGGCGAGGTGAAATCGAAGCCCGAGACCTGCAACGGCAAGGACGACGACTGCGACGGCGTGGTGGATGACAGCCCGACCGACGTGGGCGGGCCGTGCGGCTCGAGCGTCGGGCTCTGCAAGCCGGGCACCCAGGTGTGCCTCGCGGGCGCGCCGGTGTGCAGCGGCCAGACCCCGCCGGCGCCGAGCGAGACCTGCGACGGCGCGGGCGCGGGCGGGAGCGACGAGAACTGCAACGGCGCGGCGAACGAGGGCTGCGTGTTCCCGACGGCGGCGCCGGCGCGCCTCGACACCCTGAATTCATCACAAGGGCAACACTCCACGTTCCAGGTGGTGGCGGCGAGCGCGAACGATCACTTCGTCGTCGCGTACACCGACCGTCGCGACGGCTCGCCGAACGTGTACGTGCGCAGCTCGCTCGACGCCGGAGACACCTGGGGGGCGAGCGACGTCGCGGCCGTCGCGGGCGGGTCGATCGAGGTCGAGCCGTCGTTGTTCCTGCGGGAGGGCAAGGCGTACCTCGCGTACTCCGACTTCGAGGGCGGCAACGTCCGGCGCATCCACGTGACGGGCTCGAACGCCGCCTACGCGGCGTGGGGCGGCGCGCTGCGCATCTACGATCCGGGCACGTCGAGCGTCGACTGTTACTCGCCGAAGGGCGTGGTCGCGAAGGCGAGCCCCGGCGACGGGAAGGACTGGCTCGCGGTCGCGTGGAGCGAGATCGGCGGCACGGCGATCGCCCCGACGCGCAACATCCGCCTGTCCCTGTCGAAGGACGGGGGCGCCACCTGGTCGGCGCCGCTGTCCGTCAACACGGGCGCCGGCGCCGACAAGGGCGAGCTGCCGGTCGTCGCGTCGGACGGCGCGGGCATGGTCTACGTCGCGTGGCGCGACAAGCGCACGCCGGGCCTCGCGCAGGCGTATTTCGCGCGGGTCGACGCCTCGCAGGCCTCCCCCGCGGTGACGTCGGTCCAGGCGCTGCAGCCCAACGTCGCGAAGGCGAGCGCCGAGCAGATCTCGATCGTCGCGTCGGGCGCGAGCGTGTTCGTCGCGTACACCGATCTGCGCGGCGCGCAGAAGGCCATCCGGGTGGCGCGCTCGGCCGATCGGGGCGCGTCGTGGGCGCAGGTGGGCGGCGCCGTCGACGGCGCGATCGTGAACGTCGACTCCACGCTCTCCGAGGCGTCGTCGCCGAGCGTCGCTGCGGCGGGCTCGCTCGTCGTCGTCGCGTGGGAGGACACCCGCAGCGGGCGCACCGACATCCGCGTCAACCGCTCGACCGACGGCGGCGCGACGTGGCTGTCGACGACCACCCGCGCCGACACCGGCGACGCGGCGGGCCTCTCGGCGTCGACGTTCCCCAGCGTCGCCATCGGGCCCTCGAACCGCGTGGCGGTGGCGTGGCAGGACGCGAGGTTCCCCGCGTCGGCCATCCTCGCGAACGTGTCCGTCGACGGCGGGCTCACCTTCCACGTCGACGCGGGCGCGGCGTATCGCATGGACGTCGACACCCCTCCGTCGACCGGCGGCAGCGCCGCGGCGGCCGACAGCCAGCTGCCGTTCGCGCTGTTCGGTCAGACGACCCCGCGCGCGGCCGTGCTCTGGCGAGACTTCCGCGACGGCGCGGGTGACAACGGGACGAACGGCGACGTGTGGGCGCGGACGCTGCGGTAGTCGCGCGCGGACCGTCGCCACGTGAGGAATGATAAGTGCGCCTCGCCGCGCCCGCGGACGGCGTGCCAGATCGCCTCGTGGGTCGACGGGCACGGCAGGTCCACGACCGGCGCTCCGCCGAACGCGCCGATCGCGTCGCGGAGGGCTTCGCGCACGCTGATCGCCAGCATCAGCGGCGGCTCGCCGACGGCCTTCGATCCATGGATCGTGCCCGGCTGCGCGGCGCGCGAGAGGGTGGCGACGCGCATGTCCGCGGGCGCGTCGCCGATGCTCGGGATCTGGTACGTGCTCGCCGAGTGCGACGCGAGCTTGCCGGCGCCCGTCCACACGAGCTCCTCGGCCGTCAGCCAGCCCATGCCCTGGACGAAGCCGCCCTCGATCTGGCCGCGATCGACGCCGGGGTTGAGGCTGTCGCCGACGTCGTGCAGCACGTCGACGCGCAGCACGCGCTTCATCCCCGAGGCCGCGTCGATCTCGACCTCCGAGACGGCCGCGCCGCACGCGAAGTAGTGGAAGGGCTTGCCATGGCCGCGCTGGCGGTCGTACCCGATCGCGGGCGTGCTGTAGAACCCGGTCGCCGACAGCTGCACCTGCGTGACGTACGCCGCCTCGCAGATCTCCGGGAAGGGCACGCGCTCGTGCGCGAACTGGGGCGTCCACGCGTGATCGTCGCCGAACACGATCGCGGCGGGAGGGATCGGCGCGCCGACCCGCGCCTCGAGGAGCCTCGCCGCGACGGGCGCGAGACGCGCGCGCAGCGTCAGGCAGGCGTCCTTCACGGCCGCGCCGTTCAGATCGGCGCCGCTCGACGCCGCCGTCGCGCTCGTGTTCGGCACCTTGTCGGTGCGCGTCTTCATCACGCGCACGCGCGCGGCGGAGAGGCCGAGCTCGCGCATCGCGACGCCCTGCACCTTCGCGTGGAGCCCCTGCCCCATCTCGGTGCCGCCGTGGTTCACCTGCGCGGTGCCGTCGCGGTAGAGGAGCACGACCGCGCCGGCCTGGTTGAGCCACGTCGCGGTGAAGCTGATGCCGAACTTGACCGGCGTGATCGCGAGGCCGCGCTTCTTGCCTCGCTGGCCCGCGTTCCACGCGTCGATCTCGCGGCGGCGCTCCGCGAAGCTCGACGACGCGAGCAGCGAGTCCCAGATGCGCGTCAGCCTGTCGTCGTCGAGCGGCTGGCCGTAGTGCGTCGTCGCCGTCTCGCCCTCGCCCGAGTAGAGGTTGCGGCGCCTGACGAGGTCGGGCGGCAGGCCGAGCGCGCGCGCCACCCGGTCGAGCACCTCCTCGATCACCAGCATCCCCTGCGGCCCGCCGAACCCGCGGAACGCCGTGTGCGAGACGACGTTCGTCTTCGCGACCCGGCCGCGCACGTCGACGTTCGGCACGTAGTACGCGTTGTCGATGTGAAAGAGCGCGCGGTCGCAGATCGACTCGGAGAGATCGAGCGCGTACCCGCCGTCGGAGACGAGCGACGCCTCGAGCGCGGTCAGCCGGCCGTCGAGCTCGTAGGCCGCGCGGTAGTCCGCGCGGAACGGGTGGCGCTTGCCGGTCAGCTCCATGTCGACGTCGCGGTCGAGCTGCACGCGGCACGGGCGCCCGGTCTTCCACGCGGCGAGCGCCGCCCACGCCGCGATGGCGTTGCCCTGCGTCTCCTTGCCGCCGAAGCCGCCGCCCATGCGCGGGGCGATGACCGTCACGCGGTTGCGCGGCGCGTGGAGCACGTGGCTCACGATGGCCTGCACCTCCGAGGGGTGCTGCGTCGAGGAGCTGACGGTCACGTCCCCGTCGTCGCCGCGCTCGGCCCACGCGGCCTGCGACTCCAGGTAGAAGTGCTCCTGCCCGCCGATGTGCAGCGTGCCCTCGACGACGCGCGGGGAGGCCGCGAGCGCCGCCGCCGCGTCGCCGCGCCGGATGACGTGCGGCTCGGTGTGGTAGCTGCCGGCCTCGATCGCGGCGTCGACGCCGAGCAGCGCCGGCCGCTCCTCGTGGTGCAGGACGACGGCCTCCGCCGCGAGGCGCGCCTGCTCGCGGGTCGCCGCGACGACGACGCCGACGGCCTGCCCGTGGAAGCGGACGTCGTCCGCCGCGAACAGCGGCTCGTCGTGCCGGATGGCGCCGGCGTCGTTGTCGCCCGGGACGTCGCCGGCCAGCAGCACCGCGACGACGCCCGGCATCGCGCGGGCGGCCTCGGCGTCGACGCCCGTGAGCCTCGCGCAGGTGACGCGCGCGCGGATCGGCCACAGCTCGAGCATGCCGCCGCGGCGCGCCGCCTCGTCGTCGACGTAGAGCGCGTCGCCCGTCACGTGGCCGCGCGCCGAGTCGTGCGAGAGGGCGCGGCTCGCGTCGGCGCGGGCGCACGCCTCCCCCTCGGTGAAATCGAGCGGCTCGTCCTGGCCGGCCGAGCGATCGCCGGTGAACAGCTTGCGGAGCAGCGATCCCGTCAGCCCCCTGCGAAACGCGTCGCCGGCGCGCACGTCGGCGATGGGCGACAGCTCGCGCGACAGCGAGGCCTCCGCGAGCTCGATCGTCTCCTTGGACCACGGCGCGCCGATCAAGCGCGCCTCCGTCTCTCGCGCGCGCACGGGCATCTTCGCCACGCCGCCGAAGGCGAGGCGCGCGTCGACGACGACGCCCGCGGGGTCGACCTCCACGCGCAGCGCCGCCGCGACGATCGAGATGTCGAGCTCGCGGCGCTTCGACACCTTGAACGAGTCGAGGTGGAGCGCGTGCCCCGCGCGCGCGCGCGGCGAGCGGAAGCGGATCTCGCGCACCAGCTCGTCGCGGCGGAGCGCCGTCCTCCGGTAGTCGACGAAGAACTCCGCGATCGGCACCGCGCGCTCGCCGCCACGGGACGCGAGCACCAGCTCGGCGTCGAGCGCGAGCAGGACGGGCGCGAGATCGCCGATCGGCGACGCGGTGACGAGGTTCCCCGCGAGCGTCGCGCGCGACCGGATCTGCCGCGACGCGAACACGCTCAGCATCTTCTGCAGGCAGGGCAGCTCGCGCCCGGCCGTCTCCTCGAGCGCCGTCAGCGTCGCCGCGCCGCCGACGCGCCACTCGTCGCCGTTGCGCGTGATGGCCGCGAGCTCCGCCACGCCGTCGGTCGCGATGAGGTGGGGGAACCTCCGGCGCTGCTTGTTGATGTACACGCCGATCTCGGTCGCGCCCGCGAGCAGCTCGGCGTCGGGGTGCGCCGCGCGCAGCTCGAGCAGGTCGGCGAGGGTGGTCGGTCGATCGAGCCGCTCGCCCGCCTGCTCGACGCGGAGCGACGCGTGCGCCGGGATCGCGCGCGCGCGGAGCTGCACGAGCTCGTCGCCGCGGCGAGGGTGGCGGAGCGCGTCGCGCATCGCGTCGCGGATCGGGCGGTAGCCCGTGCATCGGCAGAGGTTGCCCGACAGCTGGTCGGAGATCGCGGGGCCGCCCTCGACGTCGGGGCGCAGGTACCCCTCGTACATGCTCATCACGAACCCCGGCGTGCAGTAGCCGCACTGCGAGCCGTACGCGCGCACCATCGCGTCCTGCACGGGGTGCAGCTCGCCGTCGCGCGCGAGCCCCTCGACCGTCACGATCTCGCGCCCCGCGAGGGCGCGCGCGAGCGCGATGCAGGAGTTGATCGCGCGCGCGGTCGTGCGCCCCTCGGCGTCGGTGTCGATCACACAGACCGTGCACGCGCCGCAGTCGCCCTCGTTGCAGCCCTCCTTGCTCCCCGTCAGCCCGCGCTCGCGCAGGAGGTGGAGGAGCGAGGTGTGGGTGCTGACGCCGTCGAGCGAGAGCTCGACGCCGTTCACGGTGACGCTGTTCGTCGACGACATGGAGCCGCGGAGGATAGCGCCGCGCGCGCGTCGACACGAGCGCGCGAGCGCGCGCGGGGGGATTCTTCGCTTGTCGCGCGCGCAGGGATCGTGGACCCTCTGTCGCTCCCACGGTCGGGTGGCCCTCGCGGTCGCTCGCCCGCGAGAGCGCGATGGCAGAGCCTCCGAGTCCCCAGAAGCTGCTGACGCGCGCGCGGGTGGGCGTCGCGCACGGGGCGCTCCTCGCGGCGCTGTTCGCGGTCCTCGTGACGGCGCTCGGCAACTTCGATCTGCTGATCCCGTCGTGGACGCCGACCCTCGGCCGCGCGGCCGCCGTCACGCTGCGCACGCCGTACGCGCCGCGCATCCACACCGACGGCGACAGGTTCCGCTACGAGCACGCGCGCATCATCGTGCCGCGCGGGACGGTGCTCTCCGAGGCCAACAACGATCACCGCGCCGTCTTCGCGCACGAGAGCCTGCGCCGCCCGGGCCGGCCGCTGCGCGTCGCCGCCGAGTTCGCGGTGAACTTCGGCATGGGGCTCGCGCTGACGGCGTACCTGCGGCGCTTCGGCCAGAACCGCGTGAAGCTCATGCGCACGCAGGTCGGGCTCTTCACGATCATGCTCGGCGTCCTCGCGCTCGAGAAGGCCCTCTTGCTCTACACCGCGCTGCCGGAGGGCTACGTGCCGGTCGCGGCGGCGCCCCTGTGGGTGGCGCTGTCGTTCGACCGCCGGACGGCGTTCCTCGTCAACGTCGTGCTCGCGTTCGTCGCGGCGTCCTTGCTCCGCTACGACATCCTGTTCCTCACGCTGCTCCTCTTCCGCGGGATGGCGGCGAGCGTGCTGTTCTTCAGCGTGAAGCGCCCGCAGCAGATGGTGACGGCGGGGTTCTTCGCGGGCTGCTCGTCGGTGCCGCTCTACGTCGCGGTCGGCGTCGTGCTGGAGGGCGCGTTCGACGTCCGGGGCGATCTCGCGCGCGGCGTCGACTCGACGCTGCTCTCGTGCGTCGGCGGCGGCCTGCTCGCGGGCGTGCTCGCGAACCTGCTGCGCGAGCCGGCGGCGCGCGTGCTCGGCCACGTCTCGCGCGACCAGCTGCTCTGGCTCACCGATCTCGAGCAGCCGCTCCTGCAGAAGATGGCCAGCGAGGCGCCGGGCTCGTGGGCGCACGCGCGCGCGATGGCGAACCTCGCGGAGGCCGCGGCGAGCGCGATCGGCGCCGACGCGCTGCTCACCCGCGCGGGCGCCTACTACCACGACCTCGGCAAGACCCTGACGCCGAAGCACTTCATCGAGAACCTCGAGCACGAGGAGAAGAGCCCGCACGAGGCGCTCGATCCGATGGAGAGCGCGGTCATCATCCGGCGGCACGTCACCGAGGGCACGCGCATCCTGCGGGAGGGCGGCATCCCCGAGCCGGTCGTCGAGTTCTGCTACACGCACCACGGCACGCAGGCCGTCGAGTACTTCTTCCACAAGGCGAAGGAGCAGGGCAACCCGCACGGCTACACCGAGGACGACTTCCGCTACCCCGGGATGAAGCCGCAGACGAAGGAGACGGCCATCCTGATGCTCGTCGACTCGATCGAGGCCGCGAGCCGCACGATCGATCCGCCGGAGCGCGCGAAGTACGAGCAGATGATCGACCGGATCATCGTCACGAAGCTGCGCGCGGGGCAGCTCGACGAGAGCGGGCTGTCGATGGAAGATCTCCGCTCGCTCGCGGTGCGCATGGGCGACACGCTCGTCAACGTCTACCACTCGCGCATCAAGTACCCGTGGCAGCGCGGCGACCGCGAGAGCGCGCTCGGCCGGGCGGCGAAGCCCGCGGCTCGGGCGAAGTGAGCGTCAGCCGCGGAGCGCGGCCACCGCGACGCCGACGAGCCTGCCCCACCCGCCCGTCTGCTCGAAGGCCGTCAGGCGCCGCCCGAGGTCGCGCAGCGTCTTGTGGTCGGAGAACCACGCTGGCGTCGGCTTGATGACGAACGGCGCGCGCACGACCGATTTCTGCGGGTGATCGAGCAGGAGCGAGTTGTGCACCCAGCCCGTGCCGCTCTGGATGTCCTCCGGCGTGTGGCCGGGGAACGCCCCCCACGGCGTGACGACGAGCCCGTAGATGAGCCCGGGCCACACGTTGACGCCGATGCCGCCGAAGCGCAGCGCGGCGATCGCGCGATCGAGCTCCGCGGCGCGCGCCTTCGCCGGCGCGTCGTCGATGAGCAGCGTCATCGACAGCGTGCCCCACGCGGTGTCGTTCGCGAACGCGACCCCCTGCTCGAGGAACTCGCCCGCGTCCCTCGCGGGCAGCGTGACCACCGACAGGACGCCGCAGAAGGCCTCGCTCGTGAGGCCGAATTCGCCCTTCTCGGGGGGCACGTCGGGGATGATCGTCCACGGCACGACGTCGTCGCCGCGCGGGCCGAGCGGTCGCGCCTGCGGGTAGCGATCGAGGAAGGACTGGTAGCGATCCTGCGCGCCCGGGTAGTACGCCTTGCGCGCGGGCGCCGCGCGGAGCTTGTCCTCGACGAGGCGCAGGAACGCGTCGCGCTGCGCCCAGCCCTCGGCGACCACGAGCGCCTTCGCGGCGTTGCAGTTGAAGCTCGCGTTCTGCGCGACCATCGCCGCCACGTGCCGCGCCTGGTAGTCGAGCTCGGCCGCCGTCCACGCGCCCGGCGTCACGAGCACCGGCGTCACGCAGCCGAGCTCCGCGGTGAACGGCCGCGGGTTCTTGCGCTCCCCGGTCGCCTTGCGGCGCGCGACCTCGTCGGCGTCGGTGCCCCAGACGATGGCGTCGTAGGTGCGGTCGGAGCCGGTGACGTGCAGCGTGTCGATCGCGGGGTGCGCGGCGAGGTGCGCGCCGACCTCCGCGCCGCCGTACACGATCGCGAGGTAGCCCGCGTCGATGAGCGGCTTGAACGCCCGCGCGAGGTGCGGGCCGACGTCCGCGTTCACCGGGTTCATCTTCAGGACGCAGACCTCGTCCTCCATGAACAATTTTGTCAGCACGTCCATCGGCGGGATCGACGAGACGTTGCCCGCCCCGAGCACGAGCGCGACCTTCCCCCTGGTCGAGCGCTCGCGGTAGATACGGCCCTGCGACGCGGGCTTGCCGGGCTCGATCCACACGTCGGCCGTCAGGCCGCCGAACATGATCTTGTCCTGCAGGCCGCCAGGGAAGACGCGCACGACCTCCTGCCCGTCGGGGCGCGTGTGGCGCGCGGGCAGGGGCGGCGCGCCCCCGTGCGAGAGCGCGTCGATGAGCAGGCGCAGGTTGCGCGCCGTGGTCATCGGCCCGGCGAGCCACTCCTCGCCCTCGAGCGTGTCGCCCGCGCGGATGCCCTTGCGCTTGCAGCCGTCCGCGACCCACGCCTCGGCGACCTCGGCCACGCCGGCGCTGCACGCGCGCAAGAGCGCGATGCGGGCGGCGAGATCGACCGAGATCCACGCGTCCTTGTGCGCGGCCACGCGGGCGACCTCGCGATCGACCTCGTCGAGCGGGGTCGGCGGGATGGCGGCGGGCGGCTCGGGGAAGGAGAACGACGACATGTCCGGCCGCGATGCTGCCTCATCGGCGCCCGCCCGCGCAGGCAAATCGGCGCTCAGGCAGGCGGATCCTTGCGGTCCTGGCTCAGCTCCGCGACGCCGTCCTGGAACCTCACCTTCGCCACCATCAGGCGCTCCTGCAGCGACACGAGCTCGACCGTGGCCTTCGACACGCGCTCGCTCACCTCCTGCAGCTTCTTCTCGAGGTGCGAGAGGAGCTGCGGACCCGTCGTGCGCACCGCGCGCAGCGTGACCACCTGGGCGTGCAGCTCGTCGAGGCGCGCGCGCATCTCCGCGAGCTGCTCGCGCTGCGACGCGATCCGCTGCTCGACGTTCGCCATCTCGGTGTGCAGCTTCACGAGCTCGTCGACGCGCCGCCTCAGCGGATCCTCCGCCGCGAGCCCGGAGACGTGCACGCGGATGAGCTCGAGCCCCTCGGGCGAGCGCAGATCCGTCGTGCGGAACACCGGCGTCGCCTCCTCGATCACGAGGTCGGTCTTGCCGCTCGCGGGCACCTCGACGCGGAACAGCTGCGCCTCGCCCAGGCGCTCGGACGGCTTCGCGTCGCCGACGATCGAGTACCCGCGCGGCGGGGCGTGCTTCACGTAGACGACGACCTTCTCGGCGAGCCGGTTGGTCAGCGACAGGACGCTCTTCTTCGAGTGGCGGAGCTCGGTGTGGAACACGCCGCGCTGCACGGTCAGGATGCGCTGGATGCGGTCGCTCTCGTCGACCTTCTTGTCGACGACGACCTGCCTGTCGAGCGCGAAGGGCACGAACGCGACGGCGCCCGCGGGGATCGGGTCGGCCATCCCCTCGCCGACGAAGCGCCCCTCACCGAAGACCGTGACCGGGCCGGTGTCGAGCGCGGAGCCCGTCGGGTTGCGCAGCCGCACGCTGCGGAAGGGGAACCGCGCGTCGCCGCGCGCGCCCTCCGCGTCATACAGGTAGACGATCTCGCCGTCCGCCTCCGAGGCGAGGATGGAGATCATCGCCGAGCTGCCGCGCTCGACCGTCATCGGCGCGCCCGACTCGAAGTGCGAGGTGCCGATCGGCGACGCCGGCTCGCTCGCCTGCTGCGCCGACGCGTCCGCGGCGGGGCGCTCGGCGCGCGGCGCCTCGACGACGCGGACGCCGCCCTTCTTGCCCGCGGCCTCGCCGCGCCCGACGGCGACGATCTGCGCCGGTGAGACGCCCTGGCGCAGCAGCTGATCGCGGGCGCGGTTGGCGCGCTCGAGCGACGCCGCCATCTTGTCGCCGTCCGCCTCGTCGGCGAACCCCTCGATCACGACCGAGCCCTTCGTCGCGCGCAGCGTGCTCGCGAGCGACACGACCCGCTCGGCCTCGGCGTCCTTGGGAGGAGGAGGCGGCGCCGGCTGGGCCGCCGCGACGGCGCCGTGACCGCGGCCCACGCCCGCGCCCGCGAGGTGATCGGCCGGCCTCGCGATCGAGGCCGTGGCCTCCTTCTTCGGCGCGGCCCGCGACGCCGTCCTGGGCTTCTCCTCCTCGACCCCGACCTCGGTGCGCAGCGCGCGCTCGGAGAGCTCCGCGAGCACGCGGCGCGCAGGCGGTTGCTCGCCGTGCACCGCGCCGCCCGACGGAGGCGCGTGCGCGAACAGATCGTTCGACCGGAGCGTCTCGCGCTCGACGACGCGGATGCCGTGCAGGTCGAACCGGAACGACAGCGCCGAGCTCGATCCGACCCCGAGCTTCACCGCGCGCCAGTCCTCGCCGGACGTGTTGTCGACGATGGCCCACGCCTCGAGCTTGACCTTGCCGGTCGGCGAGAGGGTGACGCGGTAGCTCGGCTTCCACGACGGCGCCTCGGTCACGTACGAGAGCCGCAGCTTGTGGGGCCCCTTGCCGCCGAGGCGGATGTCCATGTCGATGAGGCCGTCGTGCGCGCGGGGCAGGTCCGTCGGGTAGGAGACGGGCGCGGGCTCGCCGGTCGTCGCGTCGGTGACGGTGAGCGACTTCAGGAAGTCGTCGACCTTGTCGGCCGGGACGCGGAGCCGCAGGGTGTCGCCCTCCACGACGGCGGTGCGCTCGAAGTACGCGACGCCGTTGCGGTACACGACCACGCGGCCCAGGGTCGCGTCGGACTTCACGTAGCTGGTCGTCGACGCGCAGCCGGCGAGGGGCGCGAGCAGCGCGAGCAGGAGCGTGGCGCCGCCGAGGCGGGCGCGGAGGTGGGAGAGGCGCATGGCCCCGAGAACGCGCGTCGTCGTCGCGGCTTACAGCGTGTCGCGGAACACGCGACCCTTGACCGTCCCGACGCCGGCGGGCGCGCCCTTCGGATCGGCGGGCGCCGGCCCCTTGTGCCCCTTCGCGCCGGTGTCTCCTGCCTTCGGCCGCGGAGCCTTCGGATCGGCGGCGGGGGCGTCCTCGCGCGGCGGCGCGACGGAGGCCGCGGGCTCGGCGGCCTTCACAGGCTCGGAGGAGGTCGCGGGCTCGGCGGACGGGGCCGGGTGGGTCACCGACGCGGCAGGCTGGTCGGCGCTGGCGTGCGCTGCTGCGGCGGGCGCCTGCGGGCTCGGCGCGGGCTGGCCGGACAGCGCGAGCGCAGCCACCACGCCGATCGCCGCCGTCGCGCCGAGCGCCGCGAGCGCGATCACGGCGCCGCCGCGCTTCTTCTCGGCGGCGGGCGCCGGGCCCGGCCCCGTGCTCGAGAAGGGCGCGGGCGTGTGGGAGTCGTGCATCGGCGGCGAGCCGGCCCCGGCGACGAGCGGCGCGCCGTACGCCGCCGCGCGCGCCGCGGTGGTCGAGTCGCTGACGAAGCTCGCGGGCGCGCCGAGCTGCACCCCCGACCACTCGGCCATCGCCTCGGCCATCTCCGCGCAGGACTGGAACCTGTGCGCCGGCTCGCGGGCCATGGCCTTCGCGACGATCGCGGCGAACGCGGCGTCGACGTCGGGGGCGATCTCGCGCAGCTCGGGCGGCGCCTCGAGCACGATCTTGAACAGCAGCTCGTTGAAGGTCTCGGCGTCGTAGGGCACGCGCCCGGCGACGCACTGGTAGAGGATGACGCCGACCGCGTAGATGTCGCTGCGCTGATCGACGCCGCGGCCGCCCTTCGCCTGCTCGGGGGAGAGGTAGTACGGCGTGCCCATCACCGAGCCGGTGCGGGTCATGCTCATCTGCTCGCCGCCGCCCACGGGGCTGAACTTCGAGATGCCGAAATCGAGGATCTTCACGAAGTCGGCGACGCCCGCCTTGTGGCTGACGAGCCACACGTTGTCGGGCTTCAGGTCGCGGTGGATGATGCCGGCGCCGTGCGCGCGCGAGAGCCCCTCGAGCAGCTGCAGCGCGACCGGCGCGAGCTCGCGCGGGCCCAGGCGCCCCTTGCGCTCGAGGCGCGCGCCGAGCGACTCGCCCTGCAGGAACTCCATCACCATGAAGTAGTCGCCGTCCGGGAGCACGCCGAGGTCGATGACCTCGACGATGTGGTCGGAGCCGATCTGCCCGGCCGCCTGCGCCTCGCGCTGGAACCTGCTGACCGCGTCGGTGCTCTCGGCGACGCCCGCGTGCAGCACCTTGATGGCGACCTTGCGGCGGATGCGGAGGTTCTCGCCCTCGTACACCGCGCCCATGCCGCCCTCGCCGATCATGCGGACGATCGAATACTTGCCCTCGATGACCTGGCCTTCGGCGAGACCCATGGCCCGGCATCCTGACGCGAGACTTGATCTCTGTCATCTCTGAACATGGATTTCATCGACGCCGGGCTCACAGGTGGACGCGGTACGTGACGGCGAGCCCCGCCTCGAAGCTGTACAGCGTGCCTCCCACGCTCGCGCACTCGCGCGTCTGCGCGCAGGCGCGCTGCCCCGGGAAATTCCAGAGCATCTGCGTCGTCCACACCCCGAGGAGCCAGTTCGTGCGGAGCGGCCAGTCGGCCCCGAGCGCGAGCCCGCCCATCACGCCCTCGCTCCGGATCACCGTCGAGCGCGGCCCGAGGATCGACTCGCCGCGGTCGGGGGACGCGTACCGGTCGGACGCGACGACGACGCCCGCCTTCGCGCCCGTCCACAGCAAGAACCCGGGCGAGGTGATCGGGTAGTAGCGCGCGCCGCCCGACACCATGAAGTAGTTGCGGCTGTGGCGGCGCTCGATGACCTCGCCGTCCGGCGCGTGGAGGTTCGCCTCGGCGGTCACGGGCCGGAACCCCCAGGCGACCCCTGCCTCGAGCCCGAAGCGGCGGTTGAACATGAACACGTGCCGGAGCTCCAGCAGCAGCGTGAGATCGGTGCTCGTGCACTCGGTGGTGATGCAGAGGTGCGCGCTCGGCAGCGTCAGCACGCCCACCCCGAGCTCGACGTGGGAGTGCGGGCGATCGAGATCGTAGGCGGCCTTCGCGTCGCCCGTCGCGTGGGTCGCGCGGCGCTCGGTGTGCTCGTCGGCGAGCGCGATCGCGGGCAGGCACGCCGACGCCGCGCCCAGCGACACGATGAGCGCTGCTCGCGCGGTCAGCATGGAATCCGGCGCACGAGACGAAGGGGCCCCGAAATCCCTGCTCAGAGCCACCGCGGCGCCTCCGCCGATCCCGACGGCGCCGCGGAGGGGTGAGGCTCGCCGCGGGCGGGCTCGGGCCGCGGCTTCGGCTTCGGAGGCTCGGCGCTCGTCGTCAAGGTCGGGATGCGGGTGAGATCGCGGAGCATCGAGGCGGCGACCGAGTTCGAAGGATCGATCGCGAGCGCCGCGCGCACCTGGCGCTCGGCCTCGCTCGCCTCGCCCGCCTGTCTCGACGCGGCGGCGAGCGCAGTCAACTCCAGCGACGCGCGGCGCCCGAGCTCGTCGAAGCGGGGATCGCCGGGGTGCTCGGCGCGCGCGCGGATCACGAGGTCTCGCACGCAGCGCTGCGCAGGCGTGTCCCAGTCCCGGCGCGCGAGCGCCTCGCTCGCCTCGGCGTACAGCGCGTCCGCGCGCGAGAGCGGCGCCTTCGCCGGGGCGACGAGCCCGAGCCGCGTCGCCCCGAGCGTCGCCCCGCCCGCGCCGATGATGAAGCACGCCGCGACGAGCAAGATCGTGCGCCAGAGAGGAGGGCGAGGCGCCCCGTCCTCGGACACCGGCTCGGGCGCGTCGAGCGGCTCGACCGGCAGGCGGCGGGTGGGCTGCTCGTCGGCGCCGACCGCGATCGGAGAGACGGTGGTCGGCGCGAGCGGAGGGATGGCGGGCCCGAACCCTTCGTGGTCCGCCAGCGTCTTCGTCGCGACCGACGGCGGAGGCGGCGTGGAGGGCGCGACCGCGGCGGGCTCCGCGAGCGTGCCCGACGCGCCGGCGTGCGCGAGGGTGGGCGCGCCCTGGCGGAGCTGCGAGGCCGCGCGGAGGGACGCCGCCGTGCGGAACGACAGCGCGCGTCGCTCGTCGACGTCGCTCGCGCGGAGCGCCGCGACCAGCTCGCCCCCGAGCGCGCGCGCGTCCGCGGGCCTGTCCGCCGGTGACTTCGAGAGCGCGCGGTCGACGACGGCCGCGATCGCCGCGGGCACCTCCGGCGCGAGCTCGGCGAGGCCGGGGGGGCGCTGGCTCGTGTGGGCGAGGAGGTACCCGACGGCGCTGTCGGACTCGAAGGGCGCGCGCCCCGCGAGCAGCTCGAACAGCACGACCGCGATCGAGTAGACGTCCCCCGCGGGCCCGACCGGCAGCCCCTGCGCGGCCTCCGGCGACATGTACCGAGGCGTGCCGAACACCTGCCCCTGGCGCGTGAGCCCCTCGGCCTCCGGCACGACGCGCGCGAGCCCGAAATCGAGCACCTTCACGTAGTCGCGGTCGCGCCCACGCCGCACGAGCAGCACGTTGTCGGGCTTCAGGTCGCGGTGCACGACGCCCTGATCGTGCCCCTCGCCGACGGCGTCCGCGATCGAGAGCGCGATCCGCAGCGCGCGGTCGAGCGGCATCGAGCCGCCGGCCGCCACGCGCGACGCGGTGAGCGTCTCGCCGTCCAGCAGCTCGAGCACCATCGCCGGGGTCTCGTCGGGCAGCGTCGTCAGGAACAAGACTGACACGACGTGCGGGTGGAGGATCGACGCCGCGACCCGCGACTCGCGGCGGAACCTCCGCACCATGGTCGCGTCCTTCGCGAGCGACGGATCGAGCACCTTCACGGCGACGCGCCGCTCGAGCTCGGCCTGGAACCCCTCGTACACGCGCGCCGTCGCGCCCCTGCCGATGAGCGACACGAGCCGGATGCCGCCGGGCAGGTCGACCCCGAGGAATGCGTCGTCGCTCGGCGTGCCCGCCATCTCGTCGGCCGAGCATAGTACGACTGTCCGGCGGGCTCACGCGGCGCGCGCCGGCGACTCGACCGCGCCGTGCCCCTGCGCACGCTGTCGCACGGTGTCGCACGCTGTCGCCGCGATCGGTTCGATCAGGCGGATGAACGCCGAGATCGGGGCCATTTCGTCGACGATTTCAGCAATTTCGCGGTCACCTGCTCGGCACGCGCCGTGCACCTCGTCTCGATGCGACGCGACGTCGCCCGAGAGAGGACCCCACACCATGTCGATCCGATCCTTCGCAGTGACCAGCCTGGCGCTCATGGCCGCGTGCTCCGGCGCGAGCGACGAGCAGCCGAGCCCCTCGGACGATGCCCGCGGCTGGGGAGGCGGGGTGGTCCTCCCCGTCGCAGGTGCGGGCGGCGCCTCGACGGGCGGCGCGAGCGGCAAGTCCTCCGCGGGCACGGGCACGTCCGCGGGCGCCGGCGGCAAGCCCTCGGCGGGCGCCGGCGGCAAGTCCTCCGCGGGCGCCGGCGGCGAGTCCTCCGCGG
>JADLFU010000167.1 GCA_020849655.1 Polyangiaceae bacterium | reverse complement strand
CCGGCGATGTGCTTCGGGTTCCTCGCGGCGGAGGCGGCGGCCGAGGCGGGCTGACCCTCGTCGGCCCGCGCGTGGTAAGGGGCGCGCCCCATGAGCCACGCCTCGTCGTCGATCTCTCCCGTCGCAGGGCTGCGCCTCGGCGCAGGCAAGGCCGCCACGAGCGGCGTCGCGCTGGTCGAGGCGATCGCCGAGGTGCGCTCGCCCGTCCACGTCGTCCGCGAGCGCGACACCGGGCGCCTCGGCGTCACGCGCGCGGGGGAGGTCGTGCCCGGGCCGGGAGGCGGCGATCACGATCTGATGGCGACGCTGCCGGCGCTGTTCCCCGAGTGGCTCGGCGAACGATCGTTCGGCGAGGTGCACGGCGTGAGGTTCCCCTACGTGGCCGGCGAGATGGCGAACGGCATCGCGACCACGCGCATGGTGATCGAGCTGGCGCGCGCGGAGCTGCTCGGCTTCTTCGGCGCGGCGGGGCTCGGGCTGCCGCGCGTGCGCGAGGCGGTGGAGGAGCTGGTCTCGACGCTCGGGGACCGCGCGCCGTGGGGGGTGAACCTCATCCACTCGCCGAACGAGCCCGCGCTCGAGGACGCCGCCGCGGCGCTGATGATCGAGCGCGGCGTGCCGCGCGTGTCGGCGTCGGCGTTCATGAGCCTGACGCCCGCGGTCGTGCGGTGCGCCGTCGCGGGGCTGACCGTCGACGGGTCGGGCCGCGTGTGGAGGGCGCGGCAGGTGTTCGCGAAGATCTCGCGCGCGGAGGTCGCGACGAGGTTCCTCTCGCCGGCGCCCGACGAGCTCTTGCGCGGCCTCGTCGCGGCGGGGCACGTGACGCACGCGGAGGCCGAGCTCGCGCGGCGGGTGCCGATCGCCGACGACGTGACGGTGGAGGCCGACAGCGGCGGGCACACGGACAACCAGGCCCTGCCGGCGCTGTTCCCCACCATCGCCGCGCTGCGCGACGAGCTGGTCGCCAGGCACGGCTACCAGACCCCGGTGCGCGTGGGCGCGGCTGGCGGCCTCGGTACGCCCGCGGCGGTCGCGGCGGCGTTCGCGCTCGGCGCCGCGTACGTCGTCACGGGCTCGGTGAACCAGGCGGCGGTCGAGGCCGGCCTCTCCGACGACGCGAAGGCGCTGCTCGCGAAGGCCGACGTCCCCGACGTGACGATGGCGCCGGCCGCCGACATGTTCGAGCTCGGCGTGCAGGTGCAGGTGCTGCGGCGCGGGACGATGTTCGCGAGCCGCGCGTCGAAGCTCTACGACGTGTACGTCTCGCACGCCTCGCTCGAGGCGATCCCCGCCGAGCTGCGCGCGCGGCTGGAGCGTGACGTCTTGCGCGCGACCTTCGACGAGATCTGGGCCGACACGCGCGCGTTCTGGTCGCGCCGTGACGCCGGCGAGGTCGCGAAGGCGGAGGCGGATCCGAAGCACAGGATGGCCCTCGTGTTCCGCTGGTACCTCGGCAAGGCGAGCAAGTGGGCGATCGACGGCGAGCGCGCGCGCGTCACCGATTTCCAGATCTGGTGCGGTCCCGCGATGGGCGCGTTCAACCGCTGGACGGCGGGCTCCTTCCTCGCCGAGCCGCGCGAGCGCGGCGTCGTGCAGATCGCGCGCAACCTCCTCGAGGGCGCCGCGGTCGTCACCCGCGCGCAGCAGCTGCGGACGTACGGCGTCGCGGTGCCGGCCGAGGCGTTTCGCTTCGCGCCTCGTCGCCTCGCGTGAGCGCCCGTCAGCCGGCGTCGTAGCGGCGCGGCGCGCGGAGGGCAGGATCCCACGCGCGCAGCTCGGCCGTCGGCCCCGCGTCGCCGCGCTGGATGACGAGGTGCGTCCGCGCGGCGTCGTGCGTCCCGGCGTCGTCGGCGCCCGCGGCCTCCTCCGCCCACGAGCCGAGGTTCACGTACGTCGCCGCCGTGTGCGCGATGGGCTGCGTGGTCGGCACGTGCGTGTGCCCCATGACGACGAACGCAGTCGTGGGGAACAGGCGCGCCAGGTGGTGGGCCCGCTCGGCCAGCGCGGCGGTGGGGTCGATGGTGCGAGCCCGCGCGAAGCTCGCGTGCAGGCCCACCCACGCGGCGACCATCGCCGGCAGCGCGAGCGCCCACGCGCCGCGAGAGGGGTGCCAGGCCGCGAGCGCGATGAGCACGGCGGTGGCGACGGCGCCCACGGCATGCAGCAGCAGCGAGTCGACCATCAAGCTCCCGAGGACGCCGCGCGCCGAGCGGGTGATCGGCGGCGCCTGCAGCGCGGCGAGTGCGCGCAGCTTGTCGAGGCCGACGCGGGTCGCGGCGGAGAGCGCTTCCATGCGCCGCTCGTGCTCCTCGCGGATCGCCCTCGCCGCCCCGCCGAGGTGCGCGCGCTGCAGGCGGAGCAAGGCGACGATCGCGGCGACGAACCGCCCGCCGAGCGCGAGCATGCCAGTGACGCCGAGCCGCGCCGCGAACGCGAGGTAGTCGACGAGGCGCATCCGGTCGTGGCCGTGCTCGCGCAGCCCCCGCGTGGGGCGGACGACCGTGCGGAGCAGGACGTCCGTGAAGCCGCGCGCCATGCGCCGCGGATCGAGCGGGGAGCGGGGCGAGAGCACGCGCTCCGTGGCGCACATCGTGTCGTACTGGTGACCGTGCTCGACGTAGGCCACGCCGTCGACGTGGAAGAACCACGGCTGGAAGTCGACGCGCGCGTCGAGCTCGCCGACGTGCCCCACCGACGCCGCGCTCGCGCGGAGCACCTCGCGGAGGCCGCGCTGCACCGAGGCCCACTGCAGCTCCGGGTCGTGGTTGCCGTGGATGAACGTGATCGCGTGCCCGTCGGCGAGGAACGCGCCCAGCTCGTCGAAGATGCGCGCGTGCCGGCGCGCGACGAGCGCGAGCTTCAGCCGGGCGTGGTCGGAGGCGCTGCCGAGCCCGTGCGCGCGCTCCTCGTCGTCGAGCGGCGTCTCGAGCGTCGCGCCGTCCGGGTGGACCGACATCCCGATGAAGTCGATGAAGTCGCCCGCGAGCACGAGGCGCCACCGCTCGCGGCGCGCGCCGGGCGGCGGCGGCTTCTCGGCGCGGTAGTGGCGGACCAGATCGACGAGATCGCGGTCGAGCGGGGAGCGTCGCTCGAGGTCGACGGCGCGCGCGTGCGCGTTCAGATCGCTCCCGAGGTGCACGTCCGACAGGATCAACAGGGACTCGCGCACACCCGGCTCGACCGGCGGCGCCGGGCGCAGCGAACCGAGGGGCGGGAGGGACGGAGGCACGTCGTGACCGTGATGCAAGCGTGAGGCCGCCGATCCAGCCCGGCAAGGCGCGCGGGCCGCGCCGTGCTCGACGGCGCGCCGGCCGCCTCCGTCCATGACCAGAGGATCACAGGCGGTTGCTGGCGTGCGCCTGACACACGGCGTCGAGGTTTCGTGACAGGTTCCAGACAGAAGGGCGGAGCGCGACCTGATAAGCGTCGCGCGCCTGCGCGCCCGTCGCCCGTCCCCCGGCGCGACGCCCCGCTGGCGCCCCATCTCTCTGAGGTCGATCCATGTCCGAGGCTCGTCGTTCGCACGTCCCCATCGCAGTCGTCGGCGCCAGCGCGCTCTTCCCCGGTTCGAGCGACGCTCGCGGGTTCTGGTCTGACATCCTCGCCGGGCGCGACCTCGTCACCGACGTGCCGGCGTCGCACTGGCTCGTCGACGACTACTACGATCCGAACCCGTCGGCGCCCGACAAGACCTACAGCAAGCGCGGGGCGTTCCTCTCGAGCGTCGACTTCGACCCGATGGAGTTCGGCGTGCCGCCGAGCATCGTGCCGGCGACGGACACCGCGCAGATCCTCGCGCTCATCGTCGCGCAGCGCGTGCTCGAGGACGCGAGCGGCGGGCAGTTCGCGTCGATGGATCGCGAGCGGATGAGCGTCGTGCTCGGCGTCACCTCGGGCCAGGAGCTCCTCGGGACGATGGTGAGCCGGCTGCAGCGGCCCGCGTGGCTGCAGGGCCTGCGGGCGAGCGGCGTGCCCGAGGCGGAGGCGCAGGCGATCTGCGACAAGATCGCCGCGCAGTACGTGCCCTGGCAGGAGTCGTCGTTCCCCGGGCTGCTCGGCAACGTCGTCGCCGGGCGCATCGCGAACCGGTTCGATCTGCGCGGCACGAACGCGGTGACGGACGCCGCGTGCGCGAGCTCGCTCGCGGCGCTGTCGATGGGCGTCAACGAGCTCGCGCTCGGGCAGAGCGATCTCGTGATCGTCGGCGGCGTCGACACGATGAACGACATCTTCATGTACATGTGCTTCAGCAAGACGCCCGCGTTGTCGCCGACGGGCGACTGCCGGCCGTTCTCCGACGCGGCCGACGGCACGCTGCTCGGCGAGGGCCTCGCGATGCTCGCGCTGAAGCGCCTCGACGACGCCGAACGCGACGGCGACCGCGTGTACGCCGTCATTCGCGGGATCGGCTCGGCCTCCGACGGGCGCAGCAAGAGCGTGTACGCGCCGCTGCCGGAGGGGCAGGCGAGGGCCCTGCGTCGCGCGTACGAGGTCGCGGGGTTCTCGCCGGCGACGGTCGAGCTGGTGGAGGCGCACGGCACGGGCACGAAGGCGGGCGACGTCGCCGAGTTCGAGGGGCTGCGCATCGCGTTCGACGAGTCGGGCCGCGCAGACCGGCAGTGGTGCGCGCTCGGCTCGGTGAAGTCGCAGATCGGGCACACGAAGGCGACCGCCGGCGCGGCGGGGCTCTTCAAGGCGGTGATGGCGCTGCACCACAAGGTGCTGCCGCCGACGATCAAGGTCGCGCGCCCGAACCCGAAGCTCGAGGTCGAGGCGAGCCCGTTCTACCTCAACACCGAGGCGCGCCCGTGGATCCGCGACGCGTCGCACCCGCGGCGGGCGTCGGTGTCGAGCTTCGGGTTCGGCGGATCGAACTTCCACGTCGCGCTCGAGGAGTTCGTCCCGCGCGCCGATGGGAAGGCCACGCCCGCGCACCGGCTCCGCGCGATGCCGGCCGAGCTCGTCACGCTCTCGGGGACGCCGGCGGAGCTCGTGGCGCGGTGCCGTGAGCTCGCGTCGTCGTCGCGCGCGCTCGGCGAGATCGCACGCGAGTCGCAGGGGGCGTTCTCGGCGTCGGCGCCCGCGCGCCTCGCGATCGTCGCGGCCGACGCGACGGACCTGCGCGCGAAGCTCGAGCAGGCAGCGGCCGCGATCTCGGCGTCCCCGGGCGCCGCGCTCTCGACGCCGACCGGCGTGCACTACTCGCCCGAGGCGGCCGCGCCTGGGGACGTCGGGCTGCTCTTCCCCGGGCAGGGGAGCCAGTACGTCGGCATGGGTCGCGATCTCGCGATGACGTTCGCCGAGGCGCGCGGCGCGTGGGACGAGGCCGCGGCGACGCGCTTCGACGGGGTCGCGCTGCACGAGATCGTGTTCCCGCGGCCGGTCTTCGACGACGACGCGCGCGCGGCACAGGCGGCGCGCCTAACGGCGACCGAGTGGACGCAGCCGGCGCTCGGCGTCACCAGCCTGGCGGCGCTGCGGCTCCTCCGCGCGCTCGGGCTCACGGCGACGTGCGCCGCGGGGCACAGCTTCGGCGAGGTGTCGGCGCTCGCGGCGGCGGGCGCGCTCGACGCGGCGTCGCTGGTCGCGGTCGCCCGTCGTCGAGGCGAGCTGATGCGCGACGCCTCGGCGACGCCGGGCGGCATGCTCGCGGTGTCGAAGCCGCTCCCGGAGATCGAGGCGTGGCTGTCGGGATCGGGCTGCGCCGTGGTCGTCGCGAACCACAACTCGCCGACCCAGGTCGTGCTCTCGGGCGCGCTCGACGCGATCGAGCAGGCGGAGCGATCGCTGTCGGCGGCGGGCATCCAGAGCAAGCGACTGCCGGTCGCGACGGGGTTCCACAGCCCGCTCGTCGCGCCGTCGGCCGCGCCTTTCCTCGAATTCCTGCGCGGCGTGCCCGTCGCTACGCCCACGCTCGACGTCGTCGCGACGCGTGACGCGTCGGTCTACCCCGCGGCGCCGGACGCCGTCCGCGCCCGGCTCGCCGAGCAGCTCGCGCAGCCTGTGAGGTTCGTGGATCAGATCGAGGCGATGTACGCGCGCGGCGTCCGCACGTTCGTCGAGGTCGGCGCGGGCGCGGTGCTGAGCGAGCTCGCGAGCCGCACGCTCGCGGGGCGCCCGCACGCGGCGCTCTCCGTCGATCGCAAGGGCAAGCACGGCGTCGTCGCGCTCCTCGACGCGCTCGCGCGGCTGTCGGTGCTCGGCGTGCAGCTGAGGTTCGACGCGCTCTGGACCGGTGACGCGCCGCTCGCCTCGGCGCCGGCGAAGAAGAAGCCCGCGATGGTGATGCCCATCAACGGCAGCAACTACGGCAAGCCGTATCCGCCCGCGTCCGGGGCCTCGGGGAAGCTGCCGCCGAACCCGCCGCGCGCCGTCGCGCGCGAGGTCGTGAGCGCGTCCGCCTCGCCGGAGGCCGTGGCGCCTCAGCAGCCAGCCCCCGGGGGCTCGGTCCGGGCAGCGCCGGTCGTCGCGGCCGCGCCGCAGGCTGCGGTCACAGGGTCGAGCGCCGTCGAGACCGCCTGGGTGCAGGCGTATCAGGAGGCGCAGCGCCAGACCGCCGAGGCGCACGCGGCGTACCAGCGCGCGATGGCTGACAGCCACATGGCGTTCCTGAGGACGTCGGAGGCGTCGCTCGCCGGGCTCGGCGCCCTGCTGGGCGGGGGAGCGATCGCGCCCGTCGCCGCCGTCGCTGCCCCGCCTGTCGCCGCGCCGCCAGTCGACGTGCCGACGACTGTGGCCGCGCGCGTGAGCGTGTCCGCGCCCGTCGCCGCGCCTGCGCCTGCGCCCGTCGCCGCGCCCGCGCCGCCGCTCGCCACCCCGACGCCGGTCGCGTCGCCGAGCGTGGATCTCGAGGGGCTGATGCTGGCGATCGTGGCGGAGAAGACGGGGTATCCGCGGGAGATGCTGGCGCCGACGATGGAGCTGGAGGCGGACCTCGGGATCGACT
>JADLFU010000166.1 GCA_020849655.1 Polyangiaceae bacterium | reverse complement strand
CTCGCCGCCTTCCGCGCGAGCGGGAAGCTCAGCTCCAGCAGCTACTACATGTCGCGAGCCAACGACCGCGGAGGCGTCTTCTTCGAGTTTGCGGCCGCCGACCGCGCGCGCCTCGCAGAGGCTGTGAAGGACATCTACGACATCTGTGTCTGGCTGGAGCCGGCTGGAGCCCTACACGGAGCTCGAGCCGCAGCCCCGTGGCCAATACACGGGGGGCTGGCATTCTGCCAAGGTCGTCCGCTGGGAGGGGCTGCCTGACGCACGTCGTCAACGAGCGCCACGTCCGCCGACGCGCGATGGTCTTCACCACGAACAAGAACCCGAAGCCCACGTGGGACTCCGTCGTGCACGACGACGATCTCGCCGAGGCCATCGTCGACCGCATCCTCCAGCGCGGTCGCGTCCGGCGCCTCGACGGCCCGTCCGTGCGCACGAAGCACTTGCCCGCGGAGGAGGCCGGCGGCGAGCATGCGGGTGGCGACGAGGTGCTCAGATTTTCAGGAAAGGAAACCTCCAAGCCTGTCCCAGACGCGCCAGATCGGGCTTGACGTGGCGTTCCGCGACGCCGAAACTTCCCAGGAATGGGAGATCCGTCTGAACCGTCTGAAGCCCCCTGGCTCGCCACCGGGTGGGTGGTGCGCGACGTCACCTCGGGCGCGGAGGTGGGGCCGGTCAACCTCGACCAGGTACGTCGAGGCTTCGAGAACGGGAACATCCCGGCGACCTCCGTGATCGCACGCGTCGGCTCGGACGAATGGTCGCCCGTGGACAGTTTCCTACGCATCGCCGCACGGGCGGTCCCCCCGCCGGCGCGCGCCACCGCTCCGTCGATCGCGCTCGGCGAGCATCCGGGGCCTGCTCGGGCGAAGCCTGCGCGTTCGCTGCGGTTGCCACTCCTCGGCGCGATCGTCGCGGTGGCCGTCTTGGGCGCCGGCGCGGTTGCCTATAGGTTTCTGGAGCGCCGCCCGGCACGCGCGCTCCCCGTCCTCGCCAAGCGACTGCCGCCGCGGACGACGCGCGTGGTGGAGACGCGGCTCCGCGCCGATCTCGACGAGCTTCCGGATCTGCCGCCAGCCTACGCCGCGTCGGCGCTGGCCCTGTCGGCGTGCGGGGGCGTCGACGTGGCCCGCCTGCTTGCGGAGGCACGCGGGAAGGACATCGCCTTCCTCAAGCGGCGCGGCGTTCTCGACATGGCGACCTCCGCTTCGCTACGCGATGCGCTGTCCTGCGGCGAGTCGGTGCGGAAGTCCCTGACGTCTCCCACGATGACGCTCGTGGCCTTCGCCGACGGGGACAGGTCGCACCTCGTGACCCTGCTGGCGTCCACGATGACGGACGCGCCAGCCGACGCCGGTTTCGTGCGCCACAACTTCAGCGGTCTTCCGGGCTTCTGCAAGCGCCCGCTCGGCGGCAAGGAGGACTGCCCGGACGGTGCGGTGTCCGCATTTCACGACGGGACGACGTGGGTCTTCGGCGACGTCTCGGCCGTCGAGTCGTTCGCGCGGGCCTACACTACCGCCCACGAGGGTCTCACCACGACCGTCGAGATCCTCGCGGAGACGACCAAGCAGACGCGCGGCGCCGACATCACGGAGGTGGTGGCGCGCCCCGAGGGCGTTCCCTGGCGCGAGGTGTGCGAGCGCGCTGCGCCGATCGAGCACCGGGAGGACTTCGTCAAACGCTGCTTTCCTGCCGGCCAGGACACGATCCTCAAATCCGTCGACACCAAGCTCCGCGGATTGGCGGTCGAGCGCGACGTGCTTGCGCGCGCGTCGACCTTCGGCGTGAGCTACCTGCTCGTCGCCCGCGACGACGCCGCGGCCCGCGACATCGAGAAGGATCTGCTCGATCTGTCGCGCGACTGGCGCGCGCACCTCTCGAACAACGAGCCGGATCTGATCAAGCTCGCGCGCGCCCCCTCGACCTACATCCATGACCGGTTCTGGGAAGCGGCGCTCGACCCGTTCCTGCGCGCGCTGCGGAACGCGACGGTGAAGCGAAGCGGCGCCGTCGTTCGCTTCGATCTGCGCGAACAACTGCGCCCGACCGAGGTGAAGCTCCTGAAGGAATTCGTCGAGACCAGGTCCGAGGATCAGGTCGCGACGCTGAAGATCCTCGAGGCGATCGCTCAGCGATCCCCGTTGCCGGAGAAGAGCCTCGCCGTCTTCGTTGGTCCCGACGTCGCGGCGTGGATAGTCGCCCCGCGCGCGACCGATGCGGCCTGCGCGGCCATCGCCGCGAAGATCGCCTCGTTCACGGGAGCCGACCTGCCCCCCGACCAGTTCGGCCTCAAGCTCGAGGTCGAGCAGCGGTATGCGAAGAGCGCGTGCGTCGGCGCCGTTCTGCCGCCCGAAGCGGAGGCGTGCTTGCTCGGCTCGACGACGCTCCAGGCGCTTTCGGAGTGCAAGCTCCCCAGGTCTCCGTTCGCCTTGGCGCTGCGTCGCCGCCTCGAGGGGCAATGGCAGGTCGCGACGACGAAATTCTCCCGCTCTGTCACTCGACCGCAGCGGCTCGCGATCGAGTCGTCGAAGCTGGAGTTCGCGGACGGGAAGATCGCCTTCTCCTTCGACGGCACGACCGCGGAGGGCGACCCCGCCATCGCGACGGACGAGCTGGACCGGGGCGTCTTCTCGCTGCCTCTGGGCAAGGAGCAGGTGCGCAAGCACGTGGTGTTCGGCGAGGGGGACACCATCAGGATCCCCGACTTCGGCGAGGGGATCGAGGTCACGTTCAAGCGCGTCAAGCTCGAGAAGGGCCTCGTCGCGCCGTCGAGAGGAGCGTTCGCGCCCGCCTCCTCAGCGAAACCTGCAGGGTCCGCGCGATGATGGGCCGGCGATCCGCGCCGTGGCTGCTCCTCGGGGCGCTCGGCGTGTCGGGGTGCGCGACCATCGGACACGCTCCCGCGAAGACGACCGAGACCCCCATCAAGACGAAGCGCAGGAACGTGCCGACCAAGCAGGCGGCGGGCGACGTGGAGCAGGACGGCACGCGGATCCGCGTCGCCGCGACGCGCCTGTGCGAGGTGCAAGAGACGGTCGTGGTGCGGCACCACGAAGTCCGCGAGCGCACGAACCAGTCGTCGGGGGCCGACATCCTGGCCGGGGTCGCCGGCGGCGGGCTCGCGCTGTCCGGCGCCCTCGTCTACTCGGACGCCCGGAGAGTGTATCCGAAGGACACGACATCCCGGACGTACAACGACGTGGGCCCCTCGGGCGCGCGAGGGATCGGCGTCGGCCTGATCGGCGCAGGCGCGGTCTTGTTGGCCATCTCCGCCGTGGATGCCATCCGCGCGAGCGGGTCCGACGAGTCGGTCTCCGATAGGCCGCGCGAGCCCGAGGTGCGCGAGACGGGCGTCGCGTGCGGTATCCCCTACGCGGGCGCGACCGTGGGTCTCCGGCGGTCGGGGCGCGAGCTGGCCGTCGGCGTGACGGACGATCGCGGTCGCCTCGACTCCGATTTGGTCGATCAGCTGCCGCGCGGCCTGCTCGCGGGCGGTGATGTGCAGGCGTTGACGGTGACCGTCGAAGGCCAGGCCGTGGGCGAGGGCGATCCGGCGCCGTTCGTCGCGGCCGCGGCACGCCGGGCCTGGGGCCGCGTCGACCTGCGCGCCTGCGAGGCGGCGACCGAGATGCGCGAGTGCAACGCGGCGCTCGCCTCTGAGAACGACTTCCCGGTGACGGCGGAGGCCGCGGAGGTGCGCCGCGTCGTCAAGCGTTCCCGCGCCCGGATCGCGGACGCCGAGCGGATCGCGGCGCAAGCGCGGGCCGCCAAGGAGGCCGAGCTGGCGAAACAGGAGGCCAAGGACGCCGCCGCCGCGACCCTGAGGGCGAAGCAACAACAACAGAGGGCCCAGGCTGGCGCCGCGTGTCGCGGAGCGTGCTCGTCCGGGTGCAAGGGGAACGCGAGCTGCACGGCCCAGTGCATCGCGGCAAAGTGCCAATGAGCCCGATGGTGCGCATGCTCTGGAGCTTGGTCGCGTTGGCGACGTTCGCGTCGGTGCCCGCCTGTTCGATTCTCAACCGCGAAGGGCCCGACGTGACCTGCGCCGACCTCTCCGGAGGCTCCGTGAACGCCTGCAAGGAAGGGATCATCGCGTCTTGCAAGGACGGCAAGGCGGTGACCTACGAAGTGTGCTTGGAGTCTACGACCTGCGACGAAACGTGGCAACGGAAGGGCGCATACAAGTGCTCACAGAGCAATCCGAGCCGGACGGTGTCGTCACAGAGCGATCCGAGCCCGACGGTGTCGCTGGCCAACGTCCAGGTGGACGAAGATTCGAACGGCGACGGAGTGTTGAGCCCCGGAGAAACCGGGACGTTGCTCGTCTTCGTAAAGAACACGGGCGCCACGAAGGTCGCCGGCCTGTACGGGGCGTTGACCACGCCGCCGATGGGCCTCCAGATCCTCGGCTGCTACGCGGGGTCGAGCTACGGAGAAAGGTGCCCGAAGTGCAGTTGCGCGGACGTCGGCAGCTCTTCGCTGCTGAGCGTCGTTCCCGGGCAGAAGGCGTCGGTGCTCGCCATTCGAGTGCAGGTGCCGCCGCAAGCCCCCGTCGGACCGATCCCCTTCGGCGTCACCCTCTTCGACGACGCCGGGAGATCCTGGCCCCTGACCGCGACGGCCTCCGTCGACCCGAGCGGCGCGACCGCACCGTGAGCACGACGTCCTGCGCGGCGAGCGCGAGCGAGGCGTCGCCCCGGGCGATCACGTGGTGGAGGTGCCGTACACCGAGTACGGGGTGCGTCATCGTCTCGTATCCGCTGCACGGACGCCGTCTGGCGCGCACTCCGCGGCGAGCGCAAGGTCCCGATCGTGACCAACGGAAACAGCGTGTCAGCCGCCGCGGTCCGGCGGGCGATGCTCTTCGGGCGGCGGCACGGTCAGCGGGCCGACCTCGTCGGCGAGCTGCTCGGGCACGAGGCGCTGGCGGGTTCGGGCCCAGTACTTGGGCGCGAGCTCGAGGAAGCGGTCCTTCGGCCAGTGGGCGAGGACCCGGAGCACGTCGCGGAGGTACGCCTCGGGGTCGAGGCTGTGCAGGCGCGCGGAGGCGATGAGCGAGAAGAGGTTGGAGGCGGCCTCGGCGTGGTCGTCGCTGCCGAAGAAGAGCCAGGCTTTGCGGCCGACGGCGACGGGGCGCAGGTTGCGCTCGGACCTGTTGTTGTCGAGGACGAGCCGTCCGTCGTCG
>JADLFU010000165.1 GCA_020849655.1 Polyangiaceae bacterium | reverse complement strand
TACAGACACGCGCCGCGCGGCTCGGAGCGCACCTCGGCGTGCCGCCTCGACGCGCGCTGGCTGTGCAGCACGATCGTCGAGTCGAGCGCGCGGCCCAGCGTGAGCGTGCGGTCCTCGAGCGGGAAGGAGCGACCCGCGAGCGGCCCGCGCACCGCGACGAGCGCGCCGCGCTGGGGCAGCGTCGGGGCGTCGGTCGAGCCTACGCGGAAGGCCTCGTCGCCGATCTCGATCACGTCGCCGACCCCGAGCGCGCGCGCCTGCACCCGCTCGCCGTTCAGGCGCGTGCCGTTCGCGCTGCCGAGATCGCGCAGCACGAGGGCGCCGCCCTCCACGCGCACCTCCGCGTGCCGCCGCGACGCGAGGTGGCTCGCGATCGGGACGGGTGCGTCCGGCACGCGGCCGAACCAGACGCCGGACTCGTCGACCGCGAAGACGCGGCCCACGAGCGGTCCCCGGATCGCAGAGAGCTCGAACGTCGCCACGGGTCGCGCACGATACGACGTCGCGCGCGGGCTGGCGAACGCTACTCGTCGAGCCACACGCCGTCGCCGTGCTCGCGCCGGCAGCGCGCGAGGTGCTCGCGAAGCGCCGCCACCCGCGCGCGCAGCGCGTCGACGACGACGGGCTCGAGGCGCGCGCCGGACGGATCCAGGGCGACGCTGCGGGCGAGCTCGTCGGCGAGGTCGCGGGGCGCCGTCACGGCGTCGACCGCGCGCCGCCGGAACCTGCACAGCTGTGAGAGCTCCCGCGCGAGGGACGCCCGCCGTCGCGCGCGGGACGGCAGGAGCGCGGACGCGTTGTCGAGGAACACGAGCGGCCCGCCCTTGCCGAGCGACAGCACGTTCCCGCCTGACCAGCGATCGGTGTTGTCGAGCAAGAAATCGAACAGCGCGAGGTCCGTCAGCTCGCCCGCGCGCGCGCGGATCGCGTCGTCGATCGGGCCCTCTCCCGAGAGCGACGCGCGCCACCCGCGCGGGGGATCGTCCGACGTGAGCGGCGCCGCGTGCCACGCGATCATGGCGCCCGTGACGAGTCCATCGCGGACCGCGAGCTCTCGCGCGACGCGCGACGCGACCTTCGGATCCGTGACGGCGTCGGCGAGCGCGTCGGCGGGGAGCGCGCGTCCGACCACGACCGCCACGCGCCCGAGCCCGAGGAGCCGGTCGAGGTGGAACGCGGCGATCTCGGCCACGTGGTTCGACCCCGGGAGCGCCTGCGCAGGCTTGAACACAGCGCGGTGGCCGTCCGCGAGCTTGAGCTTGAACGTGAGCGAGACCCCGCCGCCGTTCCACGCGATCGTGGCGACCTTCGCGGTCGCGAGGCGCGACACCCACGCGGCGTCGAGCGCTGGATCGACCGGCCCCGTGAAGCCGGCGCTCGGGTGCGCGCCTGGAGACGGCAGCGTCGAGAGCAGCGCGCGGGGCAGAACGACGGGGGGCGCGGGCGCGCGCGCGTGCCGCTGGGCAGACGCGCTCGGCGCGGGCGGGACCTCCGCCGCCGCCGCGGCGGCCGGGGGCTCGACCGGAGGGGGCGCCGTCGAGGGCGCGGAGGTCGCGCCGGACCCAGCGGACGTCTCGGCGCGCGGACCTGCATCGACCGTGGGGCGCCGGCACGCGGTCGCCAGCGCGGCAGCCAGCAGGGCGGGCAGCGCGCGTCGCACCGAGCCTCAGCGCGCCTGCCGGGTCAGCTCCGCGAGCAGTCGCCCTGCTGCGTCGCGCGCCTCGCCCGCCGCCCCGTCGCGCGCCACCCGGAGCGCAGGCACGGCCTCACCCGCGCCCGCGAGGCGCAGCGCCTTCGCGGCGCGCGCGCGCGCGTCTCCGCGCCGCAGGACGAAGGATCTCGCCAGCGCGGCCGCCGCGACGCCCACGACCGCGTCGCGCTCGCCGCTCGCCGCCACCTTCGAGGTCTGCCACGCCCACTCGTTCGCGGCGTCACCGAGCGCGTCCATGATGTGCACGGCGGTGATGTCGTCGGCGCCGTCGAGCATCGCCGCGAGCGCGCCGGTCGCTCGCGCGCGGCGCGCGGCGCCGAGCCCAGCGATGGCCGCGGGTGAGCTCGTTCGCGCGAGCAGCGCGTCGATCGCCTCGTCCGTTCCGAGCGCGCCGAGCGCCGCCGCCGCGGTGCGCGCGAGGCGCGGATCGGTCGCGCGGTCGAGCGCGGCGACGAGCACGGAGTGGGCGCGCGCGTCGCGCAGCTCGCCTATGGCCTGCAGCAGCCCGAGGTGCACGGCGAGCGTCACGCGCGCGGGCTCGTCGGGCGCGTCGTCGAGCAGCGCCGAGAGCATCGGCAGGAGCGCGTCCTTGCCGAGCGCGCGCAGCGCCGGCGCCAGCTGCGCGACGCGGCCGTGCCGCTGCCTGTCGCGCGCCGGGGCCGACGCCCGCACCGCGCGCACCTGGTCGAAGCGCGCGGGGTGGAGGCGTCGCGCGCGCGCGATCTCGCCGAGCACGGCGGCGCCCGCGGGCGAGGACAGATCGGTCGTTCGCACGAGCGGCTCGGCGGCCGCGCGAGCCGCGCCGAGCGAACACGCCGCGAGCAGCGCGGCCCCGACGAGCGTCGCGCGCTTCACTTCGCCATCTCCCACCAGCGCGCGTCGGCCACCGAGACCCGCCGCCGCGTGTTGGAGCCGCAGTGCACCTCGCCGAGGTTGCGGTGGTAGAGATCCCAGTCCTCGACCCACCGCACCTCGACCCCGCGCGCGGCGAACGCGGCCTCGGTCGCCGCCTTGAACGGATCGACGCCGTCGACGATCGGCCCGTGCGGATCGGGCGCGGCGAACACGCCGTCGGCGAGGTAGATGCCGTTGACCATCCCGGGTTGATACGCAGCCGACGCGCCCGCGTAGACCTCGTGGTGGAGGAACGGCACGCGGATGATCGCGTCGTCGGTCACGCCGGTCTCTTTCTTCAAGATCTCGAGCTGCGCGTCGACCTCGACGGCGGCCTTCGCGCTCGCGGACATCACGGCCGTGTCGTCGAGCACCTGCGCGACGGTGGCGACCGCGGGCACCTGATCGCCGTCGTCCGTGTACCACTTCTTGCCCTCGAACATCGCCGCGTCGCCGTGGCCGCCCTGCTTCAGCCCCTCGAGGATGCTCTTCGCGAGCCGCGCGTCGTTGACGGCGAGCGCCCAGCCGAGCGGCGTCTTCGCGCGGACGAAGCTCAGCGTCTCGTCGACGTGCGCGACCTCCAGCCAGCTCGTGTCGACGAGGATCGGCGGCTGCATCCGCTGCGACGCGATCATCGTCGCGAAGCTCGGATCGGGAGCGAACGACGGGACGCTGCCGCGCAGGATGCGCCCGAGCGGGTGCCCCGGCGTCGGCGGGACGACCTCGAGGTTGCCGAACGAGTTCAGCGTGTCGGAGTCCTCGTCGTGGCCGCGCTCGTACTGGACGACGCCCGCGCGGTCCTTCCCGCGGAACCTCTCGAACACGACACGCCCGGCCTCGCGCAGCGGGAACGAGGCGCTCTTCGGCTCGTAGACGTTGGCGGAGCGCACGAACACCTGCATCACGCGCGGCCCGCCCACGCCCGGCGCGGACATGAACGCCGTCTCGAAGAAGTCCTGCGTCCACTGATCGTCGACCTCGAGCTCGTCGAGGGCCGTGATCGCGGTGCCCTCCGTCGCGGCGGCGAGGTCGGCGCGAAACGCCTTCGAGCCGCTCGCGGCGACCTTCGTCGCGAAGATCTGCTCGGCGGGCATCAGGTGGTGGAAGAACAGCAACGGCGCCACGCGCAGCCGCACGGAGTCGGTCGCGCTCGCGCCGCCGGCGGTGACGGTGAGCGTGACGTCGACGGTGCCGTCCCACTGGGCGGCGTCGCGCACGATGTCCCGGCCCTCGAGGCCGAGCTCGATCCCCGCGCGCAGCTCGGCCGCGGAGAGCTTGTCCTCGGCGGCGCGAACCAGCTGGAACCCCGACGTCGTGCGCTTGAAGACGCGGACCTTCTCACCGGCGCTGACGCTGATCACGCCCTCGGCGTCGTCGCCCGCGTCGGGCCAGGGGGCGACGCGCAGGGGCGCGAGATCGAGCTCGTCGTCGGGGCCGTTGACGATCTCGTCGGCCGCGTCGTTGCACCGCGCGAGATCGTCGTCGGAGAGCGGCCGCGCCGCCGCGTCGACGATCGGGCAGGCGCCGAGATCGTCGTCGAGGTTGGCGAGGAAGATGGCGCCGCGCTGGGCGTCCCAGGTGGCCTCGCCGTCGTCATCGCCCGGGCCGTCGAGGCTGACCACGCCGTCGCGGTTGACGTCGGCGCGCAGGTCGGCGCGGGGCGGGGAGGGCGCGCTCGCGCCTCCGGATCCAGCCGCGCCGCCCGCGCTCGGGGGAGGGGCGGCGGGCGCGTCGTCGTCGCCGCCTCCGCACGCGGCGAGGGCGGCGCACGCCGCGAGGAGGAGGCCCCATCGGGGCGCGTTCAGCTGCATGGAGCCTTCCCACGTAGCACCGCGCCCGCGGGACGGCTCGCCGATCGCGGCGCTGGGTGCCCGAGGTCGGGCGCGGTATGCGCGCGCCGTGCCCGCGTCGACGGATCCTTGGCGCCGCGTCTCCTCTGCGACGCGGGAGGGCTGAAGGCGTGCGTGAGGAGCTGCTGCGCCGCGCGCTCGTCGCCGGCGCGAGCCGCGCGCCCGCCGCGGTGATGGCGACGCTGCCCGCCGCGATCGGCGCGGTCGCGTGGGCGCTCTCGCCCGTCGAGCGCCGCGGGGTGCGCGAGAACCTCCGCGCCGTCCTCGCGGGCGAGTCGCGGGGGGCACGGCTCGCCGCGGAGCTGCGGACGTTCACGTCGTACGCGTCGTCGCTCGCGGAGGGCGTCGCGGTGCTCGCGGATCCAGGCCGCCGCGTCACGCTCGAGATCGAGGGCCGAGCGCACCTCGACGCGGCGCTGTCGGACGGGCGGGGCGTCGTGCTGCTCACCGCGCACACGACGGGCTTCGAGCTCGCCGGCGCGGCGCTCGCGCGACAGATCGACCGGCGGGTCGCGTTCGTGATGGCGAAGGAGCGCGACGACGGAGCGCGCGGCGTCTCCGACGCGCTCCGCGCGCGCGCGGGCCTCGAGGTGCTGCACGTCGGCGCGGACGCCCTCGACGCGCTGCCGGTGCTGCGCGCGCTGCGGGGCGGCGTGCTCGTCGGCATGCACGTGGACCGCGTGCCGGCAGGGATGAGCGCGTCGCCGCCGTGGCTGTTCGGCAGGCCGCTCGCGCGAGGGCCGCTGCTGCTCGCGTCGCGCGCCAGGGTCGGCGCCGTGCCCGTGTGGACGCGCCGCGAGGGCCCCTTCCGCGTGAGGATCTGCGCGTCGCCCGCCGTGCGTGTCGGGCCGCGGGCCACCACCGCCGACGTGGACGCCGCGCTCGCGCAGGTGGCCTCGTCGCTCTGTGCGTGGATCCGCGCCGATCCGGCCGCGTGGATGGACTGGCGACGCTGACGCGCGGTCAGCGAGGCGCGTGCCCGAATTTCGCCCGGAGCGCGGCCGCGACCGGGGGCGCCGCGTAGCGCGAGACGTCGCCGTCGTGCATCGCGATCTCCCGGACGAGCGACGCCGAGACGAAGCCGTAGTTCGTCCGGGTCGGCAGGAAGAGCGTCTCGACCTCCGGGTACATGTCCGCGTTCGCGTGCGCGATCTGCAGCTCGTACTCGAAGTCGGTCGCCGCCCTCAGCCCGCGCACGATCACGTGCGCGCCGATGCGCCGGCAGTGATCGATCAGCAGCCCCTCGAACGTCATCACCTCGACGTTCGGCAGGTGGCGCGAGATCTCGGTCAAGAGCGCGACGCGCTCCGCGGGGCTGAAGAGCGGGCGCTTCGTGGGGTGGACGCCGATCGCGACGACGAGGCGCTCGAACAGCCGCGCGCCGCGCTCGATGAGATCGAGGTGGCCGGTGGTGGGCGGGTCGAAGCTCCCGGCGTAGACGGCGACCCGCTCGGTCATTTGCCTCCAGCCTTGCCGGCGGCGGGCGCGAGCGGCTGCGGCGTCGGGCGCTCGCCGCTCGGGTGCGGCGGCGCGGCGGGCGCGCCCTTGCCGGCGGGCGGCGCGCCCGAGCCGGCGGGCGCGGGGCCCGCGGGCGCGCGCGTGGGGAACATCGGCTCCTCCATCATTCGCAGCAGCCACTCCGGCAGATCCTCGAGCCAGAGCGCGCGGCCGTCGTCGGTGAGCGTGCAGCGAAACGCGGCGAGGATCCCGGAGCCGACCGCCCCGTGCACGTCGACGCTGGTGGCCCCGGCGACGTCTGCGAACGAGGGCCCGAGCACCCCTGGCACCTCGGGTACGTCGAACGCGCCGAGCTTGAGGAACGGCAGGCGCCCCGCCTTGCTGATCGCCCCGGCGCCCGCGGGCGCCGCCGTCAGGCTCGCGAGGTCGACGCCCGCCCGGCGCCAGCCCTCGTCGTCGAGCGCGATGGGGTAGGGGAGCAGCGTGTTGACGAGCACCGGCTGCATCTCGGCCGAGCCCTGCTTCATCACCACGCGCGTGATCATCGCGCCGCCGAGCGCGTAGTTCACGCTCAGCCGGGTCGCGTTCGGGGGCGGGGAGGGGGCGCGCGTCCGGACGACGAACTGCTCGCCGCCGTAGTCGAACGTGACCGAGAGCCGGCGCAGGAGGTTCACGCCGAGCAGCGCCTTGATCGGCGCGCCGAGCTCCTTCGAGATGCCGCTGAGGTCCTCCACGAGGGTCGGTACGTCCTTCACGGTGATGCGCTCGCCGAACCTGAGCTGCACCCACGACGGCTCCTTGCGCGTCGTGCTGTCGAGCACGACCTCGCCCTTGCCGGTCGCGATGAGCGCGAGCGCCTGCTCGCCGTCGATCTCGACCGGCACGACGAGGTGCGTCCCGCGCACGCGCGGCATCGGCACGGGCGCGAGCAGGCCGCCCGAGATCTGGAAGGGCTTCCGCCCGACGCCGCGCCTGGCGAGCTTGCTGATGGCCTTCGCCCACTCGTCCTTCGACGCCGGGTCGGCGAGCACCGCGTCGAGATCGTCGGCCGCCGGCTCGAGCTCGTCCGCGTACCAGCGCGCGCGCCCGCGCAGGCCGCGCGCCTCGACGCCGTCGACGTCCTTCAGCACGCGCTCCACCTCCGCGTACTCGAGCCGCGCGAGGTGCACCTTGGCGGCCTGCACCTTCGCCTCCGTGCTCTTCGGCGCCGCGGCGACCGCGCTCTCGGCGGCGTCGCGGGCGTCGTCGAAGTCACCCCGCGAGAACGACGCGCGCGACCGGTCGAGCCACTGCTGCGCGCCCGCCGAGAGCGCTGCGTTCGCGGGGGTCCGCGGCTCCGTGCAGGCGACGGGGAGCGCGGCGATCGCGGCGACCAGGGCGAAGGGTGCGAGGCGCATGGGCGAGCGCGCCTCTAGCCCAGGGCGCCTCGTGTGACCACCAGCATGATCGCTCGCCCCCGACGTGGGTATGCTGCGAGCCGCACATGACTGGACCCTCGCGGGAAGGCTCCACGCTCGGCGACTGGTGCGTCGGCGCGCTGCTCGGCATCGGCGGCGTCGCCACCGTCTACGAGGCGCGCGACCGCGGCGGCGACACGCCCGTCGCGATCAAGGTGCTGCATCCTGAGATGGCAGAGGTGCCCGAGCTGCGGCTGCGGTTCCTGCGCGAGTCGCGCGTGGCGAACACCATCCCGCACCGCGGCGTCGCGCGCGTGCTCGAGCACGGCGAGACGCCCGACGGTTGCCCCTTCCTCGTGATGGAGCTGCTGGTCGGCGAGAGCTACGAGCAGCGCTGGGAGCGCAAGGGGCGGCGGCTGCCGATCGCCGAGGCCCTCTGGATGGCCGACCAGACCCTCGACGTGCTCCACGCCGCGCACAAGAAGGGCGTCGTCCACCGCGACATCAAGCCCGACAACGTGTTCTTGACGCACGATCGCAGGGTCGTCGTGCTCGATTTCGGCATCGCCGGGCTCGCCGAGCTCGCGGGCTCGAGCGAGGCCACCCGCGTCGGCGTCGTGATGGGCACGCCGGCCTTCATGCCGCCCGAGCAGGCGCGCGGCGACTGGACGCACGTGGGCATCCAGACCGATCTCTGGGCGGTCGGGGCCACGCTCTTCACGCTGCTCTCGGGCCGCCCCGTCCACGACGAGCGCGTGATGATCGATCAGCTGACGGCCGCCGTGTCGAGGCCGGCGCCGTCGCTCGCCGAGGTCGCGCCGGGGACGCCCGAGCCCGTGGTGAACCTCGTCGACTTCGCGCTCCGGTTCGATCACTCGGCGCGCTGGCCCAACGCCCGCGCGATGCAGGTCGCGCTTCGCGCCGCGTACTCCGACTGGAGGCGCAACGCGCACGACGGCCCCATCCCCGACGACGAGGTCGACATCACCGACGGCGTGTTGAGGCTCGAGAAGCCCGAGCCGCCGCCGATGTCCCGCAGGTGATCAGCGCGCTCGTGGGGCCGAGAGCACCACCACGTCGCGCGGGCTCTCGCGCTCGTCGAACACTCGCCGCACCTCGACGCTCCGCCCGAGCGCCGCGAGGTGCCCGGCGCGGTCGTGGGCGATCCACACCTCCACCAGGCGTCCCAGCATCGTCCTCGGCAGCTCCCACCGCCGTCGTCGCGCGTGGGTCACCTCGGCCTCCCGCGTCGCCTCCGCGACGTCGAGGTCGGACGGCGGCGGCAGCCCGCGCAGGCCGAACGCGGCCCGCGCGAGGTCGTCGAGCCGTCCGGTCGCGCGCCTGCGGTTCAGCCCGCGCATCTCCTCCCCCGGGGCCAGGGCGATGCCCGCGCGCGAGAGCAGCGCGCCGAGCGCGATCCGGGACAGCCGCGCGCGCCCACGCGTGGCGAGATCCTCCTCGACGCCCTCGTCTCCGCGCCGCACGTTCGCGAGCCCGAGCACCGATCGCGGCAACGTCAGCGCGCCCGGCGAGACCCCCTCCACGCGGCTCATCGGCGCGCGCGGGCCCTGCCGCTTCTGCGGGCAGCAGCCGACCCAGACCACGCCCGCGCCGACGCGCCCCGCGGCCTCGAACACGATCTCGCCGACCGCGCCGCACGCGTGCAGACCGACGACGACGTCGCTCGGTCGGAGCGCGCCCTGCAGCGCCGCCGCGTCCCTCTCCACGAAGGCAGGCCCGCCCTCCCCGGCGCGCGCCCGCGCCACCGCGACGCGCCCGGCGTCGCGCTCCCACCCGATCGTCGGGAGGCCCGTCAGCGACGCGAGCGCGCGCGTGAGCTGACCGTGCCCGGCGCCGACGTCGACGATCCGGGCGCGGGGCGCGCGCAGGGTGAGCAGCCCGACCAGCCGCGCGATCTGCGCGACCTTCCGATCGCTCGCGCCCCGCATCGGCGGCAGCGCCGCGGGCAGCGGGGGCGGCGGGAGCGCGCACGCCTCCTCGACCTCTCGCGCCAGCGCCGTCAGCCCGGCCGGCGAGTCCGGTCGCGCGGCGAGCACGGCCCCGAGCCCGTCGCGCTCCCCCAGCGTCACCTCGTCGTCCGACAGCGCGTCGAGGAACCTCGTGTAGCCCAGCGCGTCGCACCACGCGGGCGGACGATCGCCCGTCGCGCGCTCGTCGATGACGTCGCGCGTCCGCGCCAGCAGCCGCGCCGCCCGCGCGCGTGCGTCGTCGCCCATCTGCGGCGCCCGTTAGCGTCGCCGGGGCAGGAGACAAAGCGCCACGCGCCCCGACCTTGCCGTTATCCTCCGCGCCCGCATGGACGACGGGCCTCGCCGCGAACAGCACGAACCATACATTCCCGCGACGACCGAGCTCCGCGAGCTGTCGGCGCGCGCGCTCGTGCTCGGCACGCTCCTCGGCGTCGTCTTCGGCGCGTCGTCGCTCTCCCGCGTCCTCAAGGTCGGCCTCACCGTGAGCGCGAGCATCCCGGTCGCGGTGCTGTCCATCACGTTCTTCCGCGTGCTCGCGAAGACGGGCCTCTTCAAGGACGCGACCATCCTCGAGAACAACATCGTGCAGACCGCGGGCTCGGCGGGCGAGTCGATCGCGTTCGGCGTCGGCGTGACGATGCCCGCCATCATGATCCTCGGCTTCTCGCTCGACCTCACGCGCGTGGCCCTGGTCGCGGTGCTCGGCGGGCTGCTGGGCATCCTGATGATGATCCCGCTGCGCCGCGCGCTGATCGTCGAGCAGCACGGCGTCCTGAAGTACCCGGAGGGCACCGCGTGCGCGGAGGTGCTGAAGGCCGGCGCGTCGGACGAGTCGCGCGCGGCGGCGAGCCCGTCGGCGCGGGCGGGCGGCGGCGAGGCGATGAGCGGCAAGACCATCTTCGCCGGCTTCGCGATCGGCCTGCTCTACAAGACCGCGATGAGCGCGCTGAAGCTCTGGAAGGACACGCCCGAGAAGCAGCTCTCGGCGCCGCTCGCGGGCGGCAGCGTCGCCGCCGAGATCAGCCCCGAGCTGCTCGGCGTCGGCTACATCATCGGCCCGCGGATCTCGTCCGTGATGTGCGCGGGCGGCGTGCTCGCGTACCTGGTGCTGATCCCGATGATCAAGTTCTTCGGCGGCCCGCTCACCGAGGCGCTGCCGCCGGGCAAGGTCCCGATCTCGGAGATGAGCCCGAACCAGATCCGCAGCGCGTACGTCCTCTACATCGGCGCGGGCGCGGTCGCGGCCGGCGGGATGATCAGCCTCGCGCGCAGCCTCCCGACGATCTGGAGCGGCCTGAAGAAGGGCCTCGCGGACGTGCGCGGCGCGAGCGCGGGCCCGGCGTCGTCGCTGCGCACGGATCGGGACATGCCGATGAAGGCCGTGCTCATCGGCGCGCTCTCCCTGGTCGCCGCGATCACGCTCGCGCCGTCGCTCCACATGAACCTCCTCGGCGCCGTGCTGATCGTCGTGCTCGGCTTCCTGTTCGTCACCGTCTCGTCGCGCCTCACCGGCGAGATCGGCTCGTCGTCCAACCCCATCAGCGGCATGACGGTGGCCACGCTGCTGCTCACGTGCCTCGTCTTCGTGCTCGTCGGGTGGACGGGCGGCCGGTACTACGTGACGGCGCTCAGCGTCGGCGCGATCGTGTGCATCGCCGCGTCGAACGGCGGCACGACGTCGCAAGACCTGAAGACGGGCTACCTGCTCGGCGCGACGCCGAAGCGGCAGCAGGTCGCGATCCTGGTCGGCGCGCTCGCGTCCGCGCTCGTGCTCGGTCCCATCCTGCTGAAGCTCAACGACTCGGCGACCGTGTACGCGCCGGTCGAGCCCGCGAAGGCCGCGCTGATGAAGGTCGACCCCGCGTCGCTCACCGAGACGGAGCAGCTGGTCGGTCGCCAGGCGGACAGCGACCGCGCCTCGTACAGGGTCTGGCACAAGACCGACGACGCGGGCGGCGCCGCCGGCACCTACCTCGTCGACCCCGCGACCGGCGCGGTGAAATACCTGAAGGATCCCGGTATCAACGGCGTCGTCTCCCGGCTCCCGAGCGGCGACGAGGTGAAGAAGTTCGAGGCCCCGAAGGCGACGCTGATGTCGTACATCATCAAGGGCATCCTCGATCGCCAGCTGCCGTGGGCGCTCGTCCTGTTCGGCGTGATGCTCGCGGTCGTGTTCGAGATGAGCGGCGTCCCGTCGCTCGCGTTCGCGGTCGGCGTCTACCTGCCGCTCGCGTCGTCCGCGCCGATCCTCGTGGGCGGCCTCGTGCGGTGGCTCGTCGATCGCCGCGCGGCCGCACGGCGCACCGGCCCGCCGCTCACGCCCGAGCAGGAGGCCGCCGAGAGCGACAAGAGCCCCGGCGTGCTGATGAGCTCGGGCTACATCGCGGGCGGCGCGATCGCGGGGATCGTCATCGCGTTCTCCGCGGGCGTGCTCTCCCACGTCGACGGCGCGCTGACGAAGTGGGCCGAGGCCCACAACCCGCTGTTCGCGGGGCCGCGCGCCGATCTGCTCTCGCTCGCGCCGTTCTGCGTGATCACGCTCGCGCTCCTGCTCGTCGGCGCCGGCAAGCTCCTCGCGCCGGCCAAGCCCGAGCTGTGAGCCGGGTGGCCCAGGTCGTGCTTGACAGCGGGAAAACAGCCCGCTACAGAGCCGCTCCCCTCGGCCGAAGGTCTCCGTGCGCTCGCGCGCGGCGGCTCAACGCGAGGGTGTCAGCGAAGCCTCCAAGCCCGCTGACGTAGCTCAGCCGGTCGAGCATCGGTTTTGTAAACCGACGGTCAGGGGTTCGAATCCCCTCGTCAGCTCGAGTCACCCGCGTCGTCCTTGACATCCAGGCTTCTTCACCTCGGAGGGTTGCCCGAGTGGCCAAAGGGAGCAGACTGTAAATCTGCCGGCTCTGCCTTCGTTGGTTCGAATCCAACACCCTCCACCGACGCGTCGCGCACCCAGCGCCGCGCGCCGGGCGCTCGCCCGGCCTCGCGGGAGTAGCTCAGTTGGTAGAGCGTCAGCCTTCCAAGC
>JADLFU010000164.1 GCA_020849655.1 Polyangiaceae bacterium | reverse complement strand
TTCTGGGCCTCGATGGCGACCATCGCGTCGTCGACGAGCTTGCCGATGGTCGCTTGCTTCGCGTTGCCCTGGAGGTGAGACCAGCGCGCCTGCTTCGGCACCCAGAAGATGTTGTCGGCGCGGTACTCGTCGGGATCTTCCGGATCGGCGCCCGACTTCTGGTCGGCCGTGAGCGCGGCGTGCTTCTCCTCGAACGCGTCCGAGATGTACTTGAGGAAGATGAGCCCGAGGACGACGTGCTTGTACTCGGCCGCGTCCATGTTGTTGCGGAGCTTGTCCGCCATCTGCCAGAGCTTCTCTTCGAAGCCCACCACGGCATCGGACGTGGAGCCGCTCTTCGTGCTCGTCTTCTTCGCGTCGGGCGCGGGCTCGCTCGCAGCAGCCTTCGGCGGTCGCCCGCGCTTCTTGTTGCCTGTGTCACGCGTCGCCATCACGTCCCCCGTCCCCACCGCGCGGCTGCGCATCGAGCCACTGGTCGAGCTCGGTGCGCTTGATGCGCCACTGGCCTCGGATCTCGAGAGCCGGAAGCTCGCCGGCCTGCGCCATGGCGTAGACGGTCCTCTCTGCGAGCTTGAGCAGCGCGGCGACCTCTTTGATGGTCAGGACCTCGTCAGGCATCCGGGCTCCAGATTCTCCAGATTGGGTGGCGCGTAGGGCTAGCGACGGCATCGGACTCCAAGGGGCGCCATTCTATGCCACGGCCTCGTCCGGCTCAACGCCTGTTCAGGTCGCGCTGCTGATTTCCCGCTTCACCTCCCCCACCGCCGCCGCTGCTCCCGCCAGTCGATCGTCCCGAGCGCCGCGTCGCGCAGGCCGCGCTCGCTCATCGGCTGGGTGCCCTGGGGGCGAGACGGACGGACGCGCTGAGGTGGTGGAGGTGCGACGCGGGGAGTACGTGCCTCCCGCCCGCCGGCGGAGGCCGCTACTCCTCGGTGGCGGGCGGCGGCGGCGGCGCGGGAGGGTCGAACTGGTAGCGCAGGCCCATGCCGAGCACGAGCGCCTGGGCGCGGTACTCGCCGCCGTTGATCGCCACGTCGTCGAGCGGCTTGCCGGAGGGATCGGTCTGGCGGTTCGCGCGGACGGGGTTGACCTTGAAGATGCGCGCCTCCGCGGGGTCGACGTTCACTGTCTCCGGGAACACGACCGCGACGAGGCCGTCGAACCGCCAGCGGGTGCCGATGTGGATGCCGCCGCCGACCGCGACCGTCACTTTGTTCATGTCGACGGTGAGCACCGAGAGGTTCTCGGGCGGGATGGCGCTCTTCTCGTACGAGACGCCCGCGCGCAGATCGAGGCGGTACTGCTTGATCGTCACGGCCTGCTCGCCGCCGAGGCGCACCGACCACGCGTCCTTGAACCCGCGCTCGAGCGAGAACGACGACAGCCGGTACGTGGGCGGGAACCCCGCGACGTTGTTCAGCGTCGTGTCGTCCGGGGTCAGCGTGATCTTGTCGTGCGCGCTCCACTTCTCGAACACGTAGGCGACCTCGACGCGGGTGGTGTCGGTCGGCCGGAGCTCGACGCCCGCGCGCGCGATCCACGGCAGCCGGAACTTCACGTTCGCGCTCTCGCCGTCGACGGTCGCCTGGTCGAAGAGCGCCGCCGACGGCAGCCTGGTCTGGAACTTCGCGGGCGAGTCGATGGAGTACCCGTGCTGGTAGGACAGCCCGAGCCGAACCTTCTTCGTCGGCGTCACGATCACGCCGAGCGTCGCGCTCGGCGCGAAGATGGTGCCGACGTTCAGCTGGCCCTTCGCGTCGTCGTCAGGCTGCTCGCCCGCGCAGGCGAGCTTGTTCGGCGGGCAGGCGCCGAACATCACGCTCGACTGAAAATTACCCATCAGCACGGTGGGGCCCGCGCCGATCTGCACCTCGGGGATGGGCCGGTACGCGATCCACGCGCCGAGGATCGAGAGCGCCGAGCCGTCGAGCGACAACAGGCCGTAGCGGCTCGCGGCCGGCGCGCCGTTCACCTTCTCGGGGTAGCTCGTGATCGCCGAGTACGGCGCGTACACGCCCGCCGCGACGACGAGATCGTCTCGCAAGGCGTACGAGCCGGCGATCGTCGGGATCGGCAAGATCGGCGAGGTTCCGTGCGACGTCGGGTAGGTGCGCGTCGCGTACCCGCCGACCACGCCCGTGTTCGGATCGGTCTGCGGCACGCGCGCGGCGCGCGTGAAATCGGCCGAGAACCTGAGCCAGCTCGCGTCGATGAGCACCTGCGACCGCGCGTCGACGATGCCGGCGGGGTTGTAGTAGATGGCGCCGAGATCGTCCGCGCCGGCGACGAAGGCGCCGCCGCGCGCGAGCGGCCGCACGCCGCGGTCCGAGAAGAACAGGCCCGCCGCGTGGGCGGAGGCGGACACCGAACAGAGCGCGAGCGCCGCGCCCCAGCTCGTCAGTTTGCGCACGCGCTTCACTCTCCCTTGCGACCGCGGATGATCGTGTAGAACTGGTGCAGGCCGCGGTAGTCGTCCGCGAGGAACCCCTCGACGCCGCTCGACACCTTGGCCCAGTCGTCGGCCGCGAGGTTCGCCAGGGCGGCGCTGTCGTAGCGGTGCACGTCGGTCGTCACGTCGATGAGCACCTCGAGCGGGCTCCGCCTGCCGTCGCCCATGGGCGTCACGAGGTTGCGCAGGATGGGGTCGAGCACGTGGTAGCGGTCGATCGTCTTCGCGGCGCCGCCGGAGTCGTCGAGCAGGGCCTGCAGGAGCGCGACGGTCGCGTGCGCGGCGCCCGGCTGCGCGGTCTTCTTGCCGTCTACCTGCCCCGGGGACGCCGCGACGGAGATCGCGTTCATCACGGGCGCGAGGTCCTCGTCGTCGTGGAACACTTGCAACAAATCTGACATGGCTGTCACTGTGGTCGTGACGGCGTCGGGGCTCATCTCCTGTTGCATCAGGTAGTCGAGCAGGAGCTGCAGCTCGACGCGCAGCTCGTCGTCGGCGCGCAGCGACTCCTGCAGGCGGTTGATGGTGCCGAACAGCGGCCCGTCGACGGTCTTCGCGAAGCTCTCGGTGAAGGTCTTGTCGGCCCAGTCGCACTTCGGCTTGACGCTCGGGTTCGCGTACCACTTCTCCCGGTCGGGGCAGCGCGCGTTGACCTGCTCGCGCACGAGGCGCCCGAGCACCGGCAGCGCCGCGGAGATCGCGGGGTTCTTCCACGAGGTGCCCTCCGCGAGCAGGAACTGGTCGACCAGCTCGCTGCGCGCCGAGCGCCAGACCGCCTTCTTCGCGCCGCCGTCGCCGAGCGAGTCCATCCGCGCGTCCATCCCTCGGAGCGCCTTCACGAACAGATCGTACGGCGTCACCTGCTTCGGGGTCGTGCCGTCGTTCCACGTCGTCGTGCTCTTGCCCGCGCGGTCGACCACGCCCAGCTGCTTCGAGACCTCCTGGTCGAACAGGAAGGCGATGAGATCGCGCGTGACGTCGAGCCCGTCGCGCGGCTGCCCCGGCCGCACGCGCAGGGAGGTGTACGGCGTGTCGCGCATCGCGCCGACGAGCCTCGCGCCCGTGGTCAACAGGCCGCTGTCCGCGAACACCCACGCGAGGAAGTCCTCGTACGCGACGAGCTTCGTCGTCGTGCCGCTCGACCAGTGTTTGTCGAGGATGACGAGGAGATCGAGGAACAGCTGCTCCCCGGCGCACTTTCCGTTCGAGGTCTTCGCGCAGCTCTCGCCGGGATCGGGATCGTAGCCGTAGTTGGCGAACGCGGAGAGCAGCGGGCGCATGCCCTCGTAGAAGCCCGACGACGGCGAGTCGCAGTCGGGGCCCTTGCAGCCCGCGGGGTGCTTCGGCAGCCAGGGCGTCTCGGTCGCGAAGAACGTCGACATGCCGACGCCGCGCAGCGTGTCCGAGAACTTCGCGCACGTGTTCACGCCGTTGCTGTTCTTCGGGCACTTGTTCGTCGCGACCGGCTCCAGGCTGTTGGAGATGAATGTGTTCAACGGCTTGTTCTTGCCGTTCAGCTGCGGGTCGATGTCAGGGAGGTTCGAGCCGAACGTCTTCGACTCCGCGCCGAAGAACAGCAGCCGCGAGAGCGCCTGCGGCGTCGGCACCGTCCGCAGGCCCGCGAGCCCCGTCGAGACCTGCAGCACCGTGTCGAGGTCGAGCTTGCCGCACGCGTCGGGGATGATGCCGTCGACCACGCCGAGCAGTCCGGTGAGTGTGCTGTCCTTCACCAGTAGTTTCGCGCGGCGGGGGTGGCTCGCGTCGAGGATCGAGTCGACGAAGAACACGCCGATGTCCGGGATCTCGAACAGATCGCACTCGGCGATCGTGCCGCCGCCGAGCGGGTAGGTGAGGTCGACGCCGATCGCCGGCAGGATCGGGCAGTCGATCTTCAGGGTGCTGATGACCTTCGTGCCGGGCTTGTTGCAGGCCTTCACCTTGTTGGCCGCGGCGATGACCCCGAGGAACCGCTGCAGCCCGCTGCGGTTGAACCCGGCGTCCGGCGCCGACCGATCGACCGGCGTCTTCCACCCGCTCGAGCTGACGGGCAGCTTCGTCTCCTGGTTCAGCGGGGCGCCGTTGACGTCGGCGGGGTTGTAGCTGATGCGGTCGCGGTTGCGCATCGTCGGCGCGTACGCCTTCGGCAGCCACTCGACCGCGGCCGGATCGGCCATCGCGAGGGTCACGTCGGCGAGCAGGCCGCGGGGGTTGGGGTTCTGCGGGCCGCCGATGTAGCGAGACTTGTCGACCCGCGCGACCTTCGCGAGCCAGATGGCGATCTCGTCCCAGAGCGTGGACGCGTCGTCGAGCTTCGCGCTCGCGTACTCGGGCTTCTTCGACTCGAACCAGATGCGCCACGCGAGCGCGAGCGTCTCGCCGGTGATCTCGGGGCGCTGCTCGTGGAGCGTCAGGGTCGAGCCGAGGTAGTCGTCGCTGCCGGGCGCCGCGAAGAACGCGCCGGTCGCGTGCATCAGATCGACGAACGGCGACTGCTCGGCGTCGAAGCCGGTGAACGAGAGAGCGACCTCCTTGCCGTCGGGGAGCGGGTAGCTGCGCGTGCCGGTCTTCTCGGGGCCGTAGAGCACGAACGCGCCGGCCAGCGCCTTCATCAGCGTGGAGGAGTCGCCGACGTCGAGGCCCGAGCGCGGCGCGAGGAGCGGACGCATGTCGACCATCAGGCTGCCGACCATCGTGCGGCTCGTGTCGCGGTACTGGTAGAGCAGGCTCGAGCCGTCGACCGCGCGCCCCGAGGCGTCGAACGTGAACTTCGGATCGAACGCGAACCCCGGGCTCGCGAACGGCGGCGCGAACGCGAGCGGCGCGCCGTCGGCCCCGACGAACCTCCCCGCTGCGTCGACCGCCGGCAGCCCGTCGGCGTCCGCGACGAACGGCGCGGGGACGCTCCCCGGCGAGACGCCCGCCGGCAGCGCGAACCCGCGCCTGTCACGCGCGACCATCCACCGCGGCGTCGCGCCGAGCTGCGCGTACGCGTCGCGCTCGTCGAGCAGCAGCGCCGAGACGAACTCGATCTTCTGGCGCGGGCGGCTCGGCTGGGCCTTCGCGGCGTCGACGGCGAGCGGCGGCTCCTTCGGATCGGCGGCGAGCGTGCGCAGCTCCTCGCGCAGGGCGCCGAGCACCTCCTGGAGCTGCGGCTCGAGCGCGCCGCCAGGGCCGAGGCGGGAGATGAGCAGGCGCGAGAGCTCGCGGAACCTCGGGTAGAGGAACATCGGGCGCATCGTCCCGAGCGCGACCGGCAGCGGCTTGTAGCCCTGGCGGTTACCCATCCTCGAGAGCGCGGCCTGCGCGGCGGGATCGCGGCCGATGCCGTCGAACAGGCGCGCGAGCGCGTCGGTCGACGCGGGCACGAGCGCGGAGGTCGGATCCTTCGGATCCTTCAGATCGTAGAGCGAGGTCATCCGCTTCATCAGCGTGTCGAGCGCGTCGATGAGCCGGACTTTTTTGCCCGGATAGAATGGATCGTCGATCTGCTGCTCCGGGAACGTGGCGTCGAACGCCTGGATGAGCTCGTCGCGGTGGCGCGCGAGCGCCTCGATCTTCGCGACGCCGAGCTCGCGCCGCGCGTACGAGCCGGGCGCGCAGACGTCGCGGACGCACTGCAGCGTGCCGTCGCACGGCCTGTCGCCCGCGCGGCACGCGCCGCCGCTCTGCCCCTCGCCGCCGGACTTCGGGAGCGTGGCGACCGCCGGCAGCAGCGAGCGCTTGACCGTCGTGCCGGTGAACCCCTTCGAGGTCTTGTGGCAGATCGAGCGGTAGCTCTGGCCCTCGAGATCCTCGGACAGCGACGACGCGCCGACTCGATCGCAGAGCACCGAGTAGATGTCCTCGCCGAGGGTGGATTTGGGGCGCGCCTCGCGGGTCTGATCGAGCTCTTCGGCGCAGCCGAACACGGTCGCGCCCATGCCGAGGACGAGCGCACAAGAAGCCAACGCAGATCGCCGCATGCGGCGAGGCTACGGGGCAAGGCCGTCCACGGGAAGCGTCGTGTGGGGCCGAGCACCCCGCGCGGCATGGCTTCCGGCCCTCGCCGCGGCCGTATAGGATGCCCGCCAATGACGCCCCAAGATCTGCGCATCCTGAAGTCACTCGTGGCCGTCGCGTGGGCCGACGGCCGCTTCGCGAAGTCCGAGTCGAGCGTCCTCGACGGGCTGCTGAGCGCGTTCGGCGCGTCGGACGCCGAGGCGTCGGAGCTGCGCGAGTGGGCGAAGCGCTCGCGCTCGCTCGACGACGTGCCGGTCGACGAGCTCTCGAAGGAGGACCGCGAGGTGTTGCTCGGGAACGCCGCGGTGATGAGCGGCGCCGACGGCAAGCGCGCGAAGGAGGAGGACGCCGTGCTCGAGCAGCTCGCGACGAGGCTCGGCTTCACCGACGCCGAGGTCGAGAAGATCCTCGAGTCCGCGAAGGACGGCGCGCTGCAGCTCGGGACGCGGGGCCTCGAAGACGCCTGAGCATGGATTTCGGGGGCCCTTCGTCGCGGGCGCCGGATTCCTTGCGTCCTTCGGCCGCCTTGGGTGAAACCGTGCTCGACGTGGCACGGCCACGCCTGCGCGCGGATTCAGCCCAGTTCGGCTCGAATTCCGCTTCGGACTCCGACACCCGCTCCTTGGGCTCCCGAAATCCATGCTGAGCGCGCCGGGTGATCGCGGGCCCGAGCCGGCGAGGCTGCTCGGGTTCGCGTGGATCTTGTTCTTCTCTGCGGGGGGAGAGCTGGTGGCGCGGGCCGCGTCGTCGCCCGTGCCCGGCAGCGTGCTCGGGCTGCTCGCGTTCGTCGCGGCGTTGCGCGCGGGGATCGTGCGGCGCGAGCGCGTGGCGTGGGCGGCGCGCGCGCTGACGTCGACGATGGGATTGTTCTTCGTGCCCGCGGCCGTGCTCGCGACGGCCGACACCGCGGCGGCGCGCGCGGCGTGGGCGCCGATCGTCGCGGCGTCGCTCGTGAGCCTCGCGCTCGTGATGCTCGTCGTCGGGAAGCTCGCGGAGCCTCGCGCGTGAGGGACGTCGCGCTCACGCTGCTGGCGCTCGGCGCGACCGTGGGGATCTACCGCGCGGCCGCGTGGGCGCAGCGCCGCCTCGGCTGGACGGCGCTGCAGCCGGTCGCGACGACGACCGCGGTGATCGTGGCGGCGCTCTTCGCGCTCTCCCTCCCGACCACGGTGTACGTGAAGCGCGTGGAGCTGCTCTCGGTGCTGCTCGGCCCGTCGGTCGTGGCCCTCGGCGCGGGCGTCGAGCGCGAGCTCCCTCGGCTGCGCGGCCGCGCCGCTCGGGTGCTCTCGGCGGTCGTCGCGGGCGCGTTCGTCGGCGTCGTCTCGGCGGTCGGCGTGGCGAGGCTGCTCGGCGCGTCGCCCGCGATCGTCGCCACGCTCGCGCCGAAGAGCACGACGACGCCCATCGCCATGGCGATCGCCGAGCGCACCGGCGGCCTGCCCCCGCTCGCGGCGGCGATCGTGGTGCTGGTCGGCGTCGTCGGCGCGGTCGTCGGCCCGTCGCTGCTGAGGGTGGCCGGCGTGCGCGATCCGTTCGCGTGGGGGCTCGCGCTCGGCGCGTCCTCGCACGGCGTCGGCACCGCGCGCGCCGTCGAGGAGGGCGAGACCCAGGCCGCGGCGAGCGCGCTCGGGCTCGCGCTCACCGGCGTCGTCACGTCGCTCGTCGTGCCCGTCGTGCTCGGGTGGCTGTAACGCGCGGGCTTTGCGCCGTGCAGATAGTGGTTATGTCTCGCGCTCCCGTCGCCGGCCTTGTCACCCGCTCGCTCCCTCCTCGCCGGCTTCTCCGAGGCCCCTCGCACGCTCCGCATGGTGTGGCGGGTCGCGCCGGGGGCGCTCGTCGCGCTCGTCGCGCTGTCGACCCTGGCCGCGCTCACGCCGCTCGGGATCGCCTACGTCGGCAAGCGCCTCATCGACGCGGTCGTCCTGCGCGATCACGACGCGGCGCTCTCGCTCGTCCTCCTGGAGCTCGGGCTCGTCTCCTTGCTCGCGCTCGCGCAGCGCGGCCTGTCGCTGGTGCGCTCGCTGCTCGGCGCGCGGCTCTCGGTCGACGTCAACGTGATGATCCTCGACAAGGCGCTCCTCGCGAGCCTCTCGAGGTTCGAGGATCCGGAATTCTACGATCAGCTGTCGCGCGCGCGGCGTGAGGCGTCGTCCCGGCCGCTCGCGGTGGTGATGGGATTGTTCCAGATCGTGCAGAACACGGTCACGCTCCTCGGCTACGCCGCGCTGCTCTCGCGAGCGTCAGGCTGGGCCGTCGTCGGGCTGATGGCGTCGGCGCTGCCCGCGACGATCGCGGAGGTGCGCCTCGCGAGCGACGCCTTCCGCCTGCGCAACCGGCGCTCCCCCGAGACCCGCCGCCTCGGCTACCTCGAGTACGTCCTCGGCAACGAGGTGTTCGCGAAGGAGGTCCGCATGTACGGCCTCGGCCCGCTCCTGCTCGGCCGGTACCGCGACGTCGCCGAGGGGCTCTACCGGGAAGACCGAGGCGTCGCGGTGCGCCGCGCGTGGGTGGGCTACCTCCTGTCGTCGCTCGCGACGGCGACGTTCTACGGGTGCTACCTCGCGCTCGCGCTCGCGGCCGTCGCCGGGCGCATCACGCTCGGCGAGCTGACGCTGTACGTGGTCGCGTTCCGCCAGGGCCAGCAGGCCTTCACGTCGGTGCTCTCCGCGCTCGGGGGCATCTACGAGGACAACCTGTACATGACGAATTTGTTCGCTTTCCTCGCGCTGCCTCCGTCGGAGCCGCCGCGCGCGTCGGGCGCCTCGCCGGCGGTCGCGGGGGAGGGCATCGTGTTCGAGGACGTAGGCTTTCGCTACCCGGGCCAGACCCGGTTCGCGCTGCGGCACGTATCACTGTCGATCCCGCGCGGGCAGCACCTCGCGATCGTGGGCCAGAACGGCTCGGGCAAGACGACGCTCATCAAGCTGCTCACGCGCCTGTACGAGCCCACGGAGGGGCGCATCCTGCTCGACGGCAGGGATCTGCGCGACTGGGAGGACGCCGAGCTGCGGGCGCGCGTCGGCGTCGTCTTCCAGGATTTTGCGCGGTACCAGCTGTCACTGCGAGAGAACGTCGGCGTCGGGAGCGTGCCGCACCTCGACGACGAGGCGCGCGTCCTCCGCGCGATCGAGCGCGGCGGCGCCGACGAGCTGCTCGGGGCGCTGCCGGAGGGGCTCGAGACGCCGCTCGGGAGGTGGTTCAAGCGCGAGGGCGTGGAGCTCTCGGGCGGGCAGTGGCAGCGGATCGCGCTCGCCCGCGCGTTCATGCGCGAGGAGGCCGACGTGCTCATCCTCGACGAGCCGACGGCCGCGCTCGACGCCGAGGCGGAGCAGGCGGTGTTCGAGCGGTTCCAGGCGCTGGCGGCGGGGCGCACGACGGTGCTCATCTCGCACCGGTTCCCCACCGTGCGCGGCGCGGATCACATCGTCGTGCTCGCGGACGGCGCGATCGTCGAGCAGGGATCGCATGAGGCGCTCGTCGCGGCGGGCGGGCGGTACGCGCGCATGTTCGCGCTGCAGGCCGAGGGCTACCGGTGAGGCGCCGGCGCTGGGCTTTGTCACATGGCTGTGCCGGGGGGCTGGCTTGGGCGGTTGTCACATGGGGGTGATGGGCCACGGGGGCGCGTGGAGGCGCTCTCGGTTGGGGGCCTCCCCGGCCCCCAAACCCCGGGGCCTGAGGGGCTTCTCGGGTGGAGGGGCAGGGGGGCTCGCGCCCCCCACAAAGCCCCTCCCCCCGGCCAGCCCCTCTGGACTCCCCGGCCAACCCCCCTCCCCAACTCCCCCCGAAATCGCGGCCCGATGGGCCGCGATTTTTCCCCGGAGGTCGGAGGTGACTGCTCGGTCTGGTGACTCGGCTGGTGCCTGTGCGCGGAGCGTGAGGGAGAGCGTGGTCCTCGGAGAGCCGCCGTCCCGCTCGCGCGCTTTGTGAGATTACTCGCTCCGCGCCTACGGGCCCGGCGGCTCTCGCGCGGCGCGACGGGGGGCGCTGGCGCTGGGCCTTTGTCACGTCGCCGTGCCGGAGGGCGTGCCGGGCATCGGGGCGCGTGGAGGCGCTTGTTGTTGGGGGCCTCCCCGGCCCCCAAACCCCGGGGCCAGAGGGGCTTCTCGGGTGGAGGGGCAGGGGGGCTCGCGCCCCCCACAAAGCCCCTCCCCCCG
>JADLFU010000163.1 GCA_020849655.1 Polyangiaceae bacterium | reverse complement strand
TTTCGAGGTCGTCCACCGTGATCTGAAGCCCGAGAACATGTTCGTCGGGCGCGCGGCCGACGGCAGCGACGTCATCAAGCTGCTCGACTTCGGCATCGCGCGCTCGATGCAGGACGCGCGGCTCACGGGCGTCGGCGAGGTGTTCGGGACGCCGCAGTACATGGCCCCCGAGCGCATCACCAGCATCGACGCCGGCCCGTCCGCCGACCTGTACGCGCTCGGCATCATCTTCTTCGAGATGTTGACGACCCAGCTACCGTTCGACGCGCCCGACATCCCGTCGTTCTTCATCAAGCACATGAAGGAGGCGCCGCCGAAGGTGCGCTCGATCGCGCCCGAGGTGCCCGAGGCGCTCGAGGCGCTCATCGACGCGCTCCTGAAGAAGGACCCGAAGCAGCGCCCCGTCGACGCGCACGCGGTGCACAACGAGCTCGTCGCCATCTGCCGCCAGATCGGCGCGAAGGTGCCCACCGAGACGATGGGCGCGACGCCGAGCTCGCGCGAGCCCGCCCGCACGCTCCCGCCCGTCGCGCTCGACAGGTGGGTCCATCGCACGGCCGTGTTCGAGCAGATGCTCCAGCGCGCGTACGGCGGCGCGGCGCCGCCCGAGCTCGTCGGGTTGCTCGGAGAGGTGCGCGCGCACGTGCAGCGCATCACGGAGCTCCGCGCGGGCGGACTCGGCGAGCAGCGCAAGCTCGAGCAGGTCGAGGACAAGGAGCGCGAGGGGCGCCAGCGGTTCGGCTTCGCGATGGACGCGCTCGGCGTCGACGCGTCACACGCCAGGCAGCACGCGCGCGCCGCGGGCGAGGGGATGAGCGCGCTCGCGGCCGAGCTCGAGCAGGGCGGCGCCTCGCTGCAGGGGTGCCTGCGCGAGATCCTCTCGTGGGAGGGGCGCAGCGGTTTTCAGGAGCCGTACGCGCAGCTCTCCGAGGCGTACCGCCGCGCGGCCGACGTCAACGATCGGTGGCTCGACGCGCGCAAGCGCGAGCGGCAGGCGCGCGCGGCGCTCGAGGAGCGCGAGCGCCTCGTCACCGATCTCGAGTTCCAGATCCACGAGCTGCGCGGCGCGCAGTCCCGCTTCGAGCAGTCGATCGAGGCCGAGAAGGGCGCGCAGGCGGGGCGCATCGTCGAGCTCGGCAAGCAGGCCGACACCATGGAGGCCGAGCTCGTGGCGCTCGCGAGCCGGTTCTGCGCGCCGCTGCGGGGGCGCGCGGAGCTCGCGCCGTTCTTCAAGGAGCTCGAAGACCCGGTCGCCGCGTGACGCCCGCGCGCGGCGCGTGGGTCGCGCTCTCCCTCCTGTGCTCGGCGGGGCCGTCGCGCGCGGCGCCCGATCCCGACCAGGCGCTGTTCGACGCGGCGGTCGAGGACGAGCGCCGCGACCGCTGGATGGCTGCGCGCCAGAAGCTCCTGGCGCTCGTCGCGCGCCACGAGACCGCGGGGGTGAGGTTTCACCTGGGACACGCCGCCGAGCGGCTCGGTCACCCCTGCCTCGCGATAGGTGAGTTCGAGCGTGCCGCGACGCTGGCCGCGGCCGATCCGGAGCTGCGCGGTCGGGCCGAGAGCAGGGCGGCCCTGGCGCGCGCGGCGACGTCGCGGATCACCGTGGCGACGTCGCCCGCGAGCGCGGCGGTGTCGATCGACGACGTCTCCGCGAGCGGGACCACGTGCGTGACGCCGGGCACGCACAGCGTCCGCGCGACAGCGCCCGGGTACCTCCCGGCGTCGAGGACGGTCGAGGCGCAGGCGGGGGAGACGGCGCGCGCGTCGATCACGCTCGCCCCGTCCGCGCCGCCGACGCCGGTCGGGGCGACGACGCCGGCGAGGGACGACACCGCGCGCTGGCTCGTGCTCGGCGCGGCGGGCGCGCTCGCGGTCGCGAGCGGCGCGCTGTGGCTGGAGCAGCAGCGGCTCCTTCGTGAGGCGTCCCGCTGCGGCGCCGGGTGCGATCGAGCTGCGCGCGAGGAGGCGGCGGCGCGCACCGGGCGCGGCGCGCTCGCGACCGGCGCCGCGGCGCTCGTGGGCGGCGGCGTCTTCGTCGCGTGGACGGTCACGCGGTGATGTTGGATTGGTTGAGTGACGAGGCTCAGAGCTTGATCGTCGAGCAGCCGAGCTGCACCTCGACCTTGCCGCCCGCGGCCCCCTGGAACGACGCGCACGTCGAGGCGCACACCTGGATCTTCGTCGGCGTCGCCGGATCGTCGTAGTACCAGCCGCCCTTCACCGGATCGCACGCGGCCGGGGACGCCACCTGCGGGATGGTCGTCGACGCGCCGCCGTCCGTGAACACCACGTTGACCTTGCTGATGTCGAGGGTGCCGCCGCCCGAGGGCACCGGCATCGCGTAGTCACACGACAGCGTCGCCGTGCGGATCTTGTTCATCGCGTCGAGGAACTGCTGCGACACGTTCGCGCCCGTGTCGGCGATGAACGCCGTCGGCTGGCCTCCGCCCGCCGCGGCGAGCTGGTCGAGGTTGCTCTTCGCGCCCGCCGCGAGCTCGTCCTGGCTGAACACACCGACCACGTACGACTTGATCGCGGGGCTCCCCGACGCCCCCGCCGCGGTGAGCTGCGCGATCGACGCGATCGAGCCGTCGCACTGCGTTGGGATGCCGTCAGTCACGAGCACGACGACGACCGTGTGCGTGGGGTTGGTCGAGGCGTACTGCTTCGCGTACTGGAGCGCGCCCTCGACCGCGGGCTTCGTCGGCGTGAGGCCCACGGGAGAGGTCGCCGCGAGCGACGCGGACATGGCCGCGGCGTTGCCGGGCAGCGACGCGATCGCCACGGCGGGCGCGGCGTACAAGGGGACGCTGCACGACTGCTGCTCGCACGAGCGCCCGAGCGGCGCGCACGTCCCGCCGTTGCACCCCGGGTCCCCCGCGAAGCAGGTGATGAGGCCGCCGAAGCACTGGCGCAGCTCGAGGCAGGCGGGCGTGCCAGGGTAGTTCTCGCACTCGGCGTTGGAGTTGCAGCGGTAGATGGTGCCGCTGCCGGTGTCGGAGTTCTTGCAGAACTTGATCGTCGAGCAGGGGCCCGCGCCCTTGCACTGGCTGTCCTTCGTGCAGCTGTCGGGCACGCCCGGGGTGTTCTGCGGGAAGTACTGGATGCCGACGCCGATGCCGCCGCTCTTCGGGTCGGCCATGAAGTCGTTCAACGCCTTCTTCACCGCGTCCCACTTCGGGGCGCCGCTCGCGTCCGGCGACTCCATCGAGCTCGACCGGTCCATCATCACGTACAGATCGAGGGGGAGCAGCTTCGCCTGCTCGGTGGTGCCGGCGCAGCCGCAGGCGCCCATCACGCACGCCGCCCCGCCGCAGCTCTTGTTGCACACTCCGCAGTTGGCAGGATCGGTCTGGGTGTCCACCTCGCAGCCGTTGGCGGGGAGGCCGTCGCAGTCGGCGGTGCCCGGGGCGCAGCTGAGCACGCACGCGCCGTTCTTGCAGGTCGACCCCGCGGCGCACTTGTTGTCACACTTGCCGCAGGTGTCGGTCGAGGTGGCGTCGGCCTCGCAGCCGGGCTTCCCGTCGCAGTCGAGGAACCCGGCCTTGCAGGCGACGCCGCACTTCGACGCGGCGCAGGTGGACACCTGGTTCTGGCCGGCGGTGCAGGCCGTGGCGCAGTCCCCGCAGTGCGCGGGGTCGGAGGTGACGTCCGTGCACTGTCCGCCGCACAGCTGCTTCGGTGACGCGCACGCGCCCGCCGCGCCGGCGGCGCCAGCCACGCCGCCCACGCCCGAGGCGCCCGCCGCGCCTCCAGCCTTGCCGGCCTGGCCCGCCGCGCCGGCCTGACCGCTCGCGCCCGCGGCGGCGCTCGCCCCCGCCTTGCCGGCGGCGCCCGCGCTCCCGCCTGACTGGCCGCTCGCGCCGGCCTTGCCCGCGGAGGCGGCACCAGCCTTGCCGGCCTGGCCGCCCGCGCCCGCGTTCGCGCCGCCCGCGCCCGCGGCGTCGCCGGGGCCGTCGTCGCCGACGTCGCTCGAGCCCGTGCCGCCGCAGGCAGAGACCGCGATCGTGGCGCCGAGGAGGGAGCAGAGCAGGGAGATGGTGCGTCGTGAAGTCATCGGGGGGCCTCGCTTGGGTGGGGCAGACCCCACACTCTATCACGCGCCGCGTTGCCAGCGCGCGCCGAGCGTGCGACGGCGCCCGCGATGGATCCTGTGGGCGGCGCCCTCGCGGTCGGCGCGTACCTCGCCTGGGGGCTCGTCGCCATCTACTGGAAGGCGCTCGGGCCGCTTCCCGCGTGGCTCGTGCTCTCCCACAGGATCCTCTTCTCGGCGCTCGCGCTCGGCGTCGTGGTCACCGCGGTCGACGGCTGGCGCGACGTGGGGCGGGCGATCGGGCGCGCGTCGACCAGGCGGGCGCTCCTCGCGTCGACCGCGCTCATCACGGTGAACTGGGGCCTCTTCCTGTGGGCCGTGATCTCGGGCCGCATGGTGGAGGCGAGCCTCGGCTACTTCCTGAACCCGCTCGTCAACGTCGCGCTTGGAACAGTGTTCCTCCGTGAGCGCCTCCGCCCCGGTCAGTGGGGGGCGGTGGGCCTCGCCGCGCTCGGCGTGGCAGCGCTCACCTGGACGACCGGGCGGGCGCCGTGGCTCGCGCTCGCGCTCGCGGTCACGTTCGGCGCGTACGGCCTCGTGCGCAAGCGCGCGGACGTCGGCGCCGTCACGGGCCTGTTCGTCGAGACCGCGCTCGTGCTGCCCGCCGCGCTCGGCGCCATCGCGTGGTCGGAGGCGGGGCACGGCGGCCTCTTGCGGTCGCGCGACGCGGGGTTCGTCGCGCTGCTCGCCGCGTCGGGCGTCATCACCGCGGGGCCGCTCCTCGCCTTCAACGCGGCGGCGCGCCGCCTGCCGCTCTCGACGCTGGGGTTCTTTCAGTACCTCTCGCCGACGTGCCAGCTGTTGCTCGCGGTGTTCGCGTACGGCGAGCCGCTGGGGCGCGAGCGCGCGTGGGCGTTCGCCGCGATCTGGATCAGCCTCGCCGTGTTCGTCGGCGAGGCGTGGCGTCACTCGCTCTCGCTCTCGTCGTCGTCGTCGTCGTCGTCGCCGGAGTCGTCCGTCTCCTCCTCGTCGTCCTCCTCCTCCGGCACCTGACGGCCCTCGGCGATCGCCTTCTGGCGCTCCTTCTCGCGGAGCGCCTTGGCGGCGGCCACGCGCTGCAGCACCTGCGGGCGCGGCGCGAGGATGAGCGTCATCGCCTTGCCCTCCATCACCGGGTTGACCTCGACGTGGGAGATGTCGTCGAGCAGGTGCGTCAGCCGCTCGAGGTGCTCCTTGGCCTTCTCGGGGTGCGTCACCTCGCGGCCGCGGAACCTCACGGTGAACTTCACCTTGTTGCCCGCCTCGACGAAGCGCCGCGCCGCGCGCGACTTGAAGTCGAAGTCGTGGTCGTCGGTCTTCGGGCGGAGCTTGATCTCCTTGATGTCGATGATCGTCTGCTTGCGGCGCTGCTCGCGCGCCTGCTTCGCCTGCTCGTACTTGTACTTTCCGAAGTCGAGCACCTTGCACACCGGCGGGACGGCCTTCGGGTTGACCTCGACGAGATCGAGGCCCTCGCGCTGCGCGAGCAGGAGCGCCTCGTTCGTCGGGAGCACGCCGACCATCTCGCCGTTCGAGCCGATCACGCGGACCTCGGGGACGCGGATGCGGTGGTTGATGCGGATCTGGGGACCGCGCTGGTTCTGCCTGGGATCGAAGCGGGGGCGGCCTGTCGCCATTCGTGTCTTCTCTTATCCTCTTTCCGGGGGGGGTGCGCCGATTTGTTGGCGGCGCCTAAGCGGGATGACTGCTCGCGCGTCTCGGCGAGCGAGGGCAGCGACGGGAGGCGCGCCTCGGCGGCGACGCGGTCGATGAACTCCGCGAGCGGCGTCTGGGGCAGATCGCCGTCGCGCTGGGAGCGCGGCGTGACCGCGCGCAGCTCCTGCTCCTTCGCGCCCACGACCGCGAGGTACGGCACGCGCATCAGCCGCGCGTTGCGGATCTTCGCGCCGAGCTTGTCGCGCGAGAAGTCTCCGTACGCGCGCACGCCCCGCGCCTTCAGCTGCTGCACGACCGACATCCCGTACGCCTCCTGGGCCTCGTTGACCGAGAGCACGGCGACCTGCTCGGGCGACAGCCACGTGGGGAAGGCGCCGCCGACGTGCTCGATGAGGACCGCGAAGAAGCGCTCGAGCGAGCCGTACCACGCGCGGTGCAGCATGATGGGCCGGTGCTCCTTGCCGTCCGAGCCGATGTACCCGAGCTCGAATGACGCGGGCAGCGCGTAGTCGATCTGCAGCGTGCCGAGCTGCCACGAGCGCTTCAGCGCGTCGTGGACGTGGAACTCGAGCTTCGGGCCGTAGAACGCGCCCTCGCCCGGCGTCACCTCGAACGGCAGCCCCGCCTTGTCGAGCGCGCGCGCGAGGTCGCCCTCGGCCTGGTCCCACATCTCGTCCGTGCCCATGCGCTTCTCGGGGCGCGTCGCGAGCTTCACGTCGATGCGGGTGAAACCGAACAATTCGTATAGAGCATAGAACGAGCGGAGGAACTTCTCGATCTCGTGTTCGAGCGTCTCCTCGGTCGTGAAGATGTGCGCGTCGTCCTGCGAGAACGAGCGCACGCGCGCGAGCCCGTGCACGACGCCGCCGCGCTCGTAGCGGTGCAGGCGCCCGAAGTCGGCGAGGCGCATCGGCAGCTCGCGGTAGCTCCGCCGCTTCGCGCCGAAGATGAGGCAGTGCGACGGGCAGTTCATCGGCTTCTGCGCGAGCCGCTCGATCTCCGAGAGGCGCGCCGCGTAGAGCTTCTTCGCCTCGTCGTCGTCCCGCCGGCCTGCAAGGACGAGCTCGTCGATCGCGTCGGGCGTGACCGGGAAGAACATGTTCTCGCGGTAGTTCGGCAGGTGCCCGCTCGTCTCGAACAGGCGTCGGTCGAAGATCTGCGGCGTCGAGACCTCGTCGTAGCCCTCGTCGTCGTAGACCTTGCGCAGCAGCTCGACGAGGCGGTTCATCACCCGGGTGCCGCGCGGCAGGAGGAACGGCATCGCCGGCGCGTACTCGTGGAACATGAACAGCTCGAGCTCCTTGCCGAGCTTCCGGTGGTCGCGCTTCTTCGCCTCCTCGAGCAGCGCGAGGTGCTCCGCGAGCGCCTCCTTCGTGTGGAAGGCCGTCCCGTAGATGCGCTGGAGCATCGGGTTCGTCTCGACGCCGCGCCAGTACGCGCCGGCGGCGTGCGTCAGCTTCACCGCCGCGAGGTGCCTGGTCGTCGGGACGTGGGGGCCGGCGCAGACGTCGAGCCACTCCTTGCCTGGCTCGCCGTGCGTGTAATACGAGACCTCCTCGCCGTCGGGGAACCCGCGGATGATCTCGACCTTGTACGCCTCGCCGAGCGCGGTGAAGCGGCGGATGGCCTCCTCGCGCGTCGTCACCTCGCGGCGGAAGGGCGACTTGCGCTTGATGATCGCGCGCATCTCGTCCTCGATGCGGCCGAGATCGTGGTCGGTGAAGCCGCCGTCCTTCTTGTCGAAGTCGTAGTAGAAGCCGTCGTCGATCGCGGGCCCGATGGTGACCTGCGTGCCGGGGAACAGCCGCTGCACGGCGTCGGCCATCACGTGCGCGGTCGAGTGGCGGATGACCTTGAGGCCGGCGGGCTCGGAGGCGAGCACGGGCGTGACGACGGCGTCGTCGGCGACAGGCGTGTGCAGATCGACGACGCGGTCGCCGACGCGGACCGCGACGACGTCGTCGGCGATGGGGCCCTGCTGCTCGAGGAGTTGACGAGGTGTGGTGGTCATCGAAGGCGCGTCCCGACGGGCGCGGCGACGGCCACGCCCGAAGAACCCTTCGTGACCGCAGGGGCCGGGCCTCGAGGCCGCCCTCCGGGTCTCGTCGTAGGCGCGATTGGGATTGAACCAACGACCCCCACCGTGTCAAGGTGGTGCTCTACCACTGAGCTACGCGCCTGTGCTGCAAATCGAGGCGGCTAGCTACAGGCGAGCGTCGAGAGTGTCAAGCGGGTTCTGCGCCGGGCGCTCGCTCACCAGCCGACCGTGATCGTCGCCGCGCCGAGCAGCCAGGGATCGGCGGCGGGCGCGCCCTCGCCGCGCATCACGGGCATCGTGCCGATCGCGGCGACGCCCACGCGCGCGTCGACGTCCGTGATCGGCAGGCGCAGATCGAGCCCGCCCCGCAGCGTGCCCACGCCGAGCGTCGCGCCGCCTGGCACCCGCGCGCCGCCCGACACCCGCCCGACGCGCGCGACGCCGCCGCCGACCCCGGTCGACGCGACGAGCACGTGCGTGATCGGGAGCGTGAGCGTCAGCTCGGCGCCGCCTTGCGCGAGCGGATCGTCGTAGCCGACGCGCACCCACGCGCCGTAGAGGCGGGCCCCCGCCGTGCGCCTGCCGAGATCGAGCGCCGCGTACACGCCCGCGCGCGTCGTCCCCTCGGCCATGCGCGCGACCCCGCCCGCGACGACGCGCACCGCGCCGGTCGGTGGATCGGCGTCCGCGTCGCGTCGTGGCGGCGGCTCGGGATCGTCGCTCGCGACCACCACGCGGCGCGGGCCCTCCGGGGGCTCGGCGAAGCTCGCGGACTGGGCGCGCGCGGGGGCGGAGATCGCGAGGAGGGACGCGAGGGTCAGCAGGCGGTTCGGCGAGGGGCTCACCTCGGCGAGAACGCGCGCCGGTGGGGGGCCTTACACCGTCGCCCGCGGCTGCCCACCGTCACGGCGATGGTTGCTCGCCGGCGGCGGCGCGGCTCGCCGGCTTCCCACCGTTGACTGTCATCAGTGGCGGAGCTCCGCTCCCACCCCGCCCGTCGTGCGCCGGAACCTCGGGAGGATCGCCGGCGGGCGGGGCCGGTCGGGGAGCGCGCGTCCGGCTCGCGCTTCGCGCGCCCGACGCGAACTCTGGCCGAATCTCCCCGACTTTTGCTATGTTCCACGCCTTCATGCGTCGCGTCGCTTCTGGCTTCGCCCTGGCGGGTGTCTTCGCCACCCTGTCGCTCGCCGCGCCCGCGCGCGCGGACGACAAGGACCGCGCGCAGGCGGTCTTCTCCGAGGCGAAGGATCTCTACAAGCGCGGCCAGTACCGCGCCGCCGTGACCAAGCTCGAGGAGGCGCGGCGGCTCGATCCGGGCGCGAAGGAGCTCGTCTACAACCTCGCGCTCGTGCACGAGAAGCTGTTCGAGGTCGACAAGGCGATCCCCTTCTTCGAGCTGTACCTCACGCTCGAGCAGGACGAGGACGAGCGCGCGCGCGTCCGCGCCGTCGTCAAGCGCCTCGAGGGCGCGCGCGCCGACCTCGAGAAGCAGCGCAAGGCAGAGGCCGCGGCCGCGTCGGCGTCGGCGTCGGCCGCGCACCCCGCCCCGCCTCCTGCCCCTCCCGCGGCCCAAGAGCGTCGCCGGGGCAAGCTCGACGCGTGGGTCTACACGGCGGGCGGCGTGTCCGCGATCGCGCTCCTCGGCGGCGTGTACTTCGGCGTGCGGGCGCTCGGCTCGAACCCCGGCTCGACGAAGACGGGCCCTGACAAGAGCATCCGCGAGCTGCAGGAGGACGCCGACGCGACGAAGTCGAGCGCGACCAACGCAGACATCTCGCTCGCGATCGCGATCGCCGCGGGCGGCGCGGCGGCCGGGCTGTACCTGCTGCGCACCCGCGAGGTGCCCGCGTCGGCGGTGGTCGTGCCGGTCCGGGGCGGCGCGGCGGCGGCGCTCGAGGGCCGGTTTTGATCGCGCGCCGCGCGGTCGCGCTCGTCGCCGCGGCGCTCGGGCTGTCGGCGTGCTCGCTCGCCGTCACGACGTCGCTCGACACGGTGGGCTGCGAGCAGGAGGGCATGGTCGGGCCGCCGGCCTGTCGCCGCGGACAGCTGTGTCGCGCGGGAGAGTGCCGCCCGTGCGCCGCCGCAGAGGTGTGCGGCGACGGCGTCGACGATGACTGCGACGGCGAGGTGGACGACGGCTGCGGCGCGGGGGGCTCCGCGGGCTCCGCGGGCGCGCCGGTCGCAGGGGCTGCGGGGGCGATCGCTGCGGGCAAGAGCGGCGCTGGAGGCGCCTCGGGGGCGGCGTCGGGCGGGGCCGCGGGCAAGGCGGGAGGCGGCGCGGCGGGCACGTCGGGCGCGAGCGGAGGCGGGGCCTCCGGTGCGTCGGGCGCGAGCGGCGGGGCGGCGGGATCGGGAGGATCGAGCGCGGGCGCCGGAGGCTCGACCGGCGGCGCCGGCGGGTCGGCGACCGCGTTCGGCGCGCCGTGCACGTCCGCCGCGCAGTGTCCGCAGGGCGCGCTCTGCGAGGCGCTCGCGAAGCTCGGCGAGTCGATGAGCGGGATGGTGTGCACGAAGCCCTGCTGCGGCTCCTCGCAGTGCGGCCCGGTCGCCGACGGCGCCGCCTGCATCCCCGTGAAATCCGGCGCCGGGATGTGCCTCCGGGCGTCGTCCTTCGGGCGCCCGGCGCTCGGAGAGGGGGCGACCGGCGATCCGTGCGGCGGCGACGGCGGGAAGTGTCGGTCGGGGTTCTGTGAGGGCGGCAGCTGCAACGACGTCTGCTGCAAGGACGCGGCGTGCGGGGGCAGCGATGAGTGTGTGCGGCGGGAGCTGACGGTCGGCACGAAGCGCTGGGCCTGGGCGTGCGGCAAGACCGTCGGCGGGCTCGAGTCCAACAAGGTGTGCCAGAGCGATGCCGGCTGTCGGTCCAACTCTTGCCAGGTCCACGAGGACGCCTTCAACACCAAGTTCTGCTCCTCCCCTTGCTGCAACTCGCAGGCGTGCGGGGCGATCGTGGTCCCGGTGATCGGGAGCCAAATCCCTGTCGCGTGCCAGTACGTGCAGCAGGCAGGCGGGGAGTACCTCCGCTCGTGCGCGACCGTCACGGCGGGGGCGGCGGCCACGGGCGCGAGCTGCGGCAGCGATCTCGACTGTCGAACCGGGTTCTGTGTGCCCGGCGGCGGCTACTGCAGCGATCCGTGCTGTGGTGACAGCGACTGCCCGGCGCCGCTGAAGTGCAAGCCCTACTCGAGCGGCGGCGGCGTGGCGGTCCTCCGTTGCGTGAAGTGAAGGCTGGCGCGCACCCTCGCCGCCTCGGTCGGCTCGCGGTGCTCGGCGCGGCGCTCCTCGTCGCCCGGGCGGGCGCGGCGACGCCAGCGAGTCGGGCCGCGGCCGAGGCGCTGTTCGACGACGCGCGCGCGTTGCTGAAGGCGGGGCGCCCGGCCGAGGCGTGCCCCAAGCTGGAGGAGAGCCAGCGGCTGGACCCAGGCGTCGGGACGCTGCTGCACCTCGGGGAGTGCTATGCGCGGCTGGGCCGCACCGCGAGCGCGTGGGCGGCGTTTCGCGACGCGGAGTCGGCGGCCCTGGCGGCAGGCCAGGTGGAGCGCGGGGAGCTCGCCCGGGCGCGCGCCGGGGAGCTGCACGACCGGCTGGCCCACCTCGTCATCGACGCGGAGGCCGCCGCAGGACTCGCAGGTCTCGACGTCCGACGCGACGGAGAGCGCGTGGGGCGCGCGTCCTTCGGCGCCCGCGTCCCGGTCGATCCGGGGCGCCACGTCATCGAGGCGTGGGCCGACGGTCGTGAGCCCTTTCGCGCGAGCGTCGAGGTAGGCGAAGGGCAGGCGCTGTCGGTGACGATCCCCTCGCTCGCCCCGCTCGTCGACCACGCAGGCGCCACGGGGGCCGCGAGCCCAGGGCCGCTCGCGCCTTCGGCGCCGCCACGCTCGTCCGACGCGCGGGCGCCCTGGCTGATCGGCCTCGCCGGGGGCAGCGCGGTCGCGGTCGCGGCGGGCGCGTACCTCGGGCTGTCGGCGCGCTCGGCGTGGCAGCGCTCGCGCTCGGGGTGCGACGAGCGCAACGCGTGTGATCCGTCGGGGCTCGAGGAGATCGATCGCGCCCGGTCGCGAGCGCGGTGGTCGACGGTGTCCTTCGGCGCGGGCCTGGCGCTGGGCGGCGCGGCGCTGGCGCTGCACCTCACGCGCCGGCGCGAGCTCTCGGTGGTGGCGCACCCGGGGGGCGCGGCGCTCGTGGGGCGGTTCCGATGAGGCCGACGGTCTTGACGCTGGCGTCGCTGCTCGCGGTCGGGTGCGCCTCCGTGCTCGGCATCGAGGAGGGACATCCTCGGCGGGACGACGCCGACACGCGAGGAGGAGCGGGCGCGGGGCCTGGCGGCGCTGGAATTGGCGACGCCGGAGTTGGCAACGGGGGCGTTGGCGGCTCGGGAGTTGGCAACGCCGGAGCTGGCAACGGGGGAGCTGGCGGCGCGGGACTTGGCGGCGCGGGACTTGGCGGCGCGGGAGCTGGCAACGCCGGAGCTGGCGGCGCAGGAGCTGGCAATGGGGGAGCTGGCGGCGCGGGAGCTGGCGGCGCGGGAGCTGGCGGCGCGGGCGCGGGGCAGGGGGGCGCGGTGGTCATCCCGTCGCTGCGGTGGCTGCGCCAGCTCGGCTCGAAGGCCAACGACACCGCGACGGATCTCTGCGCCGACGCGAGCGACGCGATGTACGCGACGGGGAGGCTCGGCGGCGCGATCGAGCTCGCGGGCGCGTCGCTGGTGCCCGAGGCGACGGGGGACACGCGGTTCTTCCTCAAGCTGGACGCGGAGGGCGCGCTCGTGTGGGCGATGCGCGTCGCCGGGCCGACGTTCACTGTCAACCAGATGATCGGCGCGCGGGGCGGCGGTGTGCTGGTCGTGGCGACGGTCGCGGGAGAGACGCGCGTGCTCGACGCGCCGCGCGGGCCGGCGTTCGTCGCGCCCGCCTCGACCGGCGCGGGCCTGTTCGTGATGCGCGTCGCCGGCGACGGCGAGGTCCGCTGGGCGCGCCGGTTCGACGGCGACGCGGGGCGACCGATCACCGGCAAGTCGATCGCCGAGGTCGACGGCGGGGTGGTCGTCACCGGCGTGTTCGGTGGCGGCCTGGCGCTCGACTCGGTGACGCTGACCTCCGCGGCAGATGACGACGTCTACGTCGCGCGGCTCGACCCTGACAGCGGCGCCGTCCTCTCGGCCGCGCGCGCGGCGACGCCGGCCGACGATGCATTTCCACAGCTCGTCGCGCGCGGCGACGGCCTCCTCCTGGCGATGACGTGCGGCGGCGTCTTCGAGGGGACGAGCCCGCCGGTGACGTGCGACGGGCTCGGGATGATCGAGTACGACGCGTCGCTCGGGGTCCGGGGGGCGCGGTCGTTCGCCGTCGAGCAGGCCGCGCAGGTCCTCGTCGCCGCCCAGGGCTCGGGGCACGTCTACCTCGCGGCGCGCTTCTCCGGCGCCGCGGAGCTCGCGCCGCTCGCGCCGCTGCCGGCAGGACCGAACCGCACGCTCGTGGCGCGCCTCGATCCCTCCCTCGCCCCGCTGACCGCGCGCCTGTTGCCGAACCCGGGGGCGAGCGCGGCCGGGGCCCTCGCCGTCGACGGGGACGGAGGCCTCCTCCTCGGCGGGTGGGTGCGCGGGTGCCTCTCGACGGCGTCGGGCTTCGTCGGTTGCACGTCCCCGGCCTCGTCGCAGAACGGCGTGACGATCAAGCTGACGGCGTCGCTCGACGTCGCGTGGTTCGGGATGCAGCAGGCGAGCGAGGCGTCCGTCAACGGCGTCGTCACGAGCCTCGCGCTCTCGCCGACGGGCGCGCTCCTCGGCGCGGCGAACTTCAGCGACAAGGTCACGGTGGGGAGCTCGTTCGTCAGCTCCGCCGGGGGCGTCGATGGAGTGGTGGGGCGCTTCGAGTTAGTTGTGTTGAGTGTGCTACTTGCGCGGGCCGAGCGCGTCGAGGGGGTCGACCTTCGCGGCGGTCGGGGGAGCGGGCGGCGCGCTCGCCGACGCCGTCGTGAGGTCCACTCCCGCTGGTCGAACGCGGGCGGCGCCACGCGAGGCAGGGGGCGCGCTCGCGGACGGCTCGGCGGCGGGCTCGCTGGCCGCCGGGGGGGCATCGGCGGGCGGCGCACCGGACGCGCTCTCGGGCCGAGCGGTGGAGGAGGCAGGCGACGTGACCGGCGCGGCGGGGGCGTGCTCGGAACGCGAGGCAGGCCAGACGCTCCATCCGACGACCGGGAGCGTCGCGGCGGCCGCGAGCGCGAGCGCGAGCCTGCGGGGTGGGCGCGCAGCGGGGCGCGCGGCGACGGCCGCTCCCGGCTCGGTCAGATCGGGCGCGGCCGTGGCCGTCATCGACGCGGGGGCGACAGGGGCTCGAGCGGGCGGCGGATCCTCCTCGAGCGGCTCGACCCGCGACGCGAGGATGGACCCGACCGAGCGGGCCAGCGCCTCACCACCCTCGGTGTGCGGGGCGAGGCGCGCGGCGAGCGTCGCGACGTCGGGCGGGCGCAACGCGGGATCGCGCGCGAGGCACGCGCGGACCGCGTCGAGCAGCTCGGGCGGCAGATCCGGGCGACGCGTGGCGAGATCGACGGGCGGATCCGCCACGATCCGCGCCAGCAGACCGGACGTCGTGAAGCCCTCGAACGGGAGCGCGCCGCTCAGGAGCTCGTACAGCACGACCCCGAGCGACCAGATGTCCGCGCGGGCGTCGACGTCGCGCGGATCCCGGATCTGCTCGGGGGACATGTACGCGGGCGAGCCGAGCAAGGCGTCCGACCGCGTCAGCGGATCGAGCGAGTCGTCGGCGAGCTTCGCGATGCCGAAATCAATCACGCGCGCGCGCCGTCGTCCGTCGGGCAGCGGGGCCAGGAGGAGGTTCGACGGCTTCAGATCGCGGTGCACGATCCCGCGCGCGTGCGCCTCCGCGACCCCGTGCGCGGCCTCGAGCAGGTAGCTGACGGCCTCGTCGGGCGGGAGCGCCCCGCGGGCGCGGAGCTCGTCGGCGAGCGTCACGCCGTCGACGTGCTCGAGCACGATGGCGAGCCGCGCGTCGGGGAGCTCGAGGACGTCGAGCACGCGCACGACGTGATCGCTCCGCAGCCGCGCGGCGGCGCGGGCCTCCCGGAGCAGCCGCGCGTGACCGGCCTCGCCCCCGGCCGAGAGCACCTTGATCGCGACGCGCTCTCCGAGCAGCGTGTGGCGCGCGGACACGACGACGCCCATGCCCCCCTCGCCGAGGATCCGCTCGACGACGTACTTCTCCGCGATGGTGTCGCCCTCTGCGAACAAGGGCGGGATCGTGGAGCAGTTCGCGCGCGATGTCGAACGGCGCGTCGCCGCGGCTTGACGACCGCGCGTGGCCGGGCCGTGATCGTCGCGTGAGCGACTCGACACGCTCGGACCAGGGCTGGCTGAGCGACGCGTCGCGGGGCGGCCGCGCGCCCTCCGGCTTCGCGCTCTCGGTCGCGTGGTCGCTGTCCGAGCCCGCGCGCGTCGGGGAGGTGGCGGAGCTGCCGAGGGGGCAGGCGTCGGTGCTCGGGCGCGGCGGGCCTCAGCCGGACGACGGCGCGCCTCGCCTCTCGCTCCGTCGCGCGCGTCCGGGCGCGCGCGAGCGCGGCGCGCCGATCGCGAGCCCAGGCATCTCTCGCGTGCAGCTGCGCCTCTCCGCCGCCGACGCGCGCGGCTTCGAGGTCGAGAGCGTGGGCAAGGCCGCGCTCCACGTCGACGGCGTGGCCACCCGACGCGCGCGCGTCACGCTCGGCGCTCGGTTGCACATCGATCGCCAGCTGCTGCTCGTCGTCGTGCGCGCGCCGGACGAGCTCTCCGCGCGGGCGGCCGCGCCCAGCTTCGGCTTCGGCGAACCCGACGAGCTCGGCCTGGTGGGTGAGTCCGCGCGTGCGTACGCGCTCCGCGACCAGCTCGCCTTCCTCGCGCGGCGCGCGGGGCACGTGTTCGTCCGGGGGCCGAGCGGCGCGGGCAAGGAGCTGTGCGCGCGCGCGCTGCACGCGCTCTCGCCGCGCGCGAGGGCGCCCTTCGTCTCGCGCAACGCGGCGACGCTCCCGCCGGGGATCATCGACGCAGAGCTGTTCGGCAACGCTCGCAATTACCCGAACGCCGGGCTGCGCGAGCGCAAGGGGATCGTCGGCGAGGCGGACGGCGGGACGTTGTTCCTCGACGAGGTCGCCGAGCTGCCCGAGGAGCTGCAGGCGCACCTCCTGCGGCTGCTCGACGGCGGCGAGTACCACCGCCTCGGGGACGAGACGCCGCGGCGCGCGGACCTGCGGATCATCGGCGCGACGAACCGCGACGAGGCGTCGATGAAGCACGATCTGCTCGCGCGCTTCACGTTGCGGCTCGACGTGCCCGGCCTCGACGAGCGCCTCGAGGACGTCCCGCTCATCGCGCGCGCGATCCTGCGGCGCCACGCTCGGGCGGACGACGAGCTGCGCCGCCGCTTCTTCGACGGCGAGCACCCGCGGCTCGATCCGGGGCTCGTCGAGGCGCTGCTCGCGCGCCGCTACACGACGCACGTGCGCGAGGTCGAGACCATGCTCCTCTCGTCGCTCGCGGCGAGCCGAGGGGTGTTCCTCGTGGCGCCGGAGCCCGCGCCGACGCGCCCCTCTCCACAGCCCGCTCGGCCAGAGGGGCCACCGCCCTCGCGCGAGCAGATCGAGGCGGAGCTCGCGCTGTGCGAGGGGAACGTCTCGCAGGCCTGGCGGCGGCTCGGCCTCTCCAGCCGCGACGCGCTCCGGCGCCTGATGAAGAAGCACGAGATCGCGGGGCGGGGCTGACTCCGCTCAGGGCATCGCGGCCTTGATGCGCTTCAGGTAGGCCTCGGACGCGGCGTCGGTGCCGCGGGGCGCCTGGATGTGCACGGTGACCCCCTGGGTGTTCCACTTGATGTGGCTGGCGGGGAGCCCGAACACGACGAGCGAGCGGGTGCGCATCGTCGAGACGGTGAACACCTCGCCAGGCGCGGACTTGCCCCCCGGGAGCACGGCGTCGAAGTCGTAGAGCTCCACGACCTTCGATGGATCGGGCAGCGACAGGCCATTGGGCGGGTGCGTCCCCTTGCGACACCCCTTCGCGACGCCCAGCGACGTCAGCCTGGAGCACACGTCCGAGGCGCTCGCGGCGGGCGGCGCGTCGCGGTCGGGCGTGTCGGCGCCCGCGCCGGATGGCTTGTCGTCCGCCTTCTTGCAACCGAGAGAGAGGACGGCGCCGAGCGTGAGCACTGTGAGGGTCGAGCGGGGGGGCATCCGTGGCGCACCAGCAAGGCGCGGGCCGCGCTCCTGGACGCAGGAATTCGTGGCCGTGCAGGGGAGACATTCGGCGCTGGGCGCCCAGCGCGCCCACTGGGCGCCCAGTGGGCGCCCACTCTCGACGCGAGCGAGTCGAGGCGAAACGTGCGCGCCGGCGGTGGCACATCAGTTGCTGTGGGCGGCCACATGAAGACCACGAACCGTTTCACTTTCATGTTGTTCACTCTGGCGTGGGCCTGCGGCGCGGCTGCTGTCGTCGCAGGCTGCGAGCCCGCGAAGGACGCTGAGGGGACGGCGGGCGCGGGCGGCGACGGCACAGGCCAGGCCGGGAGCAGCGCCGCCGGTGCAGCGGGTGAGAACGCCGGTGGAGCGAGCGCCGGAGCCGGAGGCAGCAGCGCTGGGTCGGGCGGGAGCAGCGCTGGGTCGGGCGGCGCGAGCGCCGGGTCGGGCGGCGCGAGCGCTGGGTCGGGCGGCGCGAGCGCTGGGTCGGGCGGCGCGAGCGCCGGGTCGGGCGGCGCGAGCGCCGGGTCGGGCGGCGCGAGCGCTGGGTCGGGCGGCGTGAGCGCTGGGTCGGGCGGCGCGAGCGCGGGCGCAGGGGGCGCCTCCACGAAGAGCTGGAGCTCGTACGCGTCGCCCTGCGGCGGCGGCAGCAAGATCAGCGCGCTGTGGTTCGACGACGCGTCGAAGGCGTACGCCGGGTGCGGCGAGGTGGCCGACGGCAAGGGGTTCCACTCGTCGACCGACGGCGGCAAGACGTGGAAGAAGCACCCGAAGTTCGACGAGGTGCGCGTGGTCGACGTGCGGCGCGGCGGCGACGGCGTGCTGTACGGCGCGGGGACCGACACCGTCCTTGGGACGTCCGCGTGGAAGGTCGACGAGGCCGCGCCCGCGAACCTGAAGCCCGTCGCGCTCTACACGCCCAGCAACAACGCGTTCAAGTCGGTGGGCATCGGCGAGAACATCGCGCGCACCGAGGACGGCAAGCTGATGGTCGACTCGCTCACCGGCGGGAGCGTCGCGCTCGCGCCGCCGGGCGGGGGCGCGTTCGTCGAGTACAGCTCGCTGCACGAGGATCTGATCGACGATCCGTCGAGCGTCTCGGGCTTCGCGCCGAGGAGGATCAAGGCGTACGCGAACGACTTCTACGCCGTGGGCAACAAGATCAACGAGCCGGCGACGATCTTCTTGCCGACGAAGAAGTCGAGCGCGTCGGGCACCTACTTCCAGCGCGTCGAGCTGCAGGCGGCGGCGGTCGATGGCGAGCCCTACGATCTCCACGTGTGGTCGCCGACCCGGATGATGGTCGTCGGCTGGGACCAGAGCTACCGCTACCCGATGATCTTCGTCTGCGAGGGCGATCCCTACGTGGCCGGGAGCTGGAAGCAGATCGATCTGCTCGATCACTCCATCACCTACAAGGGCGGCGTGAACGGCATGGCGGCGGCGGGCGACGCGGTGGTGCTGGTCGGCACGAAGTTCCCGGCCGACGGCGGGTTCGTGCTGCGGTCGCCCGACGCGGGCAAGACGTGGGTCGACATCACGCCCGCGCCGTCGACGGGCAAGCCGGACGATCTGTACCGCGCGAAGCTGTTCGGCGACGGCCGCATCGTGGCGGCGGGCGGATCGGAAGTGTGGATCTACGAGTGACCGACGTCGAGGGCGCGCGCGAGCACGGTCACCCGAGCAGCGCGCGCAGCCCCGACGCGCGCGGGTGCGCCCTCCCGGCGCCGAGGGTCAGCGCCGCCTCGGCGCCGAGCAGCACGACGCCGCGGCGCGCGCGGGTGACGGCGGTGTAGAGGAGCTCGCGCGCGGCGAGCCCCGCGGGCACGTCGGCGAGCGCGAGCACCACGGCGTCACACGCCGAGCCCTGGCTCGTGTGCACCGTCAGCGCGTAGGTGAGGAGGGCGCGCTCGGAGACGGCGTCCCAGGGGTGCAAGACGACGCCGCCGTCGGCCGCGAACGCGACCTCGAGCGAGCCGCCGCGCGGCCGTCGCACGCGGACGAGCAGCCCCTGATCTCCGTTGAACAGGCCGCGCGCGTAGTCGTTCTCCGTGACGAGCACGGGCGCGCCTGGCAGCGGGCCGCCCGCCGCGCGCCCGAGGCGACGC
>JADLFU010000162.1 GCA_020849655.1 Polyangiaceae bacterium | reverse complement strand
TCGCCCTGCTTCTTCTTCTCCCCGCCGCGGAACTGCTCGAACTCGCGGCGCTCCTCGTCGCCCATCAGCTCGACGACCGAGAGGCGGATCTTGCCGTCCTCCTCGATGCGCGTGATCTTCACCTCGAGCTCGCTGCCGACGGGGAACGCCTTGTGGAGATCGGCGCCGCGCGGCGCGCCCGACTCGGCGGCCGGGAGGAGGCCGCGCCCTGCCCTCCCCTGCGTGCCGGTGATCTGGACGAACACGCCGTAGCGCTCGACGCGCGTGACGGCGCCCTTCACCTTCAGGCCGACCTCGAGCACGGGGCCGGTCACGCTCGGGGCGGCGGACGCGAGCGCGCCGGCGTCGTTCGACTGGCGCACGACGAGCGGCACGAGCCTCACGGCCCCCGCCTTGCCGCCCAGCTCCGCCACCTGGGCCGTCAGGCGCGCGCCCTCGGTGAGGGTGAGGTTGCCCTCCTTGTCGGTGAGCAGGTGGCGCTCGACGAAGCCCTCGCGCTTGCCGTCGAGCGTGACGAACACGGCGTCCTTCCCGACCTTGGTCACGGTGACGTCGACCCGCTCGCCCACCCGCACGTGCCCGCGCTGGATCTGGGTCTTCTCTGCCTCGAACATGGACGCGAACGAGTCGCCGTCAGCGGGTGCCATGCGCACGCGCTTAGCTCGGATCCCGCGGCGAGTCGACGCGGCTCACTCGCGCCGCCGGAGATCGATCGCCGTCCACACGACCCCCGCTGCGAGGCAGATCCAGAGCCACCTCGTCGCCTGCGCGAGCGAGCTACCAGCGAACGCGCCCCTCGGCAGCCCGCGGCGCACCTCGACCGCGCTGCCGAGGACCGACAGCCTGCTCGCGAGGAGCGCCGCGCCGACCACCCCGAGCGCGAGCGGCACGAGCACGAGCGGCAACACCGCGATGGCCTGCCGCCCCCGCGCCGCCCGCGACGCCGCGACGAACCCCAGGGGCACCGTGGCGACGTCGAGCAACACGAGCAGCAGCAGCAGCGCCGACGGCACCTGCCGCGCGTCGACGAGGTACGCGAGGCTCCAGTCGGTCGCCTGCACGACGAAGTACCCGGCGAACGGGCCGAAGACGAGCAGGCCGAACAGCGTGACCACCGCCGCCGCGCGCGTCGCCGTCGGCGGCCCGTGGGTGCGCGCGAGCTCGTCGGACCCGAAGAGCGCGAACAGCGCGCCGAGCGACAGACCGAGCAGGGGCGCGAGCATCGCGGGCACGGAGGGGACCGTACTACGCCGCCGCGGGGCCGTCGCCCCGATCTTGGATAGTGACTTGTCACTTTCTTTCATGGGTGCTACCTGCGGGGCTCGATGACGGCGAGGCGCACACAGAAGGAGCGGCGAGACGCCACGCGGGCCGCGCTCCTCGAGGCGACGATCACGTCCCTCGTGGAGGTCGGGTACACGGGCACGACGACGACCGAGATCGTCCGCCGCGCCGGGGTCTCCCAGGGCGCGCTCTTCAAGCACTTCCCCACGAAGGCGGCGCTGGTCGCCGCGGCGACCGAGCGGCTGTTCGCCGGCCTGTTCGTCGACTTCGAGCGCGCGTTCGAGCGCGCGTCGCGCGACGAGGCGCCGATCGTCGCGGCGGTGCGCGGGCTGTGGCGAGTGTTCTGCACGCGGCCGCTGCTGGCGGTCTATCGCCTGTACGCCGAGGCGCCGAGCGATCCCGAGCTCCGCCGCGTGCTCCGGCCCGTCGTCGCGCGGCACGAGGCGCACCTCGCGCGCTTCGCGAGGGAGCTGTTCCCCGCGATCGCGGCGTCGCCCGAGCATCGCGCGCTGTTCGAGGGGATCGTCTTCGCGATGCAGGGCCTCTCGCTGCAGCGCGCGGTGCACGTGCCCCAGAGGACGGAGCGCGAGCTGCTGCGCGGCATCGAGCGGCTGGCGGCGCGCCTCGCCGCGGGAGCGGGCGCGTGACGGAGCCCACCGTCCTCGCCGTCCCGTTCTTCGTCACCACGATGGCGCTCGAAGGGTGGGCGCTGCGGCGCCGCGGGCGAGGCTACGAACTCAAGGACACCCTCGCCAGCCTCTCGGGCGGCCTCGGCAGCCTGGTGGTCAACGGGCTGCTCGCGGGCGCGCTGCTCGCCTGGTACCGCTGGCTGTACGAGCGGCGGCTGTGCGATCCGGGCGGCGGGTGGCTCGCCTGGGCGCTGCTCGTCCCCGCGGAGGACGCCTGTTACTACTGGTACCACCGCGCCAGCCACGAGCTGCGCTTGCTGTGGGCGACCCACGTCGCGCACCACTCGAGCGAGCGCTACACGCTGGCGACGGCCCTGCGACAGTCATGGACCGCGCCTCTGCCGCACTTCGTGTTCTGGGCGCCGCTGCCGCTCCTCGGGTTTCGCCCCGAGCACATCATGCTGATGAGCTCGTTCTCGCTGATCTACCAGTACTGGATTCACACCGAGACCATCGGTCGGCTCGGCCCGCTCGAGTGGGTGATGAACACCCCGTCGCACCACCGCGTGCACCACGGATCGAACCCGCAGTACCTCGACCGCAACCATGGCGGGATCTTCATCGTGTGGGACAGGTTGTTGGGCACGTTCGAGCCGGAGCGCGAGCGGGTGGTGTATGGCCTGACGAAGCCGGTGGGCAGCTACCACCCGGTGTGGATCCAGGCGCATGAGCTCGTCGCCATCGCGCGGGACGTGTGGCGAGCGAGGAGCCTCGGCGCCGCCGCGCGCGCCGTGTGGTCGATGGACCGCTGACGATCGCTGGCGTCGGCCGGCCGCTCGGGGCGCTCAGGGCGCGGGGTGCCAGGTGTCCTTCGTGCCCTTGCAGTTGCCCATCGCCTGGGCGGCCGACAGCGGCGGGTAGTACAGGGTCTCGCCGCACTGATCGCCGCTCACGTCCCGCTCGCAGCTCCCGACGTTGCCGGTCGGATCGCAGGGAGCTTCGCTGTAGCTGGAGGCGCACCCCGCCATCAGCGCGGCCTTCGTGTAGCCGGCGCCGTAGTAGTTACCGCACGCGCCCGTCAGCTTGCAGCTGGCGACGAAGGGGAGCCCCGCGCACGCGCTGCCCGTCGAGGCGCCGCTCGACCCCGCGGCGCCCGCGCTCGCCCCGGCGGCTCCCGCGCTCGCGCCTGCTGCCCCGGCGGCGCCCGCGCTCGCGCCTGCTGCCCCCGCGGCGCCCGCGCCCGAGACCGCGCCCGCGCCCGCGCTACCGGCTGCGCCGAAGCCCGCCGCGCCCGCCGCGCTCGAACCTGCGACGCCCGAGCCCGCCGCGCCGCTCGAGCCGGCTGCGCATTTCGGCCATCGTGAACGCTCGTATCGGGCATCGTGAACGGAGCGAAGCGACGCGGGCTGGTCGACGGTTCAGTCGGCGTGGGTCGTGGTGGTCTTTTCCTTCCGGCGGGTGTGTCCGCGGAGCTCGATCTCGTACGCGTCGTGGACGAGCCGGTCGAGGATGGCGTCGGCCAGCGTGGGGTCACCGATCCACTCGTGCCACTTGGAGACCGGGAGCTGGCTCGTGACGATCGTGGAGACGCGGCCGTAGCGGTCCTCGACGACCTCGAGGAGGTCGTGGCGCGGGGCCTGCTCGAGCGCGTCAGGCGCGTCAGGCGGGTGGTGGGAACGACGAGGGGGAGGGAAAGCGGAGGGGGACGTGCGAGGTGGGGAGCTACGCAGCGGGAGCGTACGGGCTTCGGGGCATGGGAGGGAACGTGTGGGAATGGACGGCGGACGTGCGCTGTGCGTACGGGCAGGGAGGAGGGCAGGATCCTGGCTGGAAGTCCCGCGCCAAGGCCCGCGGCTTCCGTGGCGGCTTCGCCGAGCGAAGCGAGCCCGCGAGTTTCTTGACCCTCACGTGGAGTCTTCGTCCCCTTGCCAGTGCCAGCCGAGCTCGCGGAGCGTCTTGTCGCGCAGGCGCCACGAGTCGGCGTGCTCCCAGTGCGCGAACGTGCTGCGAAGCGAGCGAAGGAGCGCGGACGGATCGCCCGTCGCCGCCGCGTCGCGCGCGAGGTCCGCGAGCCGGCGCCTGGCACGCGCCACTGTCGCTCGCTTCACCCGGACCACCCCGCCCGGCAGCACGCGGAACCCCAGGAACCCCACGCCGTCCCGGGTCGCGCGGACCAGCCACGGGTGCAGCCGCAGGCGCAGCCTGTGGCAGCGCGCCTCGAGCGCGAGCCCCCAGGCGCGCAAGTGCGCCGGGTCGTCGCCGAACAGCAGCATGTCATCCATGTAGCGCAGGTACCTGCGGACACGCAGGCGGTCCTTCGCGAGGTGGTCGACCGGCGAGAGGTACCGGTTCGCGAAGTGCTGGCTGGTCAGGTTTCCGATGGGGAGCCCGACGCGCCGCCCGTGCGGGGTGAACAGATCGTCTCCGGGGAACCAGAACCCAGGCGCCTCTCGCTGCCCAGCGCCAGCCTCGAGGATACGCTCGCACACCGCGAGCGTCCGCGCGCAACGGACGTGACGCTCGAGCTGCGAGCGCAAGATCCCGTGGTCGATGCTCGGGAAGAACCGTCGCACGTCGAGGTGCAGCACCCAGGCGTGGGCCGCCGCCCAGCGGCGCACGAGCGCCACTGCCGCGTGCGTGCCCCGGCCCACGCGACACGCGAACGAGGTGGAGACGAGGTGCCCGTCGAGCGCGGGGCCGAGCGCCGCGCAGCACGCCTGGTGCACGACGCGGTCGACGAAGGGCGCCGCGGTGATCAGGCGGGTCTTCGGGTCGTGGATGACGTGGTGGCTCGGCGCCGACGGGCGCCAGGTGCCCGAGAGCAGCGCGCGATGGAGGTCGAGCACGACGCGCTCGCGCTCGAGCAGCGCCCTCGCCACGGACGCGCGCCGCCGCTTCCCGCGCGCCGCGCGCCCGAGCGCCGCCCAAAGCGACGAGACGCTCGCCCACTCCTCAATCACTCGCCGCTCTGCGGGGCGCGCGCGCCGGCCCCCCCGTGGGCGACAGCCTCGGACCGCCGCCAGCCCCCGAGCTGACGCCCCCAGTCGTCGACGAGGACCATCGCGTGCTCGTGCTGCGAGACGGAGAGGTGGCGCCGGTCCCGCGCGCCGCGCAACAGCACACGGGCGACCGCGAGCTCACGGTTCGCGGAGTCGAGCAGCGCGAGTCGCGCAGCTCCCCGTCGAGAGTAGACGGCCTGCGTCGTCGACACGAGCGCCTGCAGCGCTGCCTCGACGAGGCGGTGCCCGAGCTGACGCCGCGCCGCCGCCGGGAACGCCGCCGCGCGCTCGTCCAGCCACAGCCAGGCGCGGTACGCGGCGTCGGCCACCATCGCGGGCGTCGCGGACCCTTGCGGCGACGACGGCGACGTCATACCGTACGCGGCACCGGGCAGACAGCCCGCGTCAACCGAGGCGGCAGCTGGAACAACGACAACCCCGACAACCTGCGCGGCGCGAACCGCAACAGGAGGGAGCCGTCGAACCGCAACGACAACCTCGGCTTTCGCTGTGCCAGCGGGGAGCGCCAGCTCGCCGGCGGGTCAAGGCCCGTCGGCCCGTGCCATCCTCCGCCGCTGCCCGGTGTCTCGCTCGGCGACGGGCGCGACGAGAGGGCCAGCCCCCGCCGCGTCTCCCGGTCGCGCGGCCGCGTCGGGGGCGGTGCCCACGGGAGCAGCTCACACGTAAAAAATTTCGCGGCCTCGCTTCGCTCGGCAAGAGGCTGAATGCACATTCGCGCCGTCATGTAAAGTGAAAAATGAAAAATGGGAAAAGGGTTAGCCGGCACAGCGAAAGCCGAGGTCGCCGTCGCGGCCCGACGGCTCCCCCCTGACGCGGAGCGCGCCGCGCAGGCTGACGGGGTTGACGTTGTTCCAGCCGCCGCCCCGGTAGACGCGGGCTTTGGCATCATACTTGCATGCTGTGTCCTGCCCTCCTTCCTTCCGATACGGACAGTACACGTCCGCCGTCCATTCCCACACGTTCCCTCCCATGTCTCGCAGCCCGTACGCTCCCGCCGCGTACTTCCCCACCTCGCACGTCCCCCTCCGCTTTCCCGCCCCCTCGTCGTTCCCCTCTCCGTCCCAGCACGCCCTCGCTCCGGGCTCCTCGCTCCCCCATGAATACTTCCTCCCCTCCGCTCCTCCCCTCGCCGCGTACTCCCACTCCACCTCCGTCGGCAGCCGCTTCCCGGCTGCTTCGCAGAACGCCTTCGCCTGCTCCCAGTTCACGCAATTCACTGGGTGCTTCTCTCGCCCCCCCACCCAGTTGCACCTGCCTCCAGTTACCGGCGTCGTGCACTTCCCCTCCTTCACGCACCTCGCGTACGCCCCCACCGTCACCTCCGTCTCGTCCAGCTTGAAGCCCTTCACCTCCTCTTCGTGCGCTGGCCGCTCGTCCGGATCCCCATCCTCGCTCCCCATCTTGAACTTCCCCCCGGGTATCGCCACCATCGCCCCCCACTCGCTCCCCGCCTGAGGCGCGGGCGGCCCGGGCGGCGCGGGAGCGGGCGGCCCGGGCTTTCTCGGCTTCTCTCGCTCCGCGAGCACCTCGCTCCCCGCTCCCAGCCCCACCACCGCCACCACCACTCCCAACCTCCACCTCCACGTCCGTGCCATCCCTCCCTTCTACCACGCCCCGACGGAGCGCGCCTCCGGGTGGTGCTTCGGCCGACGCTCGCTCGCGGCCTCGCTTACCCTCTCTCCCCGAGGCCCCACCATGAGCACCGACACCCCCGACCCAGAAGCCGTTCGTCAGCTCGTCCGCGAGCTGCAAGCCGCCACCCAGGCCCTCGCCGACGCACGCGACGCGCTCGCCCACCTGCGCGACGAGGCGCTCGCCGCGGTGCGCGCCGCCGCCGACGACGCGACCGCCCGCCTCGTCGCCGCGAAGCACGAGGTCGACGACGCGAAGGGCGCGCTCGCCCACCTGCGCGAGGAGGGGGTCGCCGCCCTCTCGCACGCGCGCGACGAGGCCATCACGACGACCCACGCCGAGCGCGACCGCGCCGTCGCCGCCGTCGACGAGGCCCACCGCGCCGCCGAGGCAGCGCTCACGGCCCGCGGCGACGAGCTCGAGCGCGCGCTCGCGCAGCGCCTCGCCGAGCAGCCCGAGCACCTCCGCGCCGACCTCCACCCCGTTCGCGACCAGGCCGCGCAGGGCCTGCGCGATCTGCACGAGCACGCGACCGCCGCGCTCGTGCAGACGCAGCAGCAGGCCGCCGACGCGCTCGGCGCGCACGCGGGCCAGCTGTCGAGCGCCCTGCACGACCGCGGGCAGGCGCTCGCGCAGTCCCTGACCGACCGCGCCGAGCACGGCGTCCAGCACCTGTCGCAGGCCGCCGACGCGCTGCAGGCGCGGCTCTCGCAGGTCGCCGACCACGCGGTGTCGCTCATCGCTCACGCGCGCGACCAGGTCGCCGACACCCTCAGCGGCCAGGCCGGCGGCCTCACCGAGCACCTCCGGCGCGAGGGCGAGGGCTGGGTCGAGAAGATCATCGACACCGCGGCGAAGCTCGTGCCCATCCCGGGCGCGGCTGCCGCCGTCGACGGCGTGACCGACGCCCTGTTCGGGCACGGAAAGCGGTCCTGACCCGATGGTGCTCGACCCTGTCCCCGCCGTCGACGGGATGCTCATGGCCGTCAAGCTCGCGAAGCTCCCCGATCCGCGGCTCGCGGACGAACTCGCGACGTTCGAGGCGAAGAAGCGCGCGACCCGCGCGAGCGACGCGCAGGCGATGAAGTCGCTCTACCGCGACGCGCTCGGGCTGATGGAGCGCGTGCTCGAGGTCCACCGTGCTCAGGCGAAGCAGCGCGAGACCGACGCCGCGAAGCAGCGCGACGGGCGGCTCGCCGACCAGACGCTCGCCGCCGTGGTCTCGACCCTCGAGCGCGCGAAGCAGGCGTGGGGCGACCGCGTCGACGTGCAGCTGCGCGAGCTGGTGACGAAGGTCGACCACTCGGTGGCGAAGCTCGACGTGGAGGGCACCGCGGACGACGCGAGCGGCCAGACGACGTTCCACGTCACCGGAGGCCATCGGGACGGGTTCGTGCGGTATGTCGCCGAGACCGAGGCGATGTGGCTCGCGAACAACCAGCAGCTCGTCGCGCAGCGCGCGAACGAGGCGCTCGCCGAGGCGCTGGCGGGCGCGCCCGCCGCGCTCGCCTTCCAGGTGAAGCCTGGCTCGTTCGGCGCGCCGCGGCCGCTCGACCTTCGGCTCAAGGGCGCCTCCACGCTGACGCCGAGCGCGTTCTCCACGCTGGACGGCGCGTACAAGATCGTGATGCTCGTCACCGGCGGGGCCTCGGGCCTGGGGTTCTTCGCGTCCCGCGTGCTCGGCGCGGAGGTGGGCCGCGTGCTGCCGTGGGCCTTCGGCGCCGCGTTCGTCGTCGCGCTCGGCGCCGCGCTCTCGCTGGCGCCGAAGCGGCACCGTCAGGCGATGGCAAGGCTCCTCGAGCAGCAGCGCGACCGCGTCCGCAAGGAGCTGCGGGACGCGAGCGAGCAGCACCTGCGCGCCACGGCAGACGAGCAGAAGCGCGCGGTGCGCAAGCACCTCGACGACGAGGCCGCGAGGTTCCGCGCGCTCGCGCGGCAGCTGGTGGGCGCGTCGCGCGAGAGCGTGGCGGACCTCGTGATCTCCGGGCTGATGCCGGCCGACGCGGCGAAGCTCGAGCGCGACTGGCCCGACGCGGTGCGGGCCAGGCTCGCCGAGCTCGGGTGACCGCGGGCTTGGCCGCGCGCGTCGTGCTGTGAGATCGTGACCGCGATGCGACGCGTGCCAGCGGACGACGACGAGCTGCGCGCCCTGGCCGGGGCGTCGTTTCTGTCGAGGTCCGGCGAGGTGTACGAGCTCGTCGAGTGGCTGGGCGCCGGGGGGATGGGCGCGGTGTTTCGCGCGCGTTTCATGGGCCCCTCGGGCACCGGCCAGGCCGTCGTGAAGGTCACGAACCCCACGCTGGTGCTCGGGAACCCGACCGAGGCGCAGACCGCCATGCGCAAGGAGGCTGTCTCGCTGCAGCGTCTGTCGCGACGGCGCGCTGGGACGCCGCACGTGGTCGGGTTCCGTGGCACGGGCGAGGCGCCCATCGCGTTCGGCCGCCGCGAGGTGACGGTGCCGTGGATCGCGCTCGAGTACGTGCACGGCGGGCCCGAGGGCGTCACGCTGCGGCAGCGGGTGGAGCACGCCCTCGCCGCGACGGGCGTGGCCTTCGAGGTCGACCGCGCGGCCCGCGTGATCGCGCACATGGCAGACGGGCTGGACGCCGTGCACGACGAGGGGATCATTCACCGCGACATCAAGCCCGAGAACGTGCTCGCGTGCGGAGCCGGGGCGACCGAGCTGTTCAAGATCGCCGACTTCGGCATCGCCAAGCCGCTCGGCATGGCCGAGACGTTTCGCAGCGCCGTCGGCACGTTCGGGTATGCGCCGCCGGAGCAGATGCGCCGGGGGACGATAGGGGCGGGCACGGACGTGTTCGCGCTCGGCGCGACGATCTATTTCTTGCTCACAGGGCAGGACCTCCTGCCCTGCGCGTCGCCCGGCGAGGGGCTGCTGCTCGCCGAGCGCGGCGAGCGTCGATCCCTGGCCGTGGCCGGGGCGCGGCTGCACCCCGAGCTCGGCGCGCGGCCAGAGCTCGTGGCGTCCCTCGACGTCGCGCTCGCGCAGGCGACGGCGCCCGCGCTCGCGGCGCGACCGCCGTCCGCCGGCCACCTCGCGGCGACGCTGGCGGGGCTGCTCGCGCGCGTGTCCACCCGCCCGCCCGCGCTGTTCCTGACCCCTCTCGACACCACGACGCCGAGGTTCGAGCGGTGGATGTGGACGCGGCAGACGCCTGCCCTCGCCGGTCCGCGCGTGAAGAATGTTTCGTTTTCGCCTGACGGTGCGCCCGTCGCCGCGACCACCGCGGGCGTGCTCGCGTGGACCGGCCTCGAGTGGGAGGCGGTCGAGCCGCCGCCCGACGCCGCGGGGTCTGCGTTCGTCCTCGGCGAGGGCGGATCATGGGTGCTCGCGTCGGCCGAGGGCGGCCTGTGCGTCGTCGGGCACCGGGGCGTCCGCGAGACGCTGCGGGGGCGTGATCCCGCGGCGACCGTGCTGCTCGCGTCTGGCACCGTCGACGGGGTGCTGGCGACCGTCGAGCGCGGCGCGCGCGGCCTGCAGCTCGCCGCGTTCGCCGCGCGCCAACCCGTGCAGGGGCTCGCGACACCCGACGTGTCCGCCTGGACGGCGCTCGCGCCGTGGGCCCACGCGCAGTGGATCGTCGTCGGCAGCGACGCGCAGGGACGGGGCCGGGCAGGGCTGTACGATCCTGGCCATTGATCGATGATCTCAAAATCGCCGGGAATTCAGGGCACAATTCTCTCCGAATTTGTGAATCCATCGAAGCGGTCTCCGTCTAAACCTGCATGGACGCCGACTCCCGTTCCGCGCGAC
>JADLFU010000161.1 GCA_020849655.1 Polyangiaceae bacterium | reverse complement strand
GTAGCGGAGCAGGTCGAGGAGCCGCCGCTTGTCGAACACGCCGCGGATGAGCACCTCGAGCTGGCTCATCGTCTTGGACGCGAGCGCCTCGCCCTCGATGGTGCGCCAGGGCAGGAAGCGCTCCTTGTTCGACGAGAGCGTGCCGATGCGCGCTACGAGCCCATCGCTGACGACGAGCAGCTCGTTGAAGACGAAGAGCGACGGCAGCTCCTGCTTGTAGGTCTGGAGCTGCTGGAACGCGCTCCAGATGGTCGCGTTCTCGCTCGCCGCGTTCTTCAGCTCGAGGACGGCGACCGGCAGGCCGTTCAGGAACACCACGACGTCGGGCCGCCGGTTGTGGCCGCCCTCGCTGACGGTGAGTTGGTTGACGACGAGCCAGTCGTTGTTCTCGAGCACGTCGAAGTCGACGACGCGCACCGGGTCGTAGCCGATGGTGCCGTCGGCCCGCAGGTACTCCACGCTGACGCCGTTGACGAGATAGTGGTGCAGCTCGTGGTTCGCCGACACCGGATCGGGCGACGAGATCCGCGTGAGCTTTCGGAACGCCTCGTCGAGGCCCTCGCGCGATACCGTGGGATTCAGCCGCGCGAGCGCGTCGCGCAAGCGACCGTCGAGCACGACGTCGGCGAAGGTCTTTCGCTCTTCACCGGGCTCGCCGGGTGCGATCGAGGGGCCTCCCGTGAGCGCGTACCCGAGCGCCTGGAACCATTCGAGCGCGGCCTCCTCGACGACGGATTCGGTGAACGCCCTCATGGCTTCTTCCCCTTGCGCGCTCGGGGCTCGCCCTTGGCCTTTTTCACTGTCTCTTCGATCTGCTTGGTCTGGGCGATCGCCGCCTCGAAGTCACGTTCGGCAGGTGACGGCAACTGCGCCTGCTGCTTGCGGAACAGCTCGTACTGCGAGTTGGCGCGCTCGAGCGCCAGCTCGTGGCTGATCTTGCCCGCGTTCGTCAGCACGTCCTTGTCGGCCAGCTCGAGGAAGCTGTCGAGCTTGTCGATCCAGTTGCGCATGTACATCACGCGCCGGTTCTTCGCCTGCAGCTCCGCGAACTCGAGGTAGGCGGTGACGACGCCGTTCAGCGCCTCGAGTTCCTCGAACGACAGGTAGTTCTTTGCGATCTCGACGTCACCCTTGCGCGGTGCACTGCCCGTCCACGAGGTGAGCCCCATGTTCGGCTTGCTCGCGTCGGCGCGCGCGGCGATCACCTCGGCGGCGGTCTGCCCGTGGGCCGCCCAGTGAAGCTTGTTCTGCACGGTCTTGAAGAACATGCGGGATGCTTCGACGCGCGGATCGTAGTCTGCGCTGAGCGCGTAGATGTCGAGTACCTTCTGGTAGAAGCGGCGCTCCGATGAGCGGATGTCGCGAATGCGCTCGAGGAGATCGTCGAAATAGTCCGTCTGACCCGGTCCGGGCGGATTCTTCAGGCGCTCGTCGTCCATGACGAAGCCCTTCTCCACGAACTCTTCAATCAGCTTGATCGCCCACTTGCGGAACTGCGTGCCGCGGTGGCTGCGCACCCGGAAGCCCACGGCGAGGACAGCAGGCAGCGAGTAGTGCAGCACTTGCCTGGAAACGGAGCGCGACCCCTCGGCTCGAACGATTAAGTACGGCTTAATGGTTGCCGCTTCGTCGAGCTCGCCCTCCTCGTAGACCGCCTTCAGATGGATGTTGATGTTGGGGATGCTGGTCTCGAACAGCTCTGCGAGCTGCGCTTGCGTGAGCCAAAGGGTGTCGCCCTCGAAGCGGCACTCGAGCCGCGTCCGCCCGTCGTCGGTCTGGTAGAGGACCAGCTCCCCCTTGGGTGCGTCGGGGTCGGTCACGCGACCTCCTCGACTGCACGCTCGGCTGCGTCGACCGGGAGCTCGCCCGAGAGGAGGCGCGGCAGAAGCGCGTCACGCACACGCGCAAGTGTCTGCGATTCATGTCGGTTGCGCCGGATGGACTCGTGGAAGCTCGAAATGGGTGCTGAGAGCGCTCTCTGTGTCTCACGATCTGGCAGGGCAATCTTGGCAGCCTTGATTGTCGAGAGGCTCAGGTTGGCTTGAACCGCGTGGACAATTCGTTCGTTGAAGTGCCGCTGGATCGCCGTGGAAGTAGCGTGGCGAAACAAGAGATCTGGTTCAACGAGCGACGTATCGGGCCGGAGCAGGGCGACTGCCTGATTGGTATTTGCCGGCAACAGCCAGCCTTCCACGACTGCGACCCGGCCAATCGTGCCCGCAATGGAGACAAGGATGTCCCCAGCGCACAAGCGCGAACGAGATAGCGCATCATCGGTTTCGCAATCGATGTGAAGTAGTTGGTCGGAAAGAATCTCGCCATGGCCGTCGATCGCATTGACTCGGACGAACCGGATGCCGTGCGTCGTGTAGCCTTGCGACTTGCTAGGCGTTGTCCCCTTCGTGACAAGGGTCGTCAATTGCTCAACCGTGCTGATGCGCCAGCCCTCCGGGATCAGGCCCAGCTCGGAGTCGATGAGTTCGCTGGGGAAGAGGTTTGCGGTGGCGGGGTCCATGCCGGCGGGCGCGCGGCCTTCGGCTTTGGCGCGGACGGGGTCGAAGTCGACGAACCACGACTTGAAGAGCGCCCGCGCCATCGCCTCGAGCGTCGCGTTCGTCTTGCGGTTCAGCTCGATCTTGTCGTCGAGCGCGCCGAGGATGCGGGCGATCGCGCGTTGCGTGGGAAGGGCAGGCACTTCGATCGGGAACGAGCCCATATCGATGAGCGGGATCCGGTCAACCGTGCTCCCGTGGACTGTACGCTGACGCAGCGTCTCCTGAAACGCGGGTCCCAGGTACGCGTACAGAAGAAAACGAGAATCGACCCCCTCGCGCGCGCGAAGCAGGCCCATTCGTCGGCCGAGACACGCACGCAGTCCATGGGGGATAAGGGCAGCTTCTCCCAGTCGTGTCTCGTACGAGAAGACGACGTCACCTGCGCGCGGCGTAACGCGCCGAGTCCACTTGGCGAAGTCGTCGTCGGACAGGTGCTCCGTCTCGGAAAGATCGAGTCGCCCCTGAGCGAGATTCGAGATGCCAAGGAATAGAGCACCGCTCGCGACCTTCCTCGGCGTCGCGTGAGGGCCGTCGTAGATCTCAGCAAGCTCGCCGAGTTGAACCCGCCGCCACTCACCCATACCCAAGCCCCCGCAGGTTCTTCCGGATCTCCTTCTCCAGCCGCGCACTCATCGCGTGCCTCGCGTCTTCTTCCCATGGGGCATCAGCTCCGCCTCGAGCTGCTCGACGGTCGGCAGCACGCCCTCGAACTCCTTGGGCAGCGTTTCGACGAGCACCTTCTCCCAGTTGGCGACGCCGATTGGAGCGGCCACGCCGCGCAGCGCGTACTCGACCTGCACCTTCGCCTTCGACCTGCACAAGAGGAGCCCTATACGGATCTTTGAAGACCTGCGCCGCCATGTCGGAGTCAGCGGGTGGCAGCGCGTCCTTGAAGTTCGTGATCGCCTTACCTTCGCGCTCGTGCAGGCGGCGATCGATCTGAATCGCGAGGACGTCTCGCGACCAGCCTTCCTCGGCTGTCTTCTTCGCGTACCACACGCGCAAGTCCTGGTCGTCGAGCTTGTCGAGGAGCGCCTGATGTTGACGCCAAGGAATTTGTGCAGCGACCCGCTGCACAATTGGCGCGCCGCTCCACGCCGCCGCGAAGGCGCGCATGTACTTGAGGTTCCTGGGCGACAGGCCCGCCATGTCGGGGAAGGCCTCGCGCAGATCGACGGAGAGCCGATCGATGACCTTCGCGCCCCAGCCTTCGCGCTCTTGTCGCGCGAGGATAATCCTCCCCAGCTCCCAGTAGAGGACGATCATCGACGCATTCGCCGCGATCACCGTGCGCAAGCGCGCGCTCTGGATCCGCGTCTTCAGCTCACGTAGGGTCTCGCCGTAGCTGCTGGGCATCTCCGACTCCGGCGGCGCGGCCGGGAAGCTCGCTTCACCGTCGCGGCGGGCACCCAACGCACGGCGCGTCTCACGCGGCTTCTTCGCGAACCGAGTTTCTACCACGACCCGTGGCAGTGTCTTCGCGGGCTTCTTCTCACCCACCATGCCCGAGCCCCTGCAGGTTCTTCCTGATCTCCTTCTCCAACCGCGCCCCCTCGGCGAACTGCTCTTCGAGCGTCGCCACGAGGCGCTTCATCTTCTCGTCGAAGGGCTCGCCGTCGTCCTCGACTTCTTCCGCGCCGACGTAGCGCCCGGGCGTGAGCACGAACTGGTGCGAGGCGATCTCTTCGGTCGTCGCGCTCTTGCAGAAGCCGGCTACGTCCTCGTACTTGGCCTTCTTGTCGTCGGGGCCATCGCCGCGCCAGCGGTGGTACGTGTCGGCGATGCGCGCGATGTCGTCGCCTGTGAGCTCGCGATGCACGCGGTCGACGAGCGTGCCGAGTTTGCGGGCGTCGATGAAGAGCGTCTCCTTCTGGCGGTTGCGCATCTTCTTGCCGCGACCACCGAGGCCGTTCTTCTTGTCCCGCGCGAGAAACCACAAACAGACGGGGATCTGCGTCGAGTAGAAGAGCTGTCCCGGCAGCGCGACCATGCAGTCGACCAGGTCCGCAAGGACGATGGCCTTGCGAATGTCGCCCTCGCCGGATTGCTGCGACGACATGCTGCCGTTCGCCAGCACGAAACCGGCGATGCCGGTAGGCGCAAGGTGGTGCAGGAAGTGCTGCACCCAGGCGAAGTTCGCATTGCCCGCGGGCGGGACGCCGTACTTCCAGCGCACGTCTTCCTTGAGGCGCGGCTGGCCCCAGTCGCTGTCGTTGAACGGCGGGTTCGCGAGGACGTAGTCGGCCTTGAGGTCCTTGTG
>JADLFU010000160.1 GCA_020849655.1 Polyangiaceae bacterium | reverse complement strand
CGCCGCTCGTTCCGCTGGTCATGCCCCGGCGCTCGTGGCACGCAGGCGAGCGTGATCCTCCCCTGGGACTTGCTGCTCCGCGTCTCCGTCGGCACCGCGCTCGGGGGCGTCATCGGCTACGAGCGCGACATCCACGGCAGGCCCGCGGGGCTGCGCACGCACATGATCGTCGGGCTCGCGTCGGCGACGTTCATGGTCGTGTCGACCAACTTCGTCTACTACCAGCACTTCGGCCACTCCGATCTCGTCGAGGTCGACGCGTCGCGCATCGCGGCGTCCATCGTCACCGGCATGGGGTTCCTCGCGGGCGGCGCCATCCTGCGGACGGGCCTCACCGTGCAAGGCCTCACGACGGCCGCGGCCCTGTGGCTCGTCGGCGCGATCGGCATGGCGTCGGGCTCCGGGATGTTCGCGCTCGCCGTGGTCGTGACCGCGCTCGGGATGCTCTCGCTCACGATCCTCCGTCGCTTCGAGGACAAGGACGCCCGCACGCGCGAGGTCCACAAGGTCGAGCTCGTGCTCGACGACACCGCGCCCGCGGCCGCCGTCGCGGACAAGCTGCGCGCGCTCGGGCTCTCGGTGTCGACGCTCGCCCACGAGCGCAAGTCCGACAAGAGCACGCACTCGCTCGTGCTCGAGGTGCGCGCGCCCGTCGGCGTCGACACCGACCGCATCCTCGCCGAGTTCGGCGGCGCCTCCGGGGTCCGCCGCATCCGCGTGGAGCGCATCGGTTGACGAGGAGGTCCCGCGCGCTCGGCTGGGCCACGCTCGCGCTCGTGATGGGCTGCGCGGGTGAGCGGCGCCCTCCCCTGCACCCGCTGCGAGGCGCGCGCGCGCCCGACCTCAAGGGGGACGACGTGCCGGGCTCGCCGTCCGCGCGGTTCCCGCGGGAGGGGGTGATCGTCGTCGTCGACTTCTGGGCCACCCACTGCGCGCCGTGCGCCGCGGCGCTCCCGCGGCTGCAGGAGCTCGAGCGGCGCCACCCGGGGCGCGTGCGCGTCATCGGCGTCTCGGAGGACGACGATCTCGATCTCGTGCCGCCCTTCGTCGAGCGCGCGGGCGCGCGGTTCTCGATGCTGTGGGACAGAGGTCGGGAGACGAGCGCGCGGTACGGCGTCGATCGCTTGCCGGAGACGTTCGTGATCGACGAGGCGGGGATCGTGAGATTTGTTGCAATGGGCGCAGGGGATCCCGAGGCGCTCGACCGCGCGGTCTCGTCGCTCCTCGACTCTCCTCCGGCGCCGTGAGCGCGTGCGCTACGATGCGAGGGGTGGAGCCTCCGCTGGTCGAGCACGGCCTCGCCCTCGCCCTCGGGGGGCGCTGCCCGCTGTGCGCAGAGCTCGCGGCGGACGTCGGCGTGCTGGCGCTCCGACCTTGCTCGACGTGCGGCGGGACGTTCGCGACGCCCGAGCTCGCCGAGCGCCTCGTCGATGAGGTCGCGTCGCGCTCGCGCGAGCGGCTCCTCTGGCACCTCGGCGTGCTCGCGCTCGCCGGCCTGTTGCTGGGCTTCGTCCCGCTGCTCGGCGCCGCCGCCATCGGGATCGGCCTGATGGTGTTCCAGCTGCGCGTCGTCACGCCCGCGCTCAGCCTGCTGTCGCGGCGCCGGCGGCGCGTCGCTCGCTGGACGCTGCGCCTCTTCACCTCGACGCTCGGGCTCGTCTCGATGGTGGGCGTCACGCTCGCGAGCCTGGTGGGCGTGGGCGGCTGGGTGACGGCGCCGGTCGCGCCCCTGACCGTCGGCGTCGTCTGGACGCTCGCGCGCTCGTACCTCCTCTGGCAGCTCCGCAGGGAGCGTGAAGGCGCCCCTGTCTCGCCGCTCGAGCTCGCGCTGCTCGGCGGCGCCGCGGCGGCCGTGGGTGCGGCGATCGTGGCGTCCCTCGCGCTCACGTGGGCCGCGGCGGCGCTGCTCGTCCTGGTGCGGGACGAGGTGCTGCGCCTCTTGTCACGCTGGGGCTGACGGCGTCAGGCTCGCGCGGGCACGAGAACACATTCTTCACACTGTCGCGCGGGCGCCGACCTCACTGCCCGAGCTCGCGGGCGACCCGCCCGAGCCGCGCGGCGTCGACCTCCCGCCCGAGCGCGCGCGCGGCGTTGCGCAGCACCCTTCGCTCGGGGAGCGTCGGCGGCCCCTCCACCGCGGCGGCCACCTCGAACGCCTGCAGCAGCGTGTCGCGGACGTGCTCGGGCGTGCGCGCGAGGCGCGCGTGAAACTCCGCCTCGTCCTCGACGAAGCGCGCCGTGAGCCCCGCGCGCGCGTCCGCCGGGAACTGCTCGATGAGCCACGCGAGCGCCGCCGTCTCGGCCGCCGCGAGCCTCCCGTCCGCGGTCAGCATGAACCACGCCCCCTCGACGAGCAGCGGCGCCTCGTCGCCGAGCCGCGCGATGTGCGCGACGAGCGCCTCACGCAGCGCCTGGTGCAGCCTGACGTAGCGGTGGACGGTCACGCCGAGGTCGCGCGTGCGGCGGTAGCTGGAGATCGCGGAGGTGACGATCCCCATGAAGGGCACCGCGTTGCGCTTCAAGCTGTCGCCGACGAGCCGACCGCCGATGCGCAGGCCCATGTCGTGGCCCGACAGCCGGAGCACGCCGTCGAGCGCGTTCTGCGCCTCGGCGAGCTTGCCGTCCCGCGCGCCCTCGAGGCCGAACGCGAGCGCGTAGACGCGCATCAGCTCCGTCGGGTCGCGCGCGTCGAGCTCGAACCCGTAGATCTGCGCGAGATCGACCGTGAGCTCGACGTGCACGAGCGCGCGGTAGAGCAGCTCGCCGAAGATGCCGAGCGCCGCGGCCGGCACGCCCGCGATCGCGCCCAGCCCCTGCGTCTGCACGGTGAGCACGGCGGCGCCCGTCGCGGTGGCGGCGGCGGCGGCGCCCGTCAGCGAGGACTTCAACGCGGCGCGCTGGATGACGCGCGCGGCGCGGGCCGTCGGCGGCAGCGCGAGCTCGCGGGCGCTCGCCTCGCGGGCCGGGTGGAACCGCAGGTACAGCGTCACGAGCTTCGTGAACCACGCGCCGGTGCGCACCTCCCGCACCCCGAGCTCGCGCCCGAGCGCGCCGGCGAACCCCTCGGGCGGGCTCGACGAATCGGCGGACGTCATCGCCGAAGGACGAGGTCGAGCCCCTCGTACGCCACGGTGACCTTCGCGCCACCGCCGTGGTGGTTCATGTGGTCCTGCGACTCCTCGCCGATGCGGTCGAGGGTCGCGTCGTCGCGATCGGGATCGTGGTGGAACAGCACCGAGTGCGCCGCGTGCGACTGCAGAGCGAGCGCGAGCACCTCGTCGATGCGCGAGTGCCCCCAGCCGAGCTTCGCGGGCATGTCCTCGGGGACGTACTGCGCGTCGTGGATCATCAGATCGACCCCCTGCGCGAAGCGGGCGATCTCGTCGACCGTCGACGCGACGGCGCCGGGCGGCGCGAGCTCGTTGTCGGTGAGGTACGCGAGCGAGGTGCCGTCGGCGTCGTCGATGCGGAACCCCTGCGCGCCGCCGGGGTGGTTGAGCGAGATGCGCGTGACCTTCGCCGCGCCGATCTGCCACACGGCGCCTGTGTCCTCGATGGGGTCGAGGCCGGCGGGGATGTCCTCCGCGCGCACCGGGAAATGCACGCCGTCGAACAGCGTCTGGCGGCGCCCCTCCTGCACGACGTTCGGCAGCGGATAGAGGTTGAGGCGCGTCTCGGCGCGGTACAGCGGCGCGAAGAACGGCAGGCCGATCACGTGGTCCCAGTGCACGTGGGTCAGGAGCAGGTGCAGCGGCAGCGGGACGCCCTCGGTCATCAGCGCCTTGCCGAGCTCTCTCATCCCCGTGCCGGCGTCGCACACGATCGTCGTGCCGTCGGAGAGCTCGACGCGCACGCAGACCGTGTTGCCGCCGTAGCGAGCGGTCGTCGGCCCCGGTGAAGGGATCGAGCCGCGAACTCCGTAGAAGCGCACGCGCATCGGGCGACGGCGAGTGTAGTCCGACCTCGCGCGCGCTCGCCACTATTGATCACGCGGACCGCGCTACCCGGCGACGCGCGGCTCTGGCACGGTGCCGGCGTGCCGCTCACCCTCCCCGACGCCTGGCGCGCGCCGCTCGCGGGCGTGGCCGCGGGCCCGGCCTTCTCGGCGCTGTCGCGCTTCGTCGACGAGGAGCGCGCGGCCCACGTCGTGTACCCGCCCGCGCCGCAGGTCTTCGCGGCGCTCGAGCGGGTGCCGCCGCGCGAGGTGCGCGCCGTGATCGTCGGGCAGGACCCGTATCACGCGCCCGGTCAGGCCCACGGCCTCGCGTTCAGCGTCCCGGCCGGCGTGCCCGCCCCGCCCTCGCTGAGGAACCTCCTCGCCGAGCTCGCGTCGGACCTCGGCCGTCCGCGCGCGCGCGTCGACCTCGAGGGCTGGGCGAGGCAGGGCGTGCTGCTGCTCAACACCGTGCTCACCGTGCGCGACGGCGCGCCGGGATCGCACCGACGCCGCGGCTGGGAGGCGATCACGGACGCCGCGCTCGAGGTCGTCGCAGCAGGGCGCCCCGTGCCGGTGGTGCTGTGGGGCGCGGACGCGCAGAAGAAGCGGCGCCTGTTCGAGGGGCGGGGCGCGCGCGTCATCTGCGGCGTGCACCCGTCCCCGCTGTCGGCGCACCGAGGCTTCTTCGGCTCGCGCCCGTTCTCCGCGGTCGACCGCGCGCTCGACGAGCTCGGCCTCGCGCCGCTCGACTGGTGGGCGTGACGCGCGAGCTCACGGCGGACCCGCGAGGAGGACAGGCGCGGCGTCGCGCACGTGCTCGACGAGCCCGGCGAGCGCCTCGGCGAGCGGCGCGACCGCGGCGGGCGCGATGGCGATGCGAGGGCGACCGCGCGTCATGCCGACGAGGCGCTCAGCCACAAATCTTACATCGCGGTAGCGCGCAGGCAGCTCCTCCGCGGCGAGCCTGTGCCGCATCCACGAGAAGCGCGCGGCGGAGACCGCGTCGAGGCCGAGATCGCGCGCGGCGTCGAGCGCCGCGGAGGCGTCGAGCGCGTCGAGGTACGCGGCTCTCGCGTCGAGACGCTCCCACGCGACGGCGTCGAGCAGCAGCTCCACCCCCACGTGCGCCGCAGCGCGCGCCCCGCCGCGACCGAGCCCGGCGCCGTCGAACGAGGCGCGCGCGCGCCCGGTGAGCGCGACGAACGCCCCGTGCTCGTGGAACCACGCGTCGACCTCGTGGTGGTGCGCGACGCCCCGCGCGATCGCCTCGTGCGGCACGACCCGAGGCACGCGCAAGGACGCCATGCCGGCGAGGTCGGGGAGCATGGCGCCGAGGCCGTGGAGCGCGCTCGGCGAGCGGTGGAGGGCGACGAGGGCGTGCGCGACGAAGTTCACCGCGGCCTCACCGCGGGACCTCACGCGCGCGCTCCTCGGCGAGCACGTCGGCGCCGACGAGGCCCGTCTGCGCGAGCGCCGCCCAGAGCTCGTCGCGCGAGCGCTCGACGGCCGCGCCCAGCTCGACGGCGACGCCGAGCAGCCGCTCGTTCTCCGGCGTGAGCTCCGCGTGCCGCACGAGGGCGCGCGCGCCCGCGATCTCGCGATCGATCGCCCGAAGCGCGGGGAGCCGCGACGTCAGCCGCGCGAAGACGTCGGCGCGAGCCGCCACGGACGACGTCGCCGCGCGCGCGAGCTTGAGCGCCTTGATGACGTCCCAGACCCGCAGGTGCAGATCGAGGCGCACCTCCGCGAGCCGGGCGAGCAGCGGGTTGAGCGACGGGACGATCGCCTCGAGCCGCCCGGCGAACCCCCGCACGCCCGCGACGTAGGCGGCGTGATCACACGAGTACAGCCCGAACTCGGCGAGCGTGGCCCTGTACGGGTCTCGGCTCGCGTACGCGTACGCGGCGCGGATGTCCTTGTCGTGGTAGTCGCGGAACCCGGCCATGTACGAGAACAGCGACGCGGCCGCGGGGTCGCTCGCGCGCGCGAGCTCGGGCGGCACCCTGCCCTCTCGCGTCAGCTCGTCGAACAGCCTGCGCGCCTCCCTGGCGTCGCGCACCCCGAGCGACAGGAGCGCGTCGCGGTACGTGAGCTGCCCGACGTGCCGCGCGAGCGACGGGCGCTCGTCGAGCAGCGTGTAGAAGCTGAAGAAGGTCGCCTCGTCCTCGGCCGTCTTCAAGGCGTCGCGGTAGGCCTCCCACTCGCGGCCCTCGGGCGGGCTCGCGGGCGGCGTCGGCTCGTCGCTCGCGTACCACGCCTCGAGCGCGCGCGTCGCCGGCGGGGCGTAGTTGCCGAGCGCGAAGTGGAAGGCGTCGTGCGACCAGTGGAGCCCCTGTTTGTCGCGCTGATCGGGCCGATCGTCGGCCATGAACACGCGGAAGCTCGCCTTGAAGAAGCCGCGGTCGCGCGGGCTCGCGGGGAACACGACGCGCACGCCGTGCTCGTGCTGCAGCAGCGTCATCAGGCGCGCGTACGTCGGCGAGAGGAGCTGCTCCTGCTCGATGCTCGAGTACCCGCGGAGCCGTCGCTCGACGACCGAGCCCTGGGTCATCGCGGCGACGAACGCGCGGCGCGCCGCTGGAGCGCCGGCGCGCGCGGCAGAGAACGGATCGCGACCGAGCGCGTCGAGCGCGAGCGCGACCACCGGATCGCGCACGCTGCCGCTCGCGAGCGCGCGACCGAGCTCGCCCAGCTCGACGAGCACGACGAACTCGGGCAGCCGGGCCGGGAGCGACGCGAGCCCCGCGAGGACGACGTGGCGCAGCTCGCTCGTGATCCCCGGCGCCGGCTCGAGCGGCGGGAGGCGCTCGGCCCAGGCGATCTCGCTGCCCGCGAGCGAGGGCGAGAGCGCGGCCTCTGCGAGCTCGGTCGCCGTCGCGGCGCCAGGCGAGAGGTAGCGCGCGAGCGCGTTGACGTGCAGCGGGTGGACCGGCAGATCGAAGATCGGCTGCGAGAGCGCGCGCTCCGCCAGCGCCGGCCGCAGCTCCCTCGCCAGCACCACGAACACGTCGCTCCCCGCGCGCACGAGCGGCACGACCGCGACCGACTCGCCGACCGACGGCGTCAGCACGGACCAGCGGGCGCCGTCGGCGTCGAGCGTGGCCTGTCGGAGAAATCCGAGCTCGACCGCCGGGAGCTCCTCGCGCGTCCCGACCCGCGGCGCCGACGCCGACGCGTGCACGGCGAGATCGTCCGCCGTGACGACGTGCGCGCGCGCGCCGAGGACGGCCGCCGCGAGCTCGGGCAGCGCGGGCGCGGCGCGCGGCAAGGACGGACCGAGCGCCGCGAGGAGCAGCGCGAGGTCTTCCCCGGCCGGTCGCGCCCCGAGCGCGCCGCGGGCCTCGTCGAGGGGCAGGAACAGCACCTCGTGCTCGCCCCCGCTCCACCGCACGTCGAGCCGGCTGCAGCCGGGCGGCACGATCGGCACCGCGAGCGGGAGCGACAGCTCCGCCAGGTAGCCGACCGATCGCGCGTGGCTCGGCAGCGGCACGGTGAGCGCGTCGTCGTCCACGCGCACCCCGGTGCGCTCGGCGAACATCGCGCGCTCGAGCGAGAGGACGTCGCCCGTCTCGTCGACGTCGGAGAGCTCGATCCCGATGGCCTCCCACCCGAGCGCGGGCGCCCCGCGCACGGTCCGTGACACCCGACGCCGCGACAGCACGCCGACGTGGCGCACGCCGCCGACGTCGAAGTACGGGACGATCTGGCGGGTGTCGAGCCGCGGCCGCCGCGCGATCTCGAACGCCCCCGCGTCGCACGTCCAGCGCGAGAAGCGGAGGTAGTCGCCCACGCTATCCGAGGAGCGCGCGCGCGGCCGGAGCGACAACCTCGACGAGCCCCTCGTCGAAGCTCAGGCGCTTCTGCCGCAGCGACAGCCGACCATGCGCCGCGAGCCCCTCGACCAGCGGATCCTCCTCGGGCAGAGGCGGTCGCTGTGCGTCGAGCGCCTCGCGGAACGCGCGCTCGACGGCGACGCGCGCGTCGGGGTCTCCCAGATCGAGGGCCCAGCGCACGAACCGCCACGCGAGCTCGGCGTGCCGGGCCTCGTCGTCGGCGATCTGCTGCAGCGCCTCGCGCACGGCAGGGACGGTCGCGCGCTCGAGCGCCGTCGCCGCCTCGAGCGACGCCAGCGTCTCGCCCACGCACCCCTCGGTCACGGCGGCCGCCGCGATGCTCGGGAGATCGAGGCGCCCGAGCACGTCTCCCTCGAGCGGCAGGCGCCCCGGACCGAGCGGCTCGCCCGCGTACGCGGACGCGAGCGCGAAGCAGAGGCGCGCGTGCAGGATCTCGTCGATCGCGGCCTGGTGCGCGTCCTCGATGAGCGACGGCGGCGCGGCGACCGCGAGCAGGTGCAGCGAGAAGCGGTCGAACGAGCCGACCGACGCGTGCTCGAAGAGCGCGTCGCGCGACCACTCCTCGGCGAGGCGCGCGCGCAGCGCCGGATCGAGCGCGCCCGCGTCGAGCGCGCGGAGCGACGCCCAGCCGTCGGGGCCGCCGAGGGTGCCGGAGCCCACGCTGCCGTCGACGACGAACGAGCGAGCGGGCGGCCCCGACATCACGCGCTCGCCTGGCTCTGGCGCTGGACGATCTCGACGCGGAGCCGCGTGCGGCCCACGAGCAGCTCGTCGCCCGTGACCAGGCGCGTGGGCTCCTTCACCTTGACGAACGTGCCGCCGCGGCTGCCGAGATCCGTGAGCATGATGAAGCCGCCCTGATCCTCGACGAGGCAGTGCGCGTCGTTGAGCCAGAAGTCGTTCGGGAAGCAGAGATCGCTGTACGCGCGCCCCACCTGCACCGTCGAGCCGCGCGCGACGACCGTCATGCCGGCGGCGCCGCCCTCCCACGCCTGCGACACGCGGAACGTCGTGGGCCACTTCGGCGACGAGTAGAAATAGGTCGGGTACGCGTCGGGGCCGTCGTTCGGCGTGGGGTTCTGCTCGACGGTCATCAGCTGATCGCCCGCGATGAACGTGTCGCCCCACTCGAGCTCGACCGGCTGGCGGATGCGGAGGTACGTGCCGTTGAACGAGCCCGCGTCCTCCAGCTCGAGCTTGCCGTCGCGGAACTTGAGCCGCGCGTGCGCCCCCGACACGAACCTGTCGCCGGCGATCAGCACGTCGCCCGCCGCGCCCAGCGTGATCTCGTCGCCGCGCAGCTCGTGCAGCACCGGCCCGTCGCCGAGCGCGCGGATGACGTGCAGCCGCGCGCGGATCGGGAGCTGCGGCGCGACCGGCGCGCTCGGGCGCACGGGCTCGGGCGCGGCGACGACGGCGGGGGGCTGCGCCTCGGCGGGCTTCGCGTCGGCCTTGCCGTCCTTCTTCATCAGCGCGTCGGGATCGGGCGCGCCGAAGCGCTCCTCCATCCCGCCCTTCTCCTTGCCGGCGATGACGCCGTCGAGCGCGCCCGAGCGCAGCAGGATGAACATCTCCTTGTGCTGGCCCTTCATCCACGCGCGCACGATGTCGGAGAGCGCCGTGCCGGTGAGCGCCGCGTGCTCCGCGTAGCTGCGCTTGAAGCTCTTCAGGATGCGGCCGCCGTCGGCGAACAGGTGCGTGATGATGTGCGGCCGCTTGGCGCCGGAGTCCTCCGTCTGGATGTGGTAAATGTTGTCTTTGTACTTGACGTTGTTGTTGTAGCCGACCTCGGCCTGCCAGCCGCCGGCGGGCGGCTTGCGCTGCTCCTTGTCGAGGCCCGCGACCACCTCGGCCGTCCACTTCGCGCGCGCGGCCTCGAGGCCGGCGTCCTGGCCGATGCCCTCCATCGTGGAGAACGCGGCCTTCGCGAGCGCGTGGCTCGGATCGTGGCGCAGCGCCTCGGCGAGGAGCCCGTGGCCCTCGGCGTCGTTCGCGGCGGACGCCCAGACGGCGAGGATCTCGATGGCCTCCGCGCGCTGGCCCTTGCCGACGAGGTGGGCTGCGACTCGGGAGGCGACTGCGCGCGTGGCGGAGAGGTCGGAGGCCATGGACGTGGAGGCTCGGGCACCGTACCAGATGATTCGGAGAGGCGAGAAGAATGACCAAGCTCAGGCTCCACGCGCTCGGCACCGGGACGTGCCTCGCCGGCGATCCGTCGCGGCCGGCGCGCGAGCACCCGCTGTTCGTGGTCGAGCACGCGGGCGGCGCGGTCGTGTTCGACTGCGGCGAGGGCGCGGCGCGGCGCCTGCTCCGCGCGGGGCACGCGGTCGCCGACGTCGAGCACGTCGCCGTCACGCACCCGCACGCGGATCACGCGGCGCTGCCGCAGCTCCTGCAGGCGCGGAGCTGCGAGGCGCTCGTGCGGGGGGCGCGCCGACCGCTCGAGGTGTACCTGCCCGCGGCGTCGGCGGCGGCGTACCCGGACGTCGCGCGCTGGCACCAGCCGGAGGACGGCGGCGCGCTGCCGCGGCGCTACCCGGTGTCGCTCCACGGCCTCGGGGACGGCGACACACGCGCGCTGCCGGGCGCGACCCTGCTCGCGCGGCGTGTGCACCACGGGCACGGCGAGAGCCCCGCGCTCGCGTACCGGCTGACCGCGGGCGACAGGGTGTTCGCGTACTCGGGCGACACGGGCCCGTGCGACGGCGTCGTCGAGGTCGCCCGCGGCGCGGATCTGTTCGTGTGCGAGGCGTCCGCGCGGATCGGCCAGGATCTCTCGGCGTACGGGCACCTCTCGCCGCGTCAGGCCGGGGAGATCGCGCGCGCGGCCGGGGCCCGGTCGCTGCTGTTGACGCACTACTCGGGGCTCGATCCCGCAGCGGCGATGGTCGAGGACGCGCGCGCGAGCGGGTACGCGGGCTGGATCACCGTCTTGACGGACGGGCAGATCGTCGAAGCCTGAGGGGCCGTCAGGGCCTGGCGACGAGGTAGAAGAAGTCGCGGAACTCGGCGCGCCGGACGTACTCGTCGGGCTTCCAGTTCTGCACGGGCGCGAGCAGGGCGGAGATGCGCGGCTCGGCGGCGCCGTCGAACAGGAAGAACCTCGGGTAGGCCCAGTTGACGTCCAGCTGCGCGACCTCCTCGGCGCCGGCGGCGCGCATCGCGGACGCGAGCGTGCCGGCCGTCAGCGAGTCGCCCATGCCGTAGAAGGCGATCTTGCCCTCGCGGTCGAGGCCGAACGCCGAGCGCCGGATGATCGTCTCACCGTCGACGGTCGCGCCCCAGCCGGTGTTCTTCTCGGCGTGCGCCGCGGGGTTCACGACGCCGCCCTCGACGAGGCACGGCGGCGCCTGGCGGAAGAACGCCATCTCGCTCTCGGCGTCGGCCATGCGCTTCCACACGGCGACGCGCATCGTGCCGTCCTTGAACCGCGCGACCGTGCAGCCGATCGGGCGCGGCGCGAGCAAGGTCACGCCGTCGACCATCATGCCCCACTGCCCGTGCACCGCCTGGAACCCGCCGTTGAACGCGGCGAGCAGCCTCGGGAAATCGCCCTCCGGGATGAGCCCCGGCCGCTTGTCGCGCGTCAGCGCCGCCGACGCCGGCTCGCCGAAGCCGGGCATCGAGCGCACCTCGACCCGCGACAGATCGATCGCGACCACCGCGACCAGCGCGAACGAGCGCCGCGGATCGGGGTGCACGAGCGTCTTGTAGAGCGGCGCGGGCGAGTCAGGTTTGTGAGGATCTACGATCGCGACCCACTGGCCGTCGGTGGGCGCGGCGACGCCGGGGTGGGGCGCAGAGAAGCTCGGCGGGGGGAACCCCGGCGTCGGCGCGGCGGCGGACGAGGACGCGGACGCGGCGGGCAGCGCGGACGCGGGCGGCGCGGGCGGCGGCGGCTCGGCGCTCCAGTACGTCGTCGGCGCGGCCCCCTTGTAGCGCCAGCGGTTGACGCGATCCTGGACGGCGTAGGCCTGGTCCTCCGCCCACGCGATGGGCTTCGGGCCGACGACCGCGCGCGCGCCGTCGACGAGGAGCGACGCGAGCCGCGGGAACCGATGGATGGCCCACCAGCCGACGATCGCGACGACGAGGAGCGCGAGCGGCGACCACTTGAGCGCGCGGAGCAGCCGGGCTTTGAAGGGGCGGGGCGCGCGCGCGGACACGACGGTGGGGCGACCTTACTCGGCGACGGGCGGCCGGGCGAGTTTGCGGCGACGACCGAGGTCAGCCGCGGACGGCGCGCCGCTCGAGCAGCGTGACCACGCGGCGAAAGCGCTCCCCCGCGAGGCGCTTCATCGCCCAGATGGCCTTCGCCTCCCGGTGCGCGAGGCAGTAGAGCCGGCCGGCCTCGCACGCGTCGAGCGCGAGGCGGGCGACGTCGTCCGCGGTGAGCTTCGAGTCGCGCATGAGCTTCTCGGCGACGGCGCTCATGCGATCGGCTTCGCCGGTGCGCCGCGAGGACTTCATCACGTTGGTCTGGAAGAAGAACGGGCAGAGCACGGTGACGCCGACGCCGTCCTTCTCGAGCTCGGCGGCGAGCGTCTCGCTGAGCGAGATGACCCCGGCCTTCGCGACGTTGTACGGCCCCATCAGCGGCGCCGACGCGACGCCCGCGATCGAGGCGACGTTGAGCACGTGGCCGCGGCCCCGGCGCTTCATCCTCGGCACCCAGGCGTGGCACCCGTGGATGGGCCCCCAGAGATCGACGTCGATGACCCAGCGCCAGTCCTCGATCGGGAGGTCGCCCATCGCCCCCGCGGCGGCGACGCCGGCGTTGTTGACCAGCAGATCGGTCGCGCCGAAGAGCTCGTCGGCGCGCCGCGCGAGCGCCTCGACCTCCTCCAGCCTGGCGACGTCGCACGTCATCGCGTCGGCCTGGGCGCCGCGATCGCGGAGCTCACCGACCACGCGCTCGGCGGCCGCGCCGTCGACGTCGGACACGAGCACCCGCGCGCCCCGCCGCGCGAGATCGAGCGCGATCGATCGCCCGAGGCCGCCGCCCGCTCCCGTCACCACCGCCGTCGTCCCTGCGCCGAGCTTCATCCCGCCCTTCTATCCGGGTCGGGCGCGTCGAGCCAGAGACGCGCGAGCTCGCGCCGGTGCGAGGCGGCGTCGCCGTACGAGAGCTGCCCGTGGATCGCGCGCTTCGCCCAGAGGTGAACGTCGCACTCCCAGGTGAACCCGATCCCCCCGTGGAGCTGCACCGCGCGCCCCGCGCAGAGCCGCGCCGCCTCGCTCGCCTGCGCCTTCGCGGCGCGCGCGGCGATCTCGCTGTCGCGGGGATCGGTCCCCAGCGTCGCGGCGGCCGCGTACACGAGCGATCGCGCGAGGTCGAGCTCGCTCATCATCGCGACCAGCTGGTGCTTCACGGCCTGGTAGACGCCGATGGGCCGCCCGAACTGCTCGCGCGTCTTCGCGTGCTCGACCGTCGTCGCGAGCAGCCACTCGCACGCGCCGACGACGTCCGCCGACGCCAGGGTCCACACCCACGGGCGCGCGGCCGCCCACGCGGCGAGGGCGACGGCGCCTGACGCGAGGACCAGGCCGCGCGCGCCGTCGAGGTGCACCGCGCCCGCTCGTCGGGTGAGATCGGTGAGGCGCTCCTCGTGGATCGTGAGCCCTGGCGCGTCGCGCTCGACGGCCACGATGACCGGGCCGTCCTCGGCGCGGGCGAGCGCCACGAGGACGTCGGCCTCGGGCGCGTCCGCGACAAACCTGGCGACGCCGAACAAGGCCCCGTCGCGGGACGAGAGCGCGTCGAAGCCGGGCGTCCCCTCGGCGCCCGACGCGCCCGCGATCGTGACAGCCGCGCCGCCCGCGATCCGCCGTGCGAGCGCGCGCGCGGGCTCGCCGTCCGACCTCGCCGACAGCTCGCGCGCGAGCCCGCCGGAGACGAGCGTGGAGAGCAGCGAGCAAGGCGCCGCGGCGCGCCCGAGCGCCTCGGCGATCGCGACGGCCGCCGACGGCGAGAGGCCCGCGCCGCCATCGCGCTCGGGGAGCGCCGCGCCCGCGAGCCCGAGGGACGACAGCTCGCGCCACAGCGACGGATCGTAGGGCGCCGCGGCGGCGCCCTCCTGCGCCGACGGATCGGCCGCGCGCGCCGCACGGACGGCGCCTCGGGGGAGCCTGCGCGCGAGCAGGCGGCAGAGCTCGTCGCGCACGAGCACGGCCTCGCGCTCGAGCCTCACCGGTGCCTCGGCAGCTCGAGCACGCGCTCGGCGAGGATGTTGCGCTGGATCTCGCTCGTGCCGGCCGCGATCGTCATGCCGTACGATCCGAGGTACGCGCGCGGCCACGCGCCGCCGTCCCCGGCCGACGGGTCCGCCGCGGAGAGCGCGCCCGCCGCGCCCTGCAGCTCCATGCCGAGGTGCGCGAGCGCCTGCGCCCACTCGGTCGTCAGCACCTTCGCCTGCAGCGGCAGGCGGAGCGGGTGATCACAGAGCGCGGGCTCGCGGGCTCGCTCGGCGTTCGCCGCGAGCCCACGCGCGGTGATCATCAGCGAGACGATGCGGTCGCGGACCCACGGATCCTCGATCGCCGGGCGCCCGCCGCGCTCGACCCGCCGCGCGAGCGCGACGAGCGCGTCGAGCTGGGCCGCGGGGACGGCGAGCCCACCGCCGGCCGAGTCGGCGGCGCCGCGCTCGTGCAGCAGCGTCGTCATCGCGACCTGCCAGCCGCGCCCGCGCTCGTCGAGGCGCAGCTCGTCGGCGAGCTCGACGTCGTCGAACAGCACCTCGTTGAACCCGAGCTCGCCGGTGAGCTTCACGAGCGGCCGCACGGTGACGCCCCGCTGCCCCTTGATGGGACACAGGAAATAGGTGAGCCCCGCGTGCTTCTGCGCGTCGGGCTCGGTGCGCGCGAGCAGGATCATCCAGTCGGCGAACCGCGCGAGCGTGGTCCACACCTTGTGGCCGTCGACCCGCCACACGCCGTCGCGGAGCGTCGCGCGCGCCTGCACGTTCGCGAGGTCGGAGCCGGCGTTCGGCTCGGAGAAGCCCTGGCACCAGATCTCGTCGGCCGACAGGCAGCCTGGCACGAACCGCCGCTTCTGCGCGTCGGACCCGTGCGCGAGGATCGTCGGGCAGGCCATCTGCAGCGCGACGAGGTTCACGAGGAAAGGCGCGCCCCGGGCGGCGAGCGCCCGCGTCGCGGTGGCCTGCAGCCCGCGCCTGCCGTGGCCGCCGTACTCTCGCGGGACGTCACACCCGACGAGCTCCGCCTGCCAGCACGCGCGCTGCCACGCCCTCAGCCACTCCAGCTGTTGCTCGGTCTGCACCTCGAGCGGCGTCGCGGGCAGCGCGAACGGCGGAGGCTCGGGCGTGTGGGCGGCGAGCCAGGAGGCGCAGTGTGCCGCGAAGGCGCGGCGCTCGGGATCGTCGTCAGGGCTGGGCGCGTCGGACACCCGACGACGAATATCAGCTCCCCGGCCAGGCTTCGCGCGCCGCGGCCCGGAGCCTCGCGCGGCGCCGCTGCTCGGGGTCGCGCCCAGCGGCGTCGCGCCTCGCCGCCTCGCCCCTGAGGAACGCTACGCCCATGAGGTCGCGACAGGATACGCCGTCACGAGGGGGTCCCGCGTCACGAGGGTCAGCCCCTCCGCGATCGCCTGCGCCACGAGGAGGCGATCGCCGGCCGCGCGAATCTTGCGAGCGACGGGCGCCGGCAGCCTGGCCTCGTCCCACCAGAGAAAAGGTGTGAGTGTCCAGGAGCAGGCGCAACTCACGACTCCACGGTCTCGAAGGCTGCGAGCACGTCTTCGGGCAGGGCCGCGTCGAACCCCCTCGCGGTCTTGAACATGGATTTCGGGGTCCCTTCGTCGCGAGCGCCGGATTCCTTGCGTCCTTCGGCCGCCTTGGGTGAATCCCGTGCTCGACGTGGCGCGGCCACGCCTCCGCGCGGTTTCAGCCCAATTCGGCTCG
>JADLFU010000159.1 GCA_020849655.1 Polyangiaceae bacterium | reverse complement strand
CGAGCCGAATTGGGCTGAAACCGCGCGGAGGCGTGGCCGCGCCACGTCGAGCACGGGATTCACCCAAGGCGGCCGAAGGACGCAAGGAATCCGGCGCTCGCGACGAAGGGACCCCGAAATCCATGTTGAGGTAAGCTCCCCGCCGCGACCTCCGCGACACGATGCCGCTCGACGACTACTGGAAGAAGCGCGCCGCCGCGCAGACGCCCGAGCCCTTCGGCAGCGCCGAGAACGCCCCCTCGGCCGGCGCGCGAGGGCGCTTCGTCGTCCAGCGCCACTCGGCCACGCGCCTGCACCACGATCTGCGCCTGGAGCACGGCGGCGTGCTCGTCAGCTGGGCCGTGCCGAAGACCCCGTCGCTCGATCCCGACGAGAAGCGCCTCGCCGTGAAGGTCGAGGATCACCCGCTCGACTACGTCGACTTCGAGGGCGTCATCCCCGACGCCAACTACGGCGCCGGCCCCGTCATCGTCTGGGACAAGGGCGCCTACGTGGCCCTCGAGGACTTCGCCGCTGGCCTCGAGTCCGGCAAGCTGTTGTTTGAATTGATCGGTTACAAGCTGCGCGGGGTCTTCACGCTCGTCCGCACGAAGCGACGCGGGCAGCGCGAGGCGCCGGCGGAGTGGCTGCTCATCAAGAAGCCCGATCGCTTCGCGGCGAAGGAGGGCACGCGCGCGCTCGCGGAGGAGTCGGTGCTCTCGGGGCGCACCGTCGACGAGGTGGGCCGCGGCGAGTCACGGGCGCGAGCGGCGGCCGAGGCGCTGGAGCGCGGGGGCGCCGCGCCCGGCCTGGTCGACGCGGGGCGCGGCGACGTGATGCTCGCCGAGACGGCCGAGCGCCCCTTCGACGACGCCGGCTTCTGCTTCGAGCTGAAGTACGACGGCTACCGCCTCCTCTGCCAGAAGCGCGGCAAGCGGGTCACCCTGCACCACCGCAAGGGCAACGACGTCACCGAGCGCTACCCGGAGATCGCGCGGGCCGTCGCGACCTGGCCGTTCGACGCCGTGCTCGACGGCGAGGTCGTCGTGCTCGACGACGACGGTCGCCCCTCGTTCGCACGGCTGCAGGCGCGCGCGCAGCTCACCCAGCCCGCCGACCTCGCGCGCGCGGCGGCCCTGCACCCCGTGACGTACTTCGCCTTCGATCTGCTCTCGGTCGCCGGGCTCGACGCGCGCCCGCTCGCGCTCGTCGACCGGAAGGCGGCGCTCCGCGCGATCGTCCCGCGGCTCGGCCCGGTGCGGTTCGCCGATCACGTGGACGACGAGGGCGCGGCGCTGTTCGCGCTCGTGCGCGAGCGCGGGATGGAGGGCGTGATGGCGAAGCGCAAGTCCGCGCCGTACCGCGCGGGGCGCAGCCCGGACTGGCAGAAGGTGAAGACCGCGCGCCACGGCGACTTCGTCGTGGTCGGCACGACGCCCCCGAAGGGCGCGCGCGCGGGCTTCGGCGCGCTCGAGCTCGCGGCCTTCGACGGAGACGAGCTCCTGTACGTGGGCCGCGTCGGATCGGGGTTCAGCGATCGCGACCTCGACCAGATCCCCGCCCTGCTCGAGCCGACCGACGATCCCCCGTGCGTGGGCCCCGTCCCGAGGGAGCCCGGGCGACAGTGGGTACGCCCCGCCGTGGTCGTCGAGGTGCGCTACCAGGAGTGGGTGGGCGAGGGGGTGCTGCGGTTCCCGGTGTTCGTGCGGCTCCGCCCCGACAAGCGCCCCGCCGACTGTGTGCGCGAGGCCGCCGAGCCCCGCCCCCCTCCGCCGCCTGTCGCGCCGCCCGCCGTCCGCCCCGCGGTCGTCGTCACCAACCCGACGAAGGTGTTCTGGCCCGACGTCGGGGTAGAGAAGGCGGAGCTCGTCGGGTACTACCGCGCGATCTCGCCGTGGATGCTGCCGTACCTGCGCGACCGCCCCGTGGTGCTCACGCGCTACCCGGACGGCGTGACGGGCAAGTCATTCTTCCAGCACGACGCGCCGGTGTTCACGCCAGCGTGGGTGCGGACGGCGCGGCTCTTCAGCGAGAGCCAGACGCGCGAGGTCGACTACTTCGTGCTCGAGGACGAGGAGTCCCTCGCGTACGTCGCCAACCTCGGCACCATCCCCGTGCACATGTGGGCGAGCCGGGTCCGATCGCTGCAACACGCCGACTATTGCTCGATCGACCTCGATCCGAAGGGCGCGCCGATGCGACACATGGCGACGCTCGCCCAGGCGACGCGCGCGCTCTGCGACGAGGTGGGGCTCACTTGCGTGTGCAAGACCAGCGGCCAGTCGGGGCTTCACTTGTTGGTCCCGCTCGGCGGCGTGCCGACCCACGACGACGCCCGCGCGCTCGCCTACCTGCTCGCGCGCGTCCTCGTCGCGAGGCACCCCGACCTCGGGACGCTCCAGCGCGTGATCGAGGCCCGCGGCGGGCGCGTGTACCTCGACACCCTGCAGAACGGCCACGGCAAGACGCTGGTCGCCCCCTACTCGGCGCGCGCGGTGCCGGGCGCGCCCGTGTCGATGCCGCTCCGCTGGGACGAGGTGACGGAGGATCTCGATCCGCGCGCGTTCCACCTGCGCAACGCCCCCGCGCGGATGCGCGCGCTAGAGAGTGATCCGCTCGCGCCGCTGCTCGGCCCCGCGCCCGACTTCGCGGCCGTGCTCGCGCGGCTCGGGGCCGCGCTCGGGGTGTGATCAGAAGGCGCGCACGCCCGCTGTCAGGCCTGGCCACGTCCGCCACTCCGCGCCTCCTCCCCAGTCGAGGCGCCGCGAGCCGAGCACCCCGAGCTCCTCGGCCGTCTCGGGCGGGCTCTGCGACAGGCTCCACGTCGGCCCCGCGAAGATCGAGAGGCCCGGGCTCACCGCGACGCCCGCGACGACCCGGAGCTGAAACACGTTGGCGACATGACGAAGCCCGCCGTCCGGCAGGAAGTAGTCGAGCACGTCGACGTCCACGTACCCGCGCGCGCCGACGGGCACGTGCGCGCCCGCGCCGATCGTGGCCACCGCGTACGCGGCGCCGTCGGTCCCCCGGCGAGCGCCGATGCCGTAGATCGAGTGCGTGTAGCGCCCGCCGTGCACGAGGCCCACCGCGACGCCCGGCAGATCCAGCAGCCAGCCGTCGACGTGCAGCCTGCCGTTGCGGATGACGTTGACGAGGCCGATCGGCGCGTCCGAGTCGTCGGCGATGTTGACGACGCCAAGCTGCGCGCCGCGCGCCCGCCGGGCGACGTTGACGACGCCCACCTGCACGCCGCGGACGTCGCGCGCGATCTCGACCACGCCCGCCTGCACGCCGCGGACGTCGCGCGCGATCTCGACGACGCCCGCCGGCACGCCGCGGCCGTCCTCCGCGGCGCGGACCAGCGGGCCCAGCTGCGCGCCCACCACGTCGCGCGCCGACGCCGCGACGCCGGCGACCTGAACGCCCCGGACGGCGCCGTAGGCCCAGTCGAATATTCCTGACAGGTGTACACCGCACACCCCGCCGCTGCCGTACGTGCCTATCGCGGCGATCGAGGCGCCCCGCGTGGGCCCGCGGTGCCCTCCGACCAGCGCGAGGGTGAACGCTCGCGCCGTGTCCGGCTCACCCGCTGCGCGCGGCAGCGTCACGCCGGGCGCGAGCTCGAACGCCGGCAGCGTCCGCCCGGCGGCGCCGCACGCCTCCGCGACGGGCGGGGACGGCTGCGGCGACGGCGCGGGAGACACCGGAGGGGACGCGGGCGCCACGGTCTCTCGCGCCCGGCGGCGCCGCAGCTCGGCCTCGAGGTCGGAGGTCTGATCGCGCAGCAGGTTGCCCGCGAGCAGGGCCGCCGTCTCTGCGACCCTGGAGGGATCGGCGGGGCGCCCGACCGCGCGCGTGAGCACGCGACCGTCCCCGCGCCGCGCCGTCACCTCGATCGCGCTCGCGTCGAGGCGCACGTCGACGGCGCCGCCCTCTGTGTCCGCCGCGAGCTCGCGCAGCACGGCCGCTCGCACGGCCGTCGCGTCGGCCTCCGCCGCGCCCGTCACCGTGACCACGGGAGCCCCCGCGTTTGCCACGCCGGCCACCAGGAAGAGGGCGAGCGCTCCGAGGGGCGCCAGGCGGGAGGTCAGCATGGATTTCGGGAGCCCAAGGAGCAGGTGTCGGAGGCCGAAGCGGAAGTCGAGCCGAATTGGGCTGAAATCCGCGCGCAGACGCGGCCGTGCCACGTCGCGCACGGTTTCACCCAAGGCGACCGAAGGACGCGAGGAAGCCGGCGCTCGCGACGCCGGGATCCCGAAATCGATGCTCATCGCACCACCGCGTCGACGTGCGCCCACGCGACCCCGCCGCGACCGTCGTGCACGACCGACCAGACGCGCATCGGGCCCGCGAATCCTGGATCGAGCCGCAGCGCGCCGGCGGTCTCGGCGGCCGGGCGGCGTCCGTCCGTCGGCTCGAAGATCGTCCGCACCGGCGCGTCGAAGGCGCCTGCCGTGGTGAAGTACGCCGCCCAGAGGAGCTCGCCCTCCGCCGGGACGCCGGGAGACGCGGCCGCCTCGTCGAGCTCGAAGCTCGCGTCCTCGAGCGTCGGCAGGACCGCGATCGCCGGGCAGTCATCCCGCGAGCCCGCGTCACAGCGCGGGAGCGACAGCGCGCACCGTCCGTCCACGCACGGCGCGCCGTCGGGGCAGGCGGCCTCGGCGTCACACGACGCGGGCGCCGCGCCGCCGACGCTCACCGAGGCGAGCACCGGGTTGTGGTTCACGAGGTCGTCATACGCGCGCACGGTCGCGTAGCCACTGACGAACCGCGACGGGCCCGCGTCCACGCCCGTCTCCGCGTCGACGCACCTGACGGGCACGCCCGCGCGCGGCCGCGCCGCCCCGTCGGCCACCAGCGCCCCCGCGCACACCGCGAAGAACACGTACGACAGGCCGCGAGGCACCGGCTCGCCCACGCGCGGGGCGTGGCGCGTGATGAGATCCGGCGGGACGCGCACCTTGAAGACCTCTCCGTGCCCGAGCGCGCCGTCGCCGCGCGGCGCCGTCCCCGCGAGCTCGTCGGGACTGAGGCCCCGCAGCCACGCGAGGCGCGGGTAGCAGGCCGCGGGCGAGTCGTCGTCCGGATCGTCGCAGCCGGCGAACCATGCGATCGACAGCGGGCGGGCGGCCCCGAGCGGCGCGCCGCCGTCATGGACGAGCATCGTCAGCGTGACGTCGGCGCCGGGCCGCGCGAACGGCGCGTCGAGCTCGACCGCGAGCACCCGCACCGAGGTCACCGACGACGGGCTCTCGAAGTCGTCCCCGCACGCGGCAACGAGCGAGGGCGCGGCGGCGAGCACCACTTTGCACAATGCAACAAGCTTCACAGCTCCACCCGCACGCCCGCGATGGGCAGGATGGGGAGGCCCGCCTGCCAGGTGACCTTGGACTTGTCGAAGGAGTAGCTCGCGCCCTCCGCGTTGCTGCGGTTGGTGACGTTCTGCACGTCGAGGTACGCCGTGAGGTTCCATGTCTCTCGCTCCCAGGTCTTGTCGATGCGGAGATCCAGCTGGTGAAAGGCGGGCAGGCGGGCGCCGTACGGCTCGCCTTGCACACAGGTGAAGACGCCCGCGTCGGCCGCGAGCGAGCCGCCGAGGCACGGCGTGTACGGCACGCCGGTCGCGGCGCGGTAGCGGGCGCCGAGCGTCACGCCGCGACCGACGCGGACGCGCGCGACCGCCGAGAGCACGTGCGTCTGGTCGTACTCGAACAGGCGCGTCGGCGCGCCCGGCGCGTCGCGGCGCGTCGACCGCGACAGCGTGTACGCGATCATCCCCGTGACCCTGCCGCCGCCCCGCAGCTGGAGGCGCGCCTCCGCGCCGATCACGCGCCCCTGGGCGCCGTTCGCGTTGGTCGCGACGGGCCCGCGCGAGGGATCGTGCGAGGGGATGCCGGAGATTGACTTGTGAAACGCCTCCACCGACGCGTCGGCGCCATGGCCGAGCCCCTGCTCGACGCCCACGCTCGCGTGCACCGCGCGGCTCGACGCCAGGGTGGGCACGCCGAAGATGGGGATGACAGCGTTGTAGTCGGGCGGCTGGTGAAACACCCCGAGCCCTGCCCGGACCGCCGTGCGCGCGGGGCCGCGGCGCAGCTCGAGCCGTGAGGAGAGACGCGGCGAGACCGTCCACTCGCCGAACTCCGCGGTGTGGTCGGCGCGCACGGACGGCACGACCTGCCAGCGCTCGACGGGCGTCACGCGGGCCTCCGCGTACGCGCCCGGCCGAGACAAGGTCCCGCTGCCGCGCCAGGTGTTGGGTCGCTGGCTGGTGATCGGTGGCGGCTCGCCCCCGCCGATCACGGGCAGGCTCGGGATGCGCAGCGTCGCGTCGTAGGTCCCCAGCAGGACGTCCCAGCCCGCGCGCAGCGCGAGCCACGACGTCGCGTCCCACGTGGCCTCGCCGCGGCCGCTCAGGTAGTCGATGCGCGAGTCGACGAGCAGCGTGCCGAGGCGCTCGCGCTGCAGGTCCGGCCCGATCGACACCATCGTCGAGACGCGCGCGCGCGCCGTCGGCTCGCCGTCGAACCTCAGGATGGCGCGCCAGAACCCGCTGTCCGTCGACATCCCGCCGGCGAACGCCGGCTCGTCCGCGAGCGGCCGCTTCGTGACGAGGTCGAACGTGTCGCGCGCGTACAGGAGGCCCGCGCGCAGGGTCGCGCCGCGCGACGGCGAGACCTCGACGAACACCTGCGCGTCCTCGTAGACGGGCACGCGCCGCACGCCGACGTCGTTCTTCTCGAGCACCGGCCCGAGCCACGCGTCGAGCCAGCTGCGCCGCGCCGCCGCCACGATCCGCGCGCCCCACGGCAGCGGCGCCTCCACCATCGCGCGGGCGTCGAGCAGATCGACCTGCGCCATCACGCGGGGCCGCGGCGCGTCGAGCGCGCGCGACCGGAGCTCGAGCACGCCGCCGTCGTGGCGCCCGTAGCGCGCGGGAAAATTGCCCGGATAGAACTCGATGCGCTCGAGCAGCTCGGTGGGCACGACGCTCGAGAGCCCGCCGAAGTGGAACGCGCGGGGGAGGTACGCGCCGTCGAAGAACACCCCGGTGCCGGACGGCGCGCTGCCGCGCACGATCAGCAGATCGGTGAACGCCGGGGTCCGCGCGATCCCAGGCAGGACCGTCACCGCCCGCAGCGGATCGCCGCCCGCGCCCGGCATCGTGCGCAGCTCCTCGCGCGACACGCGCGACCTCGGCGACTCGAGCTCCGCGCGGCGACCGCGCACGCCGACCTCGGTGGTCACAGGCGCCGCCTCGGGAGGGGCACCAGCCGCATCGGCCGGGACCTGCAGAGCCGCGCCGGCCGGGGGGCTCCCACCCCCGCTCGGCGCCGGGCCTGGCGTCGTCGGCGCGGGAGCGTGGAAGTCGACCGCGAGGCGCACGCGCGCCGCGACGGGGACGCCTGCCCGCGTCGCGGGCGAGAAGCGGTGCGCGAGGGCGAGCGCCACCGCGGCCTCGTCGAGGAGCGGAGACGGCGAGCGCGTGACGCGCGCGTCGACCACGCGCCCCTCGCGGTCGATCGTGACGACCAGCTCGACCGTGCCTGACACGCCCGCCTCGCGCGCGGCGTCCGGCAGGGTCACCGTGGGCGACTCGACGAGCGTGGGCGGCGCGGGGCGCGGCTCCTGTGCGTGCAGCTCCGGCGTCGCCGAGAGGGCGAGCGCGACCATCCACCAGCGTGTCTTCATCGTGGCTCCTCCCTCGGCGCGCCACGCCTCAGCCGGGTGGCGGACGGGCTCGGGGCCCGCACTCGAGGTTCGGCCTGTGGTCACCGCTCGGCGCCCGAGCGTTCACCGAAAACGCCGGCCGCCGCTCCGAGACGGGCGCTACGATTTCTTTGAACGCTCTCGCCCCGACGGGTGACAGAGCGCGCGAGCCGTGTTGATTTCGTCGCCCCTCCCTCTGTCGATGACCGACACCCCGCGCGATCCGCCCGCGCTCCGGCTCGTGTCGCCGGCGCCGCGCGACACCACGACCGAGCAGCGGCTGCTCGCGGCGGTCGTCGAGGGTGACTCGTCCGCGCTCGGCGAGCTGTACGACGCACACCACGAGGGCGTGCGCGCGTTCGCCGTCAGGCTCCTCGGCGACGCGTCGGTCGCGGAGGATCTCGTGCAGGACGTCTTCCTCGCGCTGCCGTCGGCCGCGGCGCGGTACCGGGGCGAGTCGTCGCTGCGCACGTTCCTGATCGCGATCTCCGCCAACCTCTCGCGCAACCACGTGCGCGCCGCGGTGAGGCGCCGCGCCATGGCCGCGCGCGCCGCCGCGGAGCCGGTCGAGCCGCCCGCGCGCCCCGACGAGGCGTGGGAGCGCGCGGAGCTCGCCCACAGGCTGCAGCGAGCGCTCGATCAGCTCTCGATCGATCACCGCGTCGCCTTCGCGCTCTGCGAGATCGAGGAGCGCTCGAGCCCCGAGGTCGCGCGGATGATCGGCGTGCCCGAGGCCACCGTCCGCACGCGCCTCTTCCACGCGAAGAAGCGCCTGCGCGAGCTGCTCGGAGGTGCGCCATGAACGATCCGCTCGAGCAGGCGACGAAGGCGCTCCGCGACGCGCCCGTCGATCACGGTCGCGCGGCCGAGACGCGCGCGCGGCTCCTGTCCCAGGTGACGCGGCGCCCCCCGCCCGCGCGCTCGCGGCTGCGCGCGACATGGCTCGTCCCGATCGCTGCCGCGCTCGCGGCGTCCGCGGCCCTCGCGGCGAACGGCGCGCGCGTCGCCGCCTGGCTCTCGCCCGCCCCGCCCGCTCCGGCCCCGAGCGTGACCGCGCCGCCGAGCGCGAGGGCGGCGGCCCCCCCGGTCGCGGCGACGGCCGAGTCCGCGCCGATCGACCGAGCGACGACGGGCGCGTTCGCACACGCGGACGCGGTCTCGGTCGCTGGCGCCGCGCCCGGCGCGGCGTCGAGTGGTCGCGGGCCGTCTCCCGACGACGCGCGCGCAGCGTCGAGTGATCGCGGGCCGTCTCCCGACGACGCGCGCGCGGCGGCGACGCGGTCCGCCGCGCCGCGGACGAGCCCGACCGGCGCGCGCGTGGAGGTGAGCTCCCCCACTGCCCCCTCCGCGCCGGCCCCGGCGCCCCTCGCGGAGCCCCCGCCCGCGGCCGAGCCGCCGCCCCCCGCCCCGGATCCCGCGGAGGCGCTGTACCGCGCGGCGCACGAGCTTCACTTTCGCGGCGGCGCGCCGGGCGCCGCGGTCGCCGCGTGGGATCGCTACCTCGCGGCGGCCCCGGCGGGGCGCTTCGCGGCGGAGGCGTGGTTCAACCGCGCGGTCGCGCTCCTGCGCGCGGGCCGCGAGCGAGAGGGGCTGGCGGCGCTCCAGCCGTTCGCGAGCGGGGCGTACGGCGCGTACCGGCGCGACGAGGCGCGTAGGCTCCTCGACGCCGCCGCCGACGCGGGCGCGCAGTGACAGGGAGCGCGACCGCGGATCACTTGTTGACCGCGCCGCGGACGTTCGCCGGGCAGCACAGATCGAAATCCGTCGTGCTCCCCGGCGACTCGGCCCGGCACCCGAGCCCGATCCCCTGCTGCTGCAGCTGCGCCGTGTCGCAGTCGAGCTTGCGCCCCTGCGGCGTGCCCGCGCATTCCGAGTCGGTCAGGGCGTCCGCGGGCTCCGAGCAGCCAAGGCTCACCTCGCGCTGTCCGCTGACGGAGGTCGGGCAGCAGACGTCCGTGCTGCCAGGCTTCTGGAGCACGCAGCCAGCGGCGACCGCCTCGTCCACCTGGGACTGCACATCGCAGTCGAGCTGGCGAGGCTTCCCCGCGAAGCTCACGCAGTCCTTGTTGCCGTCCGCGTCGTCCTTCTGACGACAACCGACGCCCCCAGGGGACGCGCCCCCGCTCGAGTCGGACGAGCAGCCAGAGGCCGCGAAGAGGACGAGGGAGAGCGCCAGCAGGTTCCGCATGGGGTAGGACTACGCTGCTTGGGGCCGTCCGCAACCACGCGTGAGGAGACGGCCGGTTGCCCTCCGCGCGCGAGGGTGGCACAGCGACCAGGTGATCCTCGACCGGGTGGCCTGCGCGCTCTGCCTCTTCACCGCCGGTTGCGGCGCTCCCGCCGCGCCGCCGCACAATCCCCACGGCGCCCACCACGCCAGCCACGCCGACGGCGCAAGCCCGCTCGTGCACAGGTTCGAGCGCGCGGCCGACTGGGCGCCGATCTTCGACGATCCGGCCCGCGACGAGTGGCAGCGCCCCGCCGACGTCGTCACCGCGCTCGACGTCACGCCCGGCATGACGGTCGCCGACGTCGGCGCCGGCACCGGCTACTTCGTGCCGTGGCTGTCGCGCGCGGTCGGCCCGGCGGGCGCCGTCCTCGCCGTCGACGTCGAGCCCGACATGGTGCGGCACGTCGAAGCGCGCGCGCGGCGCGAGGGTCTGTCGAACGTCCGCGCGCAGCTCGGATCACCGCGCGATCCCGGCCTCGCCCCCGCGTCCGTCGACCGCGTGCTCGTGGTCGACACCTGGCACCACGTGCCCGATCGCCGCGCCTTCGCGGCCAAGCTACGCGCGGCCCTGCGCCCGGGCGGCAAGATCCTGATCGTGGACTTTCGCCCCGACGCGCGCCGCGGCCCTCCCGCGCACCACCGGCTCGATCCGGCCGAGATCGCGCGCGACCTCGAGGCCGCGGGGCTGGCGGCGCGCGTGCTCTCGCCGGGGCTGCCCGAGCAGGCGATGGTGCTCGGACAGTAACTGAACCAACCTAACGTGGTCGCGAGGCCCTGCTCGTCGAACATCCCGGCGAACAGGAGCGTGCTGAGGTAGCGCTCGCCGGAGTCGGGCAGGATGGCGACGATCGTCTTGCCCCGGTGCTCGGGGCGGTGCGCGAGGCGCACGGCGGCGACGACGGCCGCGCCGCTCGAGATGCCGGAGATGATCCCCTCCTCGCGCGCGAGGCGCCGCGCGGCGGCGAGGGCGTCGGCGCTGTTGACCCGCTCGACCTCGTCGATGAGCGACAGATCGGTGACCTTCGGCACGAACCCGGCGCCGAGCCCCTGGATCTTGTGCGGCGACGGCTGCAGCGGCTGACCCGCGCGCGTCTGCGTGATGACGGGGCTCTCCTCCGGCTCGACCGCGACGGTCGTGATGGCCTTCTTCTTGGTGCCCTTGATGTAGCGCGAGACGCCCGTGATCGTGCCGCCGGTGCCGACGCCCGAGACGAACACGTCGACCTCGCCCTCGGTGTCGTCCCAGATCTCCGGGCCCGTCGTCCGCTCGTGCACCGCGGGGTTCGCCGGGTTCTCGAACTGCTGCAGGACGACGTAGCGCCCCGGGTCCGACGCCTGGATCTCCGCCGCGCGCGCGATGGCGCCGTTCATCCCCTTCGCGCCCTCGGTGAGCACGAGCTTCGCGCCGTACGCGACGAGCAGCTTGCGGCGCTCGACGCTCATCGTGTCGGGCATCGTCAGCGTGAGCGGGTACCCGCGCGCCGCCGCGACGAACGCGAGCGCGATGCCGGTGTTGCCGCTCGTCGCCTCGACCAGCTCCTTGCCGGGGCCGAGCACGCCGCGCGCCTCGGCGTCCGCGACCATCGCGGCGCCGATGCGGCACTTGACCGAGTACGCGGGGTTGCGCCCCTCGATCTTCGCGAGCACCGTCGCGGGGGCGCCGTCGGTGACGCGGTTGAGGCGGACGAGCGGCGTGCGCCCGATGGACTGGGGGTTGTCTTGGAACCAGCGAGGCATGCTCCCACCCTAGGGCCACAGGCGACGTTCTGCAAGACGCGTCTCCACTATAATGAACGTCACTCCGGGCTCGCCCAGGACGCCTGGTACCCCGCGCGCTCGACGCCGAGCGCGGCGGGCGTGGGCCAGAGCGGCTTGAACGCGTCGAGCATCACGGCCGACTCGTCCGTCCACTTGCTCCCGATGCTCGCCTCGTACGCGCCCGGGTGCGGCCCGTGCGGCAGGCCCGCCGGGTGCAGCGACACGCACCCCGGCCCGACGCCGCGGCGGCTCGTGAAGTTGCCGGCGAGGTAGAGGAGCACCTCGTCACAGTCGACGCTGGAGTGCGGGTACGGGCACGGGATGGCCTCGGGGTGGAAGTCGACCGCGCGCGGCACGAAGGAGCAGACGACGTAGCTCGCGCCGACGAACGTCGTGTGCACCGTGGGCGGCAGGTGCAGCTGGCCGGTCTTCGGCTGGTAGCGGCGCATCGCGAACGTGAACGGGTAGAGGTAGCCGTCCCACCCGACGACATCCATCGGGCACCGCTCGAGCGAGAGCCGCGTGAACCTGTCGAGCCGCTTGACCAGCACCTCGCGCGGGCCGTCGGGCAGGGCGCCGTGCGACGCGATGGGCGCGGTCGGGCGGACGAAGTCGCGCTCGGTGTACGGCGCGTTCATCGTCAGCTGCCCGACCGGGTTGCGGAAGTTCGACGGCACGACGACGTCGCGGCGCCCCTCGATCGTGAAGAGGCGCAGGCCCGCCCCGGGGTGCACGCGGTGGATCACGCTGCGCGGCACGTGCAGGTAGTCGCCGGCCTCGAACTCGAGCCACCCGAACGACGACTCGAGCCGCCCGCGCCCGCTCATCACGTAGTGCAGATCGTCGCCGTCGTTGTTGGCGAAGTAGGCTGGATCGGGCTCGCTGGGCGCCGACAGCGACAGCACGACGTCGTCGTTGAACAGCAGCGCCGTCCGCGTCCGCGACGCCGCGCCGCCCGCCTCCGCGAGGCGATCCCAGAGCGCGTTGGCGTCGTACAGCCTGCGCTGGTTGGGGAACATCCCCGCCTCCGCGCGCGCGGGCGCCGCGAACCCCTCGATCTCCTCCACCCGCCGCGCCGCCGTCACCGGGTGCGCGTGGTACAGGTACGCGAACGGGCCGTCGAAGCCGCCGCGCGTCAGCATCTCCTCGTGCAGGAGCGCGCCGTCGGGCCCCCGGAACACCGTGTGAGGTTTGTCTGGCAGGATCCCCGCGCGCGCGTGATCGATCATCTGCGCCTGCTGTAACAAGGCGGCGCGCCGGCGGCTACGGCGCGCCGGCGGCTGTGCTACGCGCGGCGGATGCTCGACATCATCGACGAGGTCCTCGGCACCGGCGCGGAGGCGACCGCGGGCCAGCGCGTCAGCGTGCACTACACGGGGACGCTCACCAATGGGCAGAAGTTCGACAGCTCGCGCGATCGCGGGCGCCCGTTCCAGTTTCAGCTCGGCAAGGGCGAGGTCATCAAGGGCTGGGACCAGGGCGTCGCCGGGATGAAGGTCGGAGGGAGGCGCAAGCTCACGATCGCGCCCGAGCTCGCGTACGGCGCGCGGGGGTTCCCGCCGGTCATCCCGCCGAACTCGACGCTCGTGTTCGAGGTCGAGCTCGTCGGCGTGGGCTGAGGGTCACGCGCCGACGAACGCGCAGAGCTCGGCCGACAGCTCCGCGAGGAGGCCGTCGCGGTCGGCCTGCGGATCGGTCACGCCGGGCGGCAGCGTATGCAGGAACGAGAAGTGCCCGCCTCCCTCGAGCTGTCGCGCGTCGAGGCTCGCGCCCGCGCCGAGGCCCGCGAGCGCCTGCCGCGCCTGTGCGGCCGGTGTGATGACGTCTCCCGAGGCCGTCCAGAGCAGGATGGGCAGGTTCACGTCGGCGAGCGCGCCCGGCGCCAGGAAGTACCCGGCTGCGGGCGCGAGGAGCGCGAGCCGACCGAGGCGCGCGTCGCGACCGAGCGCGAGCGGCGAGCCCTCGCGCTGCCACGCCCGCCCGCCGGCCAGCGCGAGCAGCAGCATGGCGCCGATGGAGTGGCCCACTCCCGCCACGGAGAGGCCAGGGCGCGCCACGAGATCGAGCGCGAGGCGCAGCCGACGCGCGCGCGTCGCGAGCTCGTCGGCGGACGGAGCCGGGGAGAGGCGAGAGAAATGCGGCGCGACGACGGCGCCCCCGCGCGCGGCGAGCGCCTCGAGCAGCGGGCCGTGCTGCCGCTCCGGGTCTCCGCCCGCGCCCACCGCGAAGAGGACGGCGTGCGTCGCGCCCGGTCGGTCCAGCAGGGTCACCGAGAAGACCTCGTCTCCATCTCGCAGCTCGGCTCGCATCAGGCGGACCTTGCACGCGCCGGCGAAGCGCGGAAAGCGCGGCCGCGCTCGGCCTAGAACCGCCCGGAGAGCGTCAGCGACGCCGGCCCCCAGGTGATCGTGGCGGCCCTGTCGCGATCGAGCGCCAGCGTCGTGACGCCGCCCGCGGCGACGAGCCCGCCGCCGATCAACAGCACGTTGGTCGCCGCCGCCCAGTGACGGAGCGCGTCGACGTCGCCTCGGCGGCTCTCGGGGCACGTCTTGCCCGGGCACGCGTCGTCGAGCGCGACCTTCTTGCGCTGCCCGATGACGGCGGTGACGAGGCCTGCGGCCACCATCGCGCCGCCCGCGGAGACCGCCACGAGCCCCGCCGTGCGCGTGGTGGATCGGCGCGGCGGGCGCGGCGCGGGCGTGGGCGCGTCAGCTCGCTCGGCGACGGGGGCGACGACGAAGCGCACCTCCGCGCCGGTGGTGCCGATCTCTCCCTCCCACGCGGCGGCGCGCCCGTCGATCGTGGTGGTCAGCCTGTGCTTGCCGAGCGCGACGAGCAGGCGCGACGCCTCCGCGCGAGGCACCTCGTAGGTGGTGCGCACGACGCCGCCGTCCGCGCGCGCGCGTGTGTCCTCGACGCGCAGCGTGCCGTCGCCGCCCGGCGCCGCGATCGCCAGCGGCGCCGAGCCCGCGCGCAGCGTGCCCAGATCCCGCTCGATCTGCGCGCGCTCGGCCGGATCGAGCTCCGCGCCGCCCTCGTCGAGGTACCTCGTGAACGCGTCGATGGCCTCGCCGTGACGCTCGAGGCGCATCGCCGTCGCGCCGAGGTTGCCGAGGATCTTCCACGAGGGGCTGAGCGCGTACGCCTCCTTGAAGAGCCGGTACGCCTCCTCGACCCGCGCGCCTCCGGGATCGGACATCAAGGCGACGCCCGCGCGAAACCGCGCGCGCGCCTCGGGGTGGACCGGCGGCTCCGCGGCGCCGGCGAGGGTCGAGAGCAGCGCGAGCGCGGTGACGAGGCGCCTCATGGCAGCGCCACCACGCGCGGCGAAGGCTGCACGACGAACCCGCCGTCACCGAGCTGCCCGTCCGCGCCGTCGCCCCAGCACCAGATCGTGTCGCGCCCCTCGCCGCCGAGCGCGCAGGTGTGCCTCGCCCCCGCGGAGACGGTCGCGCCGTGGACGATCGGCACGGGGAAGGGCGCCTTCACCGCGGCCGGGCCCATCGTGCCCGCGCCGATCTGGCCGTGCTCGTTCCAGCCCCAGCACTGGATGTTCGGGGCGGTCGGGGTCGACGCGAACGCGGCGCACGAGTGCTGGCCGCCCGCGGACACCTGCACGGGCGAGACCGCGGCGACGGGCTGCGGGGTCGTGAGCGCCGCGACGCCGGGGGAGACGAGGCACTGCCCGCGATCGTTCCAGCCCCAGCACCAGAGCGCGCCGTTGGCGGCGCCGTCGCCCGTGACGAGCAACACATGAGAGTAAGGATTGTTTCCTTGCAACGACGCGCCCCCCACCGCCACCTGCGCCACGCCGGCGAGGGGTGGATCGCCGGGGGTGACGCGGACGGGCGCGGGCGCGTGGGCGACCGAGTCGGTCGCGCCGATCGCCGCCTCGCCCTTCAGGTTCAGGCCCCAGCACCGCGCGACGCCGCCCCCCGTCACACAAGCGGCCGACGCGCCCACGACCAGCGCCTGGGGCTTGAACGCCAACTGTGCGATGGATGCCGCAATCACAGGGATTTCGGATGAGAGCACACTTGTTCCAATGATTGCGCCGGAGTTGGATCCCCAGCACCACACCTGATCGTCGACGCCGAGCGCACAGAACGTCAACAGCGCGCCGGCCACTTGCGCCGCCTTCACTGGCAGCTGCACCTTCACCGGGCGGGCGCTGTCCGCGGTCTGGCCGGCGCCGTCGCCCAGCTGGCCGTTGTCGTCGCTGCCCCAGCACCACACCTCGCCTCCGGCGACGGCGCACGCGCTCCTCCAGCCCACCGCGAGCGACGTCACGCCGCCGAGCACGCCCGCGCCGTCCGGCGAGACGACCTCGCGGGGCACGGGGTGCTTGCCGCCGACACTCCCGACGCCGAGCTGGCCGACGTCGTTGCGCCCCCAGCAGCGCACGCCGCCGTCCGACGCGCGCGCGCAGGTCGAGTCGACGCCCGCGACCACCTCGACCGGCGTCACGCACCCGACGCCCGGCTTGCACACGCTGGTCGGCCCGCAGAGACGCGACGCCACGAGCTTGCTCCGGTCGGGCGCGCAGGCGAGCTCCTGCTTGCCCTCGCACGCCCTGTCGGACGGCTGGCACACGGGCTGCGCGCCCCCGCCCTGCCCTCCCCCGCCCTGCTCTCCTCCGCCCTGCGCTTGGCCGCCCTGCGCTTGGCCGCCCTGGCCCACGCCGCCGTGACCGCCCGCGCCGGCGCTCACCCCTCCGGCCGCGCCCGCGCGCCCGGCGCTCGCCGCGCTCGCGAAGCGGTACTCGTCGGCGCCGAACGTGCACGACGCGCAGACGAGGAGCCCCGCCGTCCCGAGGTCGCGCGCGCGCCGCACCCGTCGACGCTACCAGACGCGCGGCCGGGCGACGCGCGCCGTCACGGCGTCAGCTGCTCGAGCGTCAAGACGGGCGCGCCCGCCGCGTCGACGCCGCCGGCGATCACGACGAGGCCATCACCCACCGCCACCGAGTCGCCGCCGGTGCGCGTAATCTTCAGCGCGATCTCGCGCTCGCCGGTCGCGTCGACGAGGTACGCGCGCGTCTCGCCGCTCGCGCGCGCGCCGACGACGAACGAGCGCCCAGGGCCCGCCGCGTGCGCCCGCCCCCACGCGAGGTCGATCGGCGCCGCGCTCGCCGACGCGCAGTCGGTGACGCACGAGAGCGACACGCGCAGCGTCGGGGCCGGCGCGCCCGTCGACGGATCGACCCCTCCGAGCAGCACGAACGCGCCCTCGCCGAGGCCCGCGAGCACGCCGCCGCGCCGCGCGGGCAGCGCGAACGATCCGGCCGTCGGCGCCGTCGCGCCCGCCTCCACGATCTCGACCGGCCCGTCGACGTCACCGCTCGTGACGACCAGGCCCGTCCCGTCGATCCACCCGGCCGCCGCGCCCCGCCGCGGGGTGGACAGCGACACGGTCGAGATCGCATCCGCAAAGCGCACGATCGTCGAGGTCTTCGCGCCCGACGCGCGGGCGGGCCCCGCGAGGTACGTCGCGTCCGTCCCCACCACCACCGCGCCGCCGAGCACGTCCGCGACCGCAGCGCCGCCGAGCGAGTTGACGCCCGACGCGCCGGTGGTCGTGTCGATCGACGACGCGCCCGCCTCGTCGATCATCACCGCGAGGTCCCTCCACGACAGCAGCGTCTGCGCCGGGCGCGGCAGCCCGCGAGGATCCGCGAGCGTGTCGAGGCGCGAGAGATCGTACAGCGTGCCTCGCAACTCCGACGTCGAGAACAGGTACCGCGCGCCGACCAGCGTCGAGCGGGTCGCCGGTGACGCGAGCGGGCGCGAGAGGCGCGTCGCCTGCCCCACGGCGCCGACCAGCACCGGCATGTCGCCCGCGGGGAAGACGAAGGGCGTCCCGCCGCGCGCGACCACGTCGCCGGCGTCGTCCCTCCCCTCGATCACGAACGCGACGGGCGTGCTCGTGCTCACCTCGCCGAGCGGGATGCGCCTGTCGGCGGGCAGCGCGCCGTCGTACACGGGCCGCTCCGAGCCGTCGCCCTGGCGCGCGCGCAGGATGACACGGGTGACGTGGGCGGCGTCGAGCGACGGATCGAGCCCCTCGTCGATCACGATCGTCCCCGGCGCGGTGTCGCTGCGGCTGCTGCTGCACGCGGCGAGCGAGAGGGCGAGCGAGAGGGCAGCGGGCGCGCGCATCGCCGCGCGGGTTACCACGGCGTCGGGCGGGGCTGTCCGTCGAGCAGCTCAAGGCGCCGCGACGGGCTCCACACGACGCCCGCGATGGAGAGGAACCTCCCGGTCGCGACCAGCCGCGGCTGGGACGCCGCGACCACGCGCTCGGCGAAGCGCTGCAGCCCGCGCGCGCGGACCTCCGCCTGGCGCTTGTCGATGCCAGGATCGCTGTAGGTGACCGACGCGAAGATCGTGACCGCCTCCTCGTCGCCCTCGTCGGCCACGTTCGCGGCGAGGATCTCGGCGGCGACCTCGACCGACCGCGCGAGCGCCGGATCGGCGTCGTCGACGATCAGCGCGAGGTTCTCCGGGGTGAGCCAGTCGAAGCCCTGCCCGATCGCGAGCACGCGCTCCGCGTGTCCGAGCGCGGGCGTCTCGCGAGGCGCGGCGATCAGCTGCGCGACCCGCCGGGCGTTCGCGGCGAAGAGCGGCGTCAGATCGCGACGCACCTCGTCCGCCGTGTCGGGCAGCGCCGCGTCGAGCGCCGCGCGCACCTCCTCGTCGCTCGCGCCGATGAGCGTCCTCGCGCCGACGTCGCCCGCCACGCCGTGCAGCGTGAGCGCGTCGCGGTCGGTCTCGATGCCGATCACGATGGGCGAGAGCGCGTCGCCGAACACGAGCGCGAGATCGTCGCGCAGCTGCGCCGCGTGCGCGCGCGCCGCCTCCTTGTCGAAGCCCCACCCGGAGCACCCGAGCGTCGGCTGGCTCTCGCTGTGGTGGTAGGAGATGAGCATCGTCGCGTGCGCGCCGGCCTCCTGCGCGCCGTCGACCCAGCCGCGCACGCGGGAGAGGAACCCAGGCCAGTAGGCCTCGAAGCGGCCGCCCATCGCGCGGAACGGCTTGATCATCCCGATCGGCACGCCGGTCATCGTCGGCAGCGACAGGCGCCCGTCCATGCACTTGATGCACGAGACGAAGGTGGGGTGCTTCGCCCTCGCGCGGCGCCGCGCGGGCTCGGCGGCGACGTACGCCTCGCTCGCCGTGCGGTTCAGATCGAGGAGCCGCGCGTGGAGCGGGTGTGGCGGTCGCGTCATCGGGCGGCTACCGTAGCCGAGTGCTCGATCGAGGCCACACGACGCAGGTCGGGGCGTGACGACATCGCTCGCGACGCTCGTCCTCGCCGCGCTCGCCGCGCTCCCGAGGCCCCCCGGCGGCACGAGAGAGAGCCGCGCCGAGGCCGTCGACGCGATCGTGGCCGCCGCGAACGAGCGACCGCTGTTCGAGCGCGCCGCGGGCAGCGACGGCACGGCCGAGATCGCGGCGACCGCGCTCGTGCTCGCGGCGGTCGCGCAGCACGAGTCGTCGTTCGATCCGAGGGTCGGCTCCTGCGTCGTGCACGGCGGCGGCGCGATCAGCTATTTTCAGCTGCTCGGCGCGTACTCGCTCGGCGGCCACACGAAGGCCGAGGTGTGCGCGTCGCCGAGCCTCGCCGCGAAGCTCGCGCTGCGCGTGCTGCACCTGCAGAAGCGCCGATGTAAGCAATGTGATCTATCGGGCTGGCTCGCCGGCTACGCGTCGGGCTCGCCGTCGCGCCCGTCGCGCACGTCACGCGAGACGGAGAAGCTGGTCGTCGCGCTCGCGCGGCACGCGTCGTTGCGGCTCCCGACGACGCCCGGCGCCGCGCCGTCGTGGGCGCGATGAGCGGGCGCGTCGACGTCGAGGCGCTCGCGTTCTCGGAGGGGCTGAAGCCCGCGATCCGGCGCTCGGTCGCGGTCGGACAGCTCGACGCGGCGACGGCGCTCGCGCGGCGCCTCGGCGGCGCCGTCAGCTGGTCGACGCGCGACATCGACGAGGACGGCCGGCGCTCACGGGTGATGTACCTCGGGCGCACGCAGGCCGAGGCGGACGCCCTGCGCGACGCGGAGGCGGAGATCCTGCCCGGGTCGACGACGGCGCGCCCCGCCGCGCACGCGAGGCTCGGCGCGCTGCTCGGGTTCCCTCGGTGCTGCGTCGACGCGTTCGCGGGGCGCGTCGAGCGCGGGATCGACGTCGTGGTCGGGCTCGGCCGCGGGCTCGCGGAGGACTACGTCGCCGCGCACGACGCGTGGACGCCGCGCGCCGTCGCCCTCGTGAACCCGCTCTGGATGCGCCAGCGCCGATCGCTCGTGTCGTTCTATCCGTGCCGCTTCGACTGCGACGCGGCGCTCGAGGTCGCGCGCGGCGTGCTCGGCGCGGTCGCGCGGCGCGACGAGGCCCTGGCCGACGCGCTCGTCGCGACCCTCACGGGATCAATCGTGGTCGCCCCGGACGGCGCACGCGTCGCGCTCGTCGACGGCGTCCCCGCGCCGCGCCCTGGCGGAGGGGGGGAGATCGACCCGCGCGACGCCGAGCTCGCGCGGCGCCTCCTCGCCGGCGTCGCGACGGCGATCGCGGGGCGCCCGCGATCCCTCTCGCCGATCCGGGTGGACTTCGCCTCGCGCTGACCGCCGCGCCGCCCGCGCCGCACGGCGAACATTCTTCGCGAGGGACGCGCACGTCTCGCGCCGGGGGCCCCGCCAGATCGATATTGAAACATGTTTCATTGACACCGCGGGGTGGCCAAGGCTTTGCTAGGCGCGGTGCTGGTTCGATCCGTCCCCTCCCCCTCCCCACGCGAGGCCCACATGACCCAGCCCACCCGCGCGCTCCCGCTCTCCCCAGGTGATTCCCCGGCCATCGGAGGCCCCCTCGGCCCCTACCCGCGCGGGTGGTTCCTCGTGCGGTTCTCCGACGAGCTCGCGCCCGGCGTCGCGGTGCCCATCCGGTACTTCGGCGAGGATCTCGTGCTCTTCCGCGGCGAGAGCGGCGCCGTCAAGATCCTCGACGCCTTCTGTCCGCACCTCGGCGCGCACCTCGGGCACGGCGGCAAGGTCGAGGGTGATCAGATCCGCTGCCCGTTCCACGCGTGGCGCTTCGACGGCGACGGCGTCTGCACCGACGTCCCGTACGCGAGCCGCATCCCGCCCCGCGCGCGCGTCGCGTGCTGGCCGGTCGTCGAGCGCGACGGGATGATCTTCGTCTGGCACGATCCCGAGCACGGCCCGCCCGACTGGGAGCTGCCGAGCCTCGCGTCGCTGCTCGAGGAGGGCCGGTTCACCGCGTGGAGCCACTCGGTGCTCGAGATCAAGACGCACCCGCGCGAGATCGTCGAGAACCTCGTCGACACCGCGCACTTCATGCCCGTGCACGGCACCCGCGCCGACAAGTTCCGCAACGAGTACCTCGGGCACGTCGCCGTGCAGCACAACTCGGGCGTCGCGTACCCGCTCGGCGGCGGCGAGGACGCCTACGATCTGACGGCGACGTACTACGGGCCCGCGTACATGGTCACGCACATGCGCGGCGTGCGGGAGAGCCTCATCATCAACGCGCACACCCCCATCGGCCCCAACCTGCTGCACCTGCGCTTCGCCGTCGCGCTCAGGCAACAGGGCGACCGCGAGATCTCGCCCGAGTTCACCGCGCGCTACATCGACAACCTCCGCCGCGGCTACCAGCAGGACGTCGAGATCTGGGAGCACAAGGTGTTCCGCGAGCGGCCGCTGCTCTCGGAGTGCGACGGCGAGTTCGGCAACCTGCGGCGCTGGTACCGCGCGTTCTACGAGCCCCGCGCGTCGAAGGGCGCGGCGGAGTAGCGCCCGCTCCGGCCCCCCGGCCTCCCTGCATCAACCCAACCAACCTAACCACCGTCCTCGCCAGGAGCGATCATGAGCCAAGAGACCCGAGCCCCCATCGACGTGAACGACGGCCGCTTCTTCGACGATCCCTGGGCGGACTACGCGTGGCTCCGCGAGCACGATCCCGTGCACCTCGACAAGAGCGGCCTGTGGCTCATCTCGCGCCACGAGGACGTCTCCAAGCTCTCGTGCGATCCGGAGCTGTACTGTTCGCGGTTCGGCGTGCGCCCGAACGTCGCCGCGCCGATGTCCATCGTGTCGATGGACGACCCGGAGCACACGCGCCAGCGCAAGCTCATCAGCCGCGGGTTCGGCCCGAAGCAGGTGCGGCGCCTCGAGCCGCGCGTGCGCGAGCTCACCGACGCGCTCATCAGCGAGATCCAGGAGCGCGGCGAGATCGACTTCGTCGAGGACTTCGCCGTCCACCTGCCGCTCATCGTCATCGCGGAGCTGCTCGGGCTCGATCCCTCCATCCGCGGGCAGCTCTACCGCTGGAGCGACGCGATGATGGGCGGCGACGGCCACACCGACTCGGAGGACCCTGCGCTCATCGCCGCCAGCGAGGCGTTCGCCGAGTACGTCGGGCACCTGATGCCGCTCATCGAGGAGCGCCGCCTCGCGCCGCGCGAGGATCTCATCTCCATCCTCACGGGCGCCTACGACGAGGGCGCGCTCGACGGCGGCACGAACGCCGTGAAGGGCGAGGACGAGCTGACGAGCGACGAGCTGCTGATGTTCCTCTGCATCCTGCTCGTCGCCGGCAACGAGACCACGCGCAACGCGCTCTCGGGCGGGCTCAAGGTCTTCAGCGAGCACCCCGCCGAGCGAGAGCGCCTGATCGCGAACCCAGCCTTGCTCGACACCGCGGTCGACGAGGTGCTGCGCTTCGTCACGCCGGTGCTGACGTTCTCGCGCACCGTCACGCGCGACCACGAGCTCCGGGGCAAGCAGCTGAAGGAGGGCGACCGCGTCGTCCTGCTGTACCAGTCGGCCAACCGCGATCCGCGCGTGTTCGACGCGCCCGACGAGTTCCGCATCGATCGCGATCCGAACCCGCACGTCGCGTTCGGCATCGGGCCGCACTTCTGCCTCGGCGCGAACCTCGCGCGGCTCGAGCTGAAGGTGGTGTTCGAGAAGCTGTTCAACCGCCTGCGCGACATCCGCGTGCGCGAGGGCGCGCCGCTCGACCGCCACGACCACACGCTCGTGCTCGCGCTGCGGCACCTGCCCGCGGTGTTCACGCCGGTGCGCCGGGCGGTGTGACCGCCGCGAAGCCTACGCGCACCCGTCGCAGCGCCCCTTGACGTGCACCTCGACGCCGCCCGTGCGCAGCGCGCGGGGCGCGGCGGCGCCGCGGGGCATCACGACGACCGCGCCGTCGAGGCAGCTGACCTCACCGCACTCGTCGCACACGAAGTGCGGGTGCAAGGTGACGTCGTGGCCGCGCGCGAGCTCGAACCGCCACACGTGGTCGCCGAGATCGTCGCGGCGCGCGAGCCCGGCCCGCGTGAGGTCGAGCAGGTTGCGGTAGAGCGTCGCCCTGTCCCAGCCGCCGCCCTCGAGCGCCGCCGCCGCGTCCCCGTGGCTGACCGGCGCGCTCGCCGACGAGAGGAGGCCGAGCACCGCGACCCGCGAAGGCGTCGCCCGCAGACCGGCCGCGCGCAGGGCCGCCCGCAGCTCACCCGCGCCCTTCGCCTCGGCCCGCTTGACCATCGTCAGAACCTAGACCGGATCGCGGCGGTGATCGAGCGCGCCCCCGCCATGCGGGAACCACGGCGCCCCCACGGTCGTAGCGGGGGCGTGCACGAGCTCGAGTGCCCCGACGACGACGCCCTCGCGCGGTTCGCGCTCGACGACGAGGACGTGGGCGACGTGCTCGGCGCGCACCTGCTCGCGTGCGGCGCCTGTCTCTGCGCGTGGCGAGCGCTGCGTGACGCGGCGCTCGCGCTCGAGCGCGCCGCCCCTCCGCGCGCGCCGCTGCGCAGGCGGATCTCGCGCGCGGCGGGGCTCCTCGACGTCTACGCGCCCCACGAGGACGCGACCGCGGAGCTGCTCGGTGTGAGCCGTCGGGCGGCGCGCGCCGCGCTGCTGTCGTTCCACGACGGCGCGTTCTACGAGGCCGCGCCCGGGGTCTGCTTCTCCCCCACGCGCGGCGCGAGCGAGGTCTCGCTGCTCGCGCGCCTCTTCCCGGGGGCGCCCCTTCCGCGTCACCGGCACCTGGGAGACGAGATCACGCTCGTCGTGCGTGGCCTGCTCGTCGACGACGCAGACGCCTCGAGGGCCGTGCGCCCGGGCGAGCGCGTCGTCGCGCGCGCCGGCACGGAGCACGGCGTCTACGCCGTCGGGGACGAGCCCTGCTGCTGCGTCGTCGTCGCAGACGGAGGCGTCACGTGGAGCGCGTGATCGCGGCGCGCGCCGCCCGCGGTCGTTTGACGCCCACCGCGCGTCGCTGGTACGAAGGCGAGGTCGTGTCGATCGCCGCCGCGCTCCCCGATGCGTCCGACGCTGCGCTGGTCGGCGCGATGGCGGAGGGCGACCGCGAGGCGTTGGGGGCGCTCTACGATCGCTACGCGGGGCTGCTGATGGCCGTCGCGCTGCGCATGCTGCGGACGCGGCGCGAGGCCGAGGACCTCGTGCACGACGTCTTCCTCGAGGCGTACCGGCACGCCGTCGACTACGATCTGCAGCGAGGCACGGTGCGCGCGTGGCTCGTGTTGCGCGTGCGCAGCCGCGCGCTCGACCGGCTGAAGGCGAGCTCGTACACCAAGGTCGTCTCGCTCGACGCGGGCCCGCCCGGCCGGGAGCCCGAGAGCCACGATGATCCGAGCGCGGCCCCCGACTGCGCGCGGGTGCGCCGGGCGCTCGCGGGGCTCGCGGCCGATCAGCGCGCGGTGCTCGAGCTCGCGTACTTCGAGGGCCGTTCCCACGGCGAGATCGCCGCCGAGCTCGGCCTGCCCATCGGCACCGTGAAGTCTCGCCTCGCGCGCGCGCTCACGCGCCTCCGCGACGAGCTCGACGTCACGTCGCAGGAGTCCGGCACGATGCCGAGGGGAGTGAGGCGATGAGCGCCGAGGACGATCTCACCCTCGACGATCTCGACCCGGAGCTGCTCGCGCTCCTCGGCGCCGGCGCCCCGCCCGCCGCGCCGCCGGGCTCGCTCCGCGCGGCGCTCCTCGACGCCGTCTCTTCGCCCGATCCGCGCGTCGCGCTCGCCGGGTTCGCGGGGCGGCTCGAGCGGCTGTTCGACCTCGCGCCCGCGGCCGTCGACGCGCTGCTGTCGGCGGTGGCCCGCCCCGCCGAGTGGGAGCCGTACGTCGAGGGCGTCGGGCTGCTCCACTTCGAGCCGGGCCCCCGCGTGGCGAGCGGCGCCGCGCGCGTCGACGCGGGGCTCGTGCGCTTCCGCGCAGGCCTCGCGTACCCGCGGCACCGGCACGTCGGCGACGAGGTGATGCTGATCCTGGCCGGCGGGCTCGTCGAGGACGTCTCCCAGCGGCGCGCCGTCGCGGGCGACCTGCTGCACATGGGGCCCGGCACGGAGCACGGGTTCCGCATCCTGCCGGGCGCGGAGTGCGTCGCCGCGGTGTTGCTGCACGGCGGCCTGCCCGAATTCGTCTGACCCGGCTTGCGCCCCACGCGCCGCGGACGAATAAGGCGCCGATGGCTGACGAAGAGATCCGCGTGGTGCAGTGCCGCAAGCTGGGCAAGCCCCTGCCGGGGCTGAAGCGCAAGCCGTACCGCAACGACCTCGGGCAGCGCATCTACGACGAGGTCTCGCAGGAGGCGTGGGATCTCTGGCTGAAGGAGTCCGTGCGCCTGGTCAACACCTACCGGCTCGATCTCGGGTCGTCGGCGGGGCAGCAGTTCATGCTGAAGCAGGCCGCGATCTACTTCGGCTTCGAGGAGGGCGACGTCGCGGAGACCGCTTGGACGCCCCCGAAGTGAGGTGACTAGGGGCCGACACCCAGGAGCTTGTTCATGCTCGCCTCGTCGGCGGGCGTGAACGGGTACTGCTCGAAGTCGGTGCTCGAGACCCACTTGAACGCGTGCACGTTGCTCGCGGCCGGCGCGGGCTCGGCCCCCGCGAGGCGGCACTCGTACAGGTAGAGATCGACGACGTACTTCTCGTAGGGGTGGCTGACGAAGGAGATCAGCTGCCCGACGTCGATGTCGACCGCGAGGCGGTGCTGCACCTCGCGCTTCAGGGCGGCGGCGTCCGTCTCGCCCGCCTCGACCTTGCCGCCGGGGAACTCCCACAGGAGCGGCAGGACGGCCGTCGGCCTGCGCTGCGTGATGAGGTACCGTCCGTCGCGCTCGACCACCGCCGCGACGACGCGGATGGTCGGAGGTGGAGTGGCTTCCATCACACGACCGCGACGCGGAACAGCTGCTGGCCCATCAGGACCTCGTCGCCGCTGGAGAGCGTGATCTCGCCCGCCACGCGCACGAACGTGCCGTTCGAGCTGCCGAGATCGGTGAGCATCACGTGGCCGTTCTCGGCGCGCACGCGGCAGTGCAGGCCGGAGACGTAGCCGTCCTCGGGGAAGAGCACGTCGCCGCGCTCGCGGCCGAGGTGCACGCCCGCCTCCGGAACGGGGAACGCGTTGCCCGTCACGTCGCGGCCGATGACGAGCGCGAGGCGACCGACGTAGCCCTTCGCGGGGCTGCCGAGGCGCTCGACGCCGTCAGGGGACGCCGGCTGAGGCGCGAGCAGATCGAAGCGGATGATCTCCTGGCCGATGCGGAACACGTCGCCAGGGTGCAGCTCGACCGGGCTCTCGTGCGCGAGCTTGATGAAGGTGCCGTTGAGGCTCCCCTCGTCGCGCACCACGAGCTTCCCGCCCTTCTGCGAGAAGGTCGCGTGGCGCGGCGAGAGGTAGCTGTCACCCGCGAAGATCCCGCCGGTGTCGCGGCCGACGGTGGTCGTGCCGTGGAGCGTGTGCGAGCCGACCTCCGTCTTGTCGGCGCGCAGGGCGGTGAGCACCGCGATCGGACCCGTCGCCGCCGGAGGGACGGACGCGTGCGCAGGCACCGCGGGTGCAGCGGCGACGCTGGGCGGCGGCGCGCCCGCCGACGCGAGGTTGAACCCGCAGCTCATGCAGAAGCGCAGGCCGGGCGGGTTGGCGCCGCCGCACTGCGGGCAGGGACCGGCGGCGGGCGCGGCAACCGGCGCAGGCGCGGGCGCGGCAACCGGCGCAGGCGCGGGCGCAGCGACAGGCGCAGGCGCGGCGGCGGGCGCAGGCGCGGCGACGGGCGCTGGCGCAGGCGCAGCGGCCGGGCGCGGCGGCGCGGCGAAGGGATCGGCCACCGCTGCCTTCACCGCGGGCGTGCCGTGCGGCGGGGTGGTGCTCGCGACGTATGGTTTGGGGCCCGCGTCCTTCGGGAGCTCGGCCCCGCAGCCGAGGCAGAACT
>JADLFU010000158.1 GCA_020849655.1 Polyangiaceae bacterium | reverse complement strand
GAGAGCCGCCGTCCCGCTCGCGCGCTCTGTGGGGCGCCTCGCTCCGCGCCTACGGGCCCGGCGGCTCTCGCGTGGTGCGACGGGCCGCGTGGAGGCGAGGCGAGGCGAGGCGAGGCGAGGCGAGGCGAGGCGAGGCGAGGCGAGGCGAGGCGAGGGGGGCGAGGTGGGGCGAGGAGGCCGCCTCGCGGAGACGTGCTTGGCGTTTGCTCAGTAGCAGTTGGGGTACCCAGGATCGCCGGGCTCGCAGGTGCCGGGGCTGGTAGCGCTGCACTTCGAGAGGCATATGCCGGTGGTGTCGCAGCCCATCACGTCCGCGTAGGGCGGCAAGCTCATGAACGTCGTCGTGTCCACGCACAGCTCGGACGCCTTGACGGTGTCGGCCACGCAGGTCGGACAGTCGGCGTCGGCGTCGCACGCGGCGAGCGCCGTGCAGCAGCTGGGCACCGTCATCAGGCAGGGCAGGCAGTAGAGCTCGAGCCCGTCGGCGATGTACTTCTTGATGTTCGTGAGGGTCACGCACTGCTGGCGCGGGCCGGACCCAGACCCCCCCGCGTTCGACGTCGAGCCGGCGACGCCCGTCGAGCCGGCCGCCCCCTGCGCCTGCCCGGCCTGCCCGCCCGACGAGCCGGAGGAGTCCGCCGGGCTGCAGGCGGCCGCGAGGAAGAGGGTGGAGAGGACGGAGACGTGGGTGAGAGCGCGGACCATGGCCAGGGCAGAGCAACCGGCGATCCAGCGCGGCGAGAGCCTGTGGGCGCGCGATCCGTGCGCGCGGGTGCGGAGTGGAGTCCTCGAGGTGCGGTGGGCGGACATCACCCCGGGGGCCTACGGCGCGCAGACGCCCAGCGGCGCCTGGCAGGTGAGATCGATCTTGCACGCGCCGGTGTTGTCAGGTCCGACGCAGCAGTCGACGCCAGCGCCTACCCCGCAGTCGTACGCGGCGAAGCACGCGCCGGTCGGGCCGGACGGCGCGCAGCGCAGGCCCTTCTGACACTCGAGGCTGCGGGCCCGGCACGCGCCGCTCTTGCACACATAGCCGCTGGGTCGGCACGCGCCGCCTGCGGGACGACGCGCCTCGCAGAGCTTCGCTTCGTTGCAGAACGATCCCGCCGCGCACGCGTCCGTGCTCGGGCACGCGCCGCCCGCAGGGATGATGGCCGCGCAAGTGCCGAGCGCGTCGCAGTAGCCGTCGGGCCCGCACGAGCCCGCGGCGTGCTCGCACTTCTCTCCTGCCCCCGCGATCGGCGCGCAGCGGCGCGTGCCGCCGGCCGCGCTGCAGTACGCGCCGTCGACGCACGACCCCGCGAAGCCGTAGTCGCACGGCGCGCCGAGCCCCGCGCGCGCGGCGCACAGCCCCACCGGCGCGTCGTTGTAGTCGAGGTCGCGGCAGTACTCGCCGCTCGCGCACGCGCCCGGCGCGCACGCCGGGACGATCTCTTGGCACACGCGCGGGCAGTCGAACGAGCTCGGCGCGTCGCACGGCACGTAGCCGCACAGCGATCCCTTGGGACAGCCGATCTCGACGTCGTCGCACGCCGGCGCGCCGCCCGCGCCCGCCTGCGCACCACCGCCTGCCGTCGAGCCTGCCTGCGCGGAGCCCGCCTGCGCGGAGCCCGCCTGCGCGGAGCCCGCCTGCGCGGAGCCCGCCTGCGCGGAGCCCGCCTGCGCGGAGCCCGCCTGCGCGGAGCCCGCCTGCGCGGAGCCCGCGCTGCCGGCGGACTGAGGTGCCCCCGCGGCGGTGGCGCCGCCGGCTCCCGCGGCGCCCTGGACGTCGGCCGCCTTCGAGCCCTCCCAGCACGCCGCGCACGCGAGGGCGAGCAGTCCCATCGTCGCCGTGGCTCTCGCGGGCGTCATCGCGCGAACGTAGCGGAGCCTCGACGACCCGCAAACGGTGGTGCCCGGCGCCGGACGGACTACAGTCCACGGGCGATGAGCGCCGTCCGAGCGAGCGATGTGTCCGTGCGCGTGCGCGACGGCGGCGCGCGGCGCACCGTGCTCTCGCACGTCGATCTCGAGGTCGAGGCGGGCGAGGCGCTGCTCGTCACGGGCCCGAGCGGCAGCGGCAAGACGACGCTGCTCGCCGTGCTCGGAGGCATGCTGTTGCCCACCTCCGGCGAGGTCTTCCTGGACGGCGAGCCCGTCTCTCGCCTGCGCGACGAGCACCGCGCCGAGGTGCGGCGCCGCAAGGTGGGCTACCTCTTCCAGGATCTCGCGCTCGTCGACGGGATGACCGCGCGCGACAACGTGCTCCTGCCGCTCGTGCCCGACGGTGACGACGACGCTCGAGGGCGCGCGCGCGCGGACGCCCTGCTCGAGCGGCTCGGGCTCGGTGGTCGCAGCGGCTCGCGCGTCGACGGCCTCTCGGGCGGAGAGCGGCAGCGCGTCGCCCTCGCGAGGGCGCTCATCCGCGAGCCGAGGGTGCTGTTGCTCGACGAGCCGACCGCTCACCTCGATCACGCGCGCGCCGCCGCGCTCGTCGCGGAGCTCTCGGGCCTCGCCGCGGCGGGCGTGGCGCTGGTCGTCTCGACGCACGATCCTCGCCTCGCCGAGGGGCTGCCGGGCGCGCGCCGCGCGTCCCTCTCGGAGGGCGTCGTGTCGTGATGGAGCCGTATGTCGCCGGGCGCCTCGCCGTGGGCGCCGTCGCGCTCGCGTGCCTCGCGCACGCGGCGTCGGTAGGGGTCAAGACGCTCAGGTATTTTCGCCTCCGCAGCTCCGCCGAGGGGCAGCTCGCGCTCGAGCGCTACGCGGAGCTCGGCGCGACGACGGCGAAGGTCGGCGCGGTCGCGCTCGCGGTCGCGCTCCCGTCGTCCGCGCTGACGGCCGACAGGCTGGCGCCGAGCCTGCGCGGGGCGATGTGCGGCTGGGGCGTCGTGCACGCGGATCGGTGGGGCTCGGCGTCGATGACCTCGACGGTGCTCGCCGCGCTGCTCGGGCTCGTGGTGCTCCAGCTCCACGCGCTCGACCGGAGGACGCGCGGGCTCGCGCTCGTCCGCCCGCTCGCGTCGCTCGCGCTGCTCGGCGCGCTGGTCGCGGCCGTCGATCTCGCGCTCGCGTGGCGGTGGCTCGCGGGGCTGGATTTCTCCGTCGTCGCGTCGTGCTGCTCGTCCGGCGTCGATGAGGCCGGCGGCGCCGCGCGCTTCGCCGAGCCCGGCCCGCGCGCGCTCGTGGCGGCGCTCGCGCTCGCGCTCGGCGGGGCGACGATCGCCCTCGGCGGCCTGCTCTCGCGGCGCCCCTCCCGCGGGCTCGCGCGCGGCGCCGGGGTGCTCGCGCTCCTCGCGCTGCCCGCGCTGCTGACGGCGATCGCGCTCGTGGTCGCGCCGCACGTCTACGAGGTGCCACACCACCGCTGCCCGTACTGTCTGCTGCGCGCGGACGCGTGGTTCCTCGGGTATGGCCTGTTCGGCGCGGCGCTCGTGGGCGTCGGCTCCGCGCTCGCGCTCGGCCTCGCGTCGCTCATCGCGCCCGCCGACGAGCCCGACGTGGTCGGCGCCTTCGCGCGGGCAGGGGGCGCGCGCACGGCCGCGGCGCTCGGGGTCGCGCTCTCGCTCGGGGCGCTGCCGGTCGTCCGCTACCTCGCGCTCTCGGGCGGCGCGTCGCTCGGGCCATGACGACCCTCGGACGCAGGGCGTGCCTCGTCGCCATGGTCGCGCTCCCCGCCGCGTGCGCGCGGCGACCTCGCTGCAGGCGCTGCGGGATGGTGCTCGACCCGCGCGGGCGCTTCCACGCGGAGCTCCGCGGTCCGGGCGACGCGCGCGAGGGCTTCGACACGCCCAAGTGCGCGCTCACGTCGCTCCTCTCCCGGTCCCCCGACCCCGCGCGCGCGCTCTGGGTGACAGGCTACTACGGCGGCGCCCTCGTCCCCGCGGCCGACGTCCTGTTCGCGGTCGGCAGCGACGTGCTCGGCCCGATGGGGCACGATCTCGTCCCCGTCGAGCGCGCGCGCGCCGCGGCGTTCGGGCGCGATCACGGCGCGAAGCAGCTCCTCCCGCTCGAGCAGATCACGCGCGAGCTCGCGGAGGGGATGTTAGGTATATGTGATACCGGGCGCGACGGCGCGGTCACCCCGCGCGCTCGGCGATCGACACGATCTCGTCGACGAACCACCCGAGGCGCTCGGCACCATCGCTCGTCTGCAGCCCGCTCGTGACGATCGCGCCGAGGCCGCCGAGCGGGCTCGGGGTCACGCCGACCGACATCACCCCCGGCGCTTGCACCAGCCGCTCCATGCGCAGGACGAGCTCGGGATCGGCGAGCAGGTGAGCGGCCTGCGACGGGTCGCGCGCGCACGCCTGCGCGCCCCCGGCGAGGGGCCTCGGCGTGGTCACCGGGCGCCTGCCGGCGAGCCCGAGCCTGGCCTCGCGCGCCCAGGCCGGGGCGACCAGGTAGAGCTCCGCGCGAGGCGCCGCCTGCGCCGTGACGAAGAAGAACCACCGAGGGACGCCGAGCGCGAGGCCGACCAGGCCGCGCCTGCGGCGGAACGCGCGCACCTCGACCTCTCGCCCGCGCACCCGCGTGACGAGCCGGGGCTGCACGAGCGGCGACAGGAGGCTCGCTGTCATCACCTCGCCGCCCAGCCGCGCGCGCAGCGCCTCGAGCGCGCCGAGCAACGACGCCGGGCGGTTCGCCCGGCTGTTCAGCGCGAACACGCCGAGCAGCATGAGACACCCCGCGACGACCAGGAAGCCTGACAGCCCGAGGCCGACGAGGCGATCGTTCGGCCTCTTCGCCTGCAGCGCCGCGACCGCGAGCACGCCGCCGATGCCGAGGACCAGGCCGAGCCCGAGCAGCACGACGACGCGCCCCATCGCCTTGTCGAACCCCCGCACGGCGCGGGATTGTGTCAGAAGCCGTGCAGGCCGGGGAGGATGCGCTTCGAGATGACGACGCGCTGGATCTGCCCGGTGCCCTCGAAGATGTCGTAGACCTTGATGTCGCGGAACCACTTCTCGACGAAGCGCTGCTCGCTGGAGACGGTGCCCGCCGCGCCGCAGATCTCGATCGCCTCGACGCACGCGGCGATCGCCGCCTCGCCCGCGGCGGCCTTGCACATCGACGCCTCCTTCGCGTTCGGCTCGCCGTGGTCGGCGAGGGAGGCCGCGCGCCAGCACAGCATCCAGGCCGCTTGCAGCCGCCGGTCGACCCGCGCGAGCCGCTCGGCGATCGCCGCGTACCGCGGGATCGGCCGGGTCATCACGTAGTTGTCCCGGACGAAGTCGCGCCCGACCTCGTACGCCGCGCGCCCGATGCCGCACGCCATCGCCGCGACGAGGGGGCGCGTGTTGTCGAAGGTCTTCATCGCGGCCATGAAGCCCTCCTTCGACGCGTAGCTCGCCTCACCGCCGAGCAGGTTCTCCTCGGGGACGCGGCAGTCCTCGAGCACGAGCTCGGCGGTCTCGCTCGCGCGCAGGCCCATCTTGTCCTCGATGCGTCCGACCGAGAACCCGGGCGTGCCCTTCTCGACGACGAACGCGCGGTGGCCGGCGCGCCCGAGCGCGGGATCGATCGTCGCGAACACGACGACCCACGACGCGCGGGCGCCGTTCGTGATGTAGCACTTGCGGCCGTTCAGCACCCAGTCGCGGCCGTCCTTGCGGCAGGTCGTGCGGATGCCCGCGACGTCGCTGCCCGCGCCGGGCTCCGTCAGGCCGTACGCGCCCCAGCGCAGCCCGCCGCTCATGTCCTCGAAGATGGAGAAGAACCGCCGCCGCTGCTCCTCGGTGCCGCTGCCGCGCACGGGCGGCGCGCCGAGGCCCGGGCCGGGCAGGGTCAGCATCAGCGCGGCGTCGCACCACGCGAGCGCCTCGGCGCCTGCCATCACCGTGCGGTTCGTCTCCGAGGCGCGTCCGGGCTCGCGCGCGGGCTCGTCGCCCGAGCCGAGGTGGCCCGCGCCGCCCATGCCCTGGGCGATCTGGTAGAAGTTGCGGAGGAACTCCTCCGGGACGGCCTTGTTCTGGTCCCACGACAGCGACTGCGGTCGCACGACGTGCCGCCCCATGGAGTCGATGGCCTCCCGGAGCGCGCGCTGCTTCTTCGTGAAGGAGAAATCGATCATCGTCCTGGCTCTCGATCAGGTGAAGATGGGCTGGGTCTCGGGGGTCGGCAGCGTCAGCGCCGGGTCGGGCACGAGGCCGAGATCGAGCGCGGTCGCGAGCTGGTCGAGCGTCGTCGAGGTCGGCGCACAGAGCGCGAGCTGCTTCGCGTCGCGCATCATCTTCTCGACGGGGTAGTCGCGCATGAACCCGGCGCCGCCGTGCAGCTGCACCGCGTCGTCGGCCGCGCGCATCGCGGCCTCGAGCGCCGTCGGGATGGCCTGCGCGGAGTGGCGGAGCGCGGCCACCTCGTCGCCGCCGTGGTCCCAGGCCCACGCCGCGCGCCACACGAGCCAGCGCGCCGACTCGACGTCGATGAGGCGGTCGGCGAGCTTGAACGCGACGGCCTGGAAGTGCCCGATGGGCTTGCCGAACGCGCGGCGCCCCTCGCAGTAGTCGCGCGACACCTCGAACGCCGAGCGGGCGAGGCCGACCGCGCGCGCCGCGGCGAGAAGGCCCTGCTTCGCGAAGAGCCGCGACAGCGCGGCCGCGTCGCCGCCGCGGGCGAGGCGCCGACCGGCTGGCACCCACGCGTCGACGGTGATGTCCGCGAACGCCGCCGCGTCGAGGCCGAGCGTCCGGTGGCGCGCGCCCACGGTCACGCCCTCTCCCCGCTCGACGACGAACGCGCCGAGCCCGCCCCAGCCCGCGGCGGGATCGACCTGTGCGCAGACGACGAACCACCCGGCGAGCGGCGCGTGCGTGACGAACGCCTTCTGCCCGCGCACGCGGTAGCCGCCTTCCTCGGGCGTCGCTGTCGCCGCGAACCCGGGCCGCTCGTCGAGCGCGCGGGCCTCGGTCCACGCGAGCGCCCCCCAGGACGCCGTCGACGAGAACGGCGCGAGCAGCGGTCGCGCCTGATCCTCCGTGCCGAGCTCCACCAGCGCGCGCCCGAAGGCGCCGGGGCCCGGGGCCGCGAGCGCCGCGCCTGGATCGGCCGCGCCGAGCTCCTCCTCGCAGAGCACGGCCTCCAGCATCCCGAGGCCCTGACCGCCGATCGCCTCCGGGAGCGACGCCATCGCGAGCCCGAGCTCGGAGAAGCCCCGGATGGCCTCCGCCGAGAGCCCGCGCGCCTCCTCGTGCGCGCGCATCGTGGGGGTGAGCCTGCGGGCGGCGAAGTCTCGCGCCGTCGACTGGAGGAGCGCCTGCTCCTCGGTGAGCGTGAAGTCGAACATGTTTCGTCTCCTGACGTTTCGTGTGCGAAAGAATAGGCGACGCCGGGCGCCTGGCAAGCCTCTCAGCATGGATTTCGGGGGCACAAGGAGCGAGTGCCGGAGTCCGAAGCGGAATTCGAGCCGGATTGGGCTGGAACCGCGCGCAGGCGTGGCCGTGCCACGTCGAGCACGGTCACCCGACGCGGCCGAAGGACGCGAGGAATCCGGCGCTCGCGACGAAGGGCCCCGAAATCCATGCTCAGTCTCCACGCGCACAAAAGGCGAACGCCCCGCGCGACGCAGGTCGCGCGGGGCGCTCAGCCTCGGCCGTGCGGGGCCAGGATCAGCGCACGTACACCTGCATCGGCGTGTTGCCGCCGACGTTCCAGATCCAGGTCGACCGGCTGCCGAGCACGTGCAGCGACTGGCCGAAGTTGCAGCCCCAGAACAGGTGGGGCCAGGCGGAGGAGGAGCTGTCGACGCACGTCTGGTCGTAGCGCGCGTGGTCGACCACCCACGTGCCGGGGCCGCCGAAGTCGGCGATGAAGTTCGCGTCGCCGGCGTAGCCCGCGTTGATGAGCTTGCCACCGACGAGGTTCGCGACCGCGAGCGTGTTGGGCTTGCTGGTCATGTACTCGGTGGTCGTGTTGCCCGTGGAGCGCACGTGCAGCTGCAGCGGCGCGATGAGCTGGATGGTGGACAGCGGGAGCGCGCTGGTCGTGCCCGCGCCCGTCGAGCCGAAGGCGCCGCCGAGCGAGTCGGGAGCCTGGCTGTTGCCGTACGAGCCGATGAGCGTCCAGCCGCCGCCGTCGAACTCCATGTCGCAGTACGCGTAGAAGGCCGGCTCGGCGCCCGCGCCGTCCACGTCGAGCAGGAAGTGCCCGCTCTTCAGATCGGGGCGCGCGGTGTGCAGCTCGTTGCAGCTCGTCGCGACCGGCGCGTCACCGCCGGCGAACGCGCAGTACGTCGGGAAGGTGAGGCCGCCCGTCGTGATGGTGTACGTGCCGTCCGCCGGGGCGCCCAGGATGGTCTTGACCTCGGCACAGCTCGTCGGGTTGCGCTCACAGCCGGGCAGCGACGCACCCGCGTTGGCGGCCGAGAGATCGTTCATCAGGCCCGACCCGTACACGTGGATCGCGTCCTCGTCGCCGAGGTTGTTGGGCTCGCCGGCGTTCCACGGTGCGACGCCGTTGCTGTAGGTGAACGGGCTGCCGTCCTCCCAGCGGTAGAGACCCTCGACGGCCACGTCGCCGCCGCCCGTCCAGGTGGTGGCGCCAGGGAACCCGGCGTAGAACGCCGTCATCTCGGCCTGGGTCGACGGCGTGAAGAGCCCCCACCCCGCGGCCGTCGCGACGCACTGCGCGCGGGCGCCGGCCTGGTCGACCGTCGCGCTCGCGGCGATGTAGCGGTAGCAGGTGCCCGTCGCGCTATCGAGCGCGAAGCCCGGCTCGCTGCAGTACTGGCAGGTGGCGTTGCAGCCGTCGCCGAGATCGGTGCCGCCGTCGTCGCAGGTCTCGACGCCAGCCTGGATGAAGCCGTCGCTGCAGATGGCGTTCTTGCACGCCAGCGTGCAGGCGCCGGTGTTGGAGTTCGACGCGCCCGCGTCGCACTCCTCGGTGCCCGCGAGCACCAGGCCGTCGCCGCACGACGCGGTCTTGCACTGGGAGGTGCAGGCCTTGTCGTCGCCGTTGTTGGCGCCGTCGTCGCAGTCCTCGACGCCGGCCTGCACGAAGCCGTCGCCGCACGAGGCGCTGACGCACTGGGAGGTGCAGGCGTTGCCGTTCCCGTTGTTCGGGCCGTCGTCGCAGCCCTCGCCGGGGCCCTTCAGCCCGTCGCCGCAGAACGCGTTCTTGCAGGCCGCGGTGCAGGCCTTGTCGTCGCCGTTGTTGCCCGCGCCGAGATCACACTCCTCGCCGGGGCCGACGAGGCCGTCGCCGCACGAGGCCGACTTGCACTGGGTCGTGCAGGCCTGGTCGTCGCCGGTCCCGGCGCCGAGATCACACTCCTCCGCGCCCGTGCGCACGAGGCCGTCGCCACACTTGGCAGACTTGCAGGCCGCCGTGCACGCCTTGTCGTCGCCGTTGTTGCCGACGCCGAGATCGCACTCCTCGGTGCCGGACAGCGTCAGGCCGTCGCCGCAGATCGCGGACTTGCACGCGGACGTGCAGGCCTTGTCGTCGCCGTTGTTGCCGGCGCCGAGATCGCACTCCTCGCCCAGGTCGACCGTGCCGTCGCCGCACTTGGGGTTCAACGCGCCGCCCTGGCCGCCGATCGTGCCGCCCGTGCCCGCGGCGCCGCCCTGGCTGCCGCCCACGCCGCCCTGGCCGCCGCTCGTGCCGCCCGCGCCTGCCGTGGAGCCGCCCGCGCCTGCCGTGGAGCCGCCCGCGCCTGCCGTGGAGCCGCCCGCGCCGGCCGTGGAGCCGCCCGCGCCGGCCTTGCTGCCGCCGGAGCCGCCGGTCGCGCCGCCCGCGCCGGCCTTGCTGCCGCCGGAGCCGCCGGTCGCGCCGCCCGCGCCGGCCTTGCTGCCGCCCGCGCCGCCCGCGCCGGCCTTGCTGCCGCCCGCGCCGCCCGACCCCGCCTTGCTGCCGCCGCTGCCAGCCGTGGAGCCGCCGGAGCCGGCCTTGCTGCCGCCCTGGCCGGCGCTCGAGCCGCCGGAGCCGGCCTTGCTGCCGCCGGAGCCGGCCTTGCCGTTGTTCGTGCCGGCGGTGCCGCCGGGGGTCTCGACGGCGTCCTCGCCGCCGCCGCAGGCGACCGCCGAGAGACCGAGCGTCAACAGACCAACCAAGAGTGGATTCGAGATTCGCATGTGCATGCCTCCGTGGGAGAAGGCGGCATCGCACCGCGTCGCCTCGCGCGGGTCAAGCCCTGATAGCGCGACCGACCGGTCAGCCGTCCGCGAGCGCGCGCGCCTCGTCGCGCGCCTGCGCGCCCACGCGGTCGATGCCGTGCGCGGCGAGGCGCCTCGCGGCGAAGAGCGCGCGGCGGTCACCACGCTGCACGTCGTGCGCGTCCTGCTCGAGGAGCAGCGCGAGCGCCATCGCCCGCCCGAGCGTCAGCAGCGCCCCTCGCGCGCCGGCCTCGACCTCGTCGCGCCCCTCCGCCGCCGCCGCGCCGAGCCACGACGTCGCGTGGTCGATGCCCGAGAGGGCCTGCTCCGCGAGCGCGCGGGCGTCCGGCGCGCACCCGCGCGAGCGCGCGGCCGCCTCCTCGCGCCACGCGCGGAGCCCGTCGCCGCTCGCGCCGACCGCGCGCAGCAGATCGAGCGAGAGCACGTTCGTCGTACCCTCCCAGATCGGCGTCACCTGCGCGTCGCGCAGGAGCCGAGGCACGCCGGTGTCCTCGATGTACCCGGCGCCGCCGAACACCTCGAGCGCCTCGCTCACCACGCCCACCGTCGCCTTGCCCGTCGTCGCCTTCGCGATGGGCGTCACCATGCGCAGCAGCAGCTCGCCCCGCTCGCCGAGCGCGCCGTGCTCGCTCCGACCGAGCAGCTCGGCCGAGAGCATCGCGAGGTGGAACGCCGCCTCCGCCTCTGCCTGCATGCCGGCCAGCGTCTCCACGTGCAGCGCCTTGTCCGAGAGCGCGGCCCCGAACGCCTTGCGACGCCGCCCGTAGTCCCGCGCGAGCGCGACCGCGCGGCGCATGTCGCTCGCGGTGCAGACGGCGTTCCACGTGCGGGTCACGTTCAGCATCGGCGTGATCGCGCGCACGCCGCCGTCGAGCCCCGCGACCGGCACCGCGACGGCGTCGTCGAGCGTGAGCTCCGCGGTCGGCACCTTGCGCGTGCCGAGCTTGTCCTTCAGCCGGTTGACCGTGACGCCGTTCGAGCGGCCGTCCTCGTCCCAGGGCTCGAGGTAGAAGAGCGCGAGGCCCTTGCCGCCGTCGGGGTTGCCGACCGGGCGCGCCAGCGTCAGCGCCATCTGCGACGTGGTCGCCGACGTGAACCACTTCGTGCCAGAGATCCGCCACGCGTCGCCGTCGCGCCGCGCCACCGCCTCGCTCAGGCCGACGTCCGAGCCGCCCGTGCGCTCGGTCATCCACTGCCCGCTCGTCCACATCTTCGCCGGATCTCGCGAGGTCAGGCGCGGGATCGCGCGGTCGATGAGCGCCTGGTGGCGGTGCGTGAGCAGCGTCCGCGCGGCGCCGTCGGTCATCGCGAGCGGGCACGTGTAGACGTCGCTCGACGGGTGAAACAGGTACGTCATCGCCGCCGCGACCAGCCGTGAGCGAGCGCCGAGCGCGCCCTCGTACGGCACGGCGACCATCCCGAACTCCGCGGCGAGGCGCGCGGCGACGCGCCAGAGGGGCGTGAGCTCGATGCGGTCGACGCGGCGACCCCACGGATCCCACTGGGTGAGCACCGGCTCGCGCAGGCGGTCCTCGAGCTGCATGCGGTAGAGCTCGCCGCCCGCGAGCTCGCCGAGCTCGCGGAGCTTCGGCGCCACCGCCTCGAGCTCGGGGCCGAGCGCGCGGGAGAGGTAGCCGCGGAGCACGCGGTCGTCGTCGTACTGGTTGCCGAGCTCGGGGGGCGTCTGGAAGAAGTGCATGGGTAACTCCGGGAACCGGGGGAGGGGTGCGCCCGGCGGGAGCGTCGGGCGGTCGTCGAAGTCGTCGTGGTAGTCGAGCTGCACCTCGGCGGTCACGTCCTCGAGCGCGAGCTCCTCGCGCGCGTCGTGCAGATCTCGGCTGGTCTTGTCGAGGCGGTCGGCGAGCACGCCGACGAACTGCCACAGCAGCTTGACGGCGATCTCGTGCTCGCGCCGCAGGATCTCGAAGAAGTCCTGCCGCCGCAGGCCGATGAGCTCCGACGGCGCCTCGGCCGTCACCGTCGCGGAGCGGGGCGCGTTGCGGATGAGCGCCATCTCGCCGACGTGGTTGCCGGGGCCGAGCTCCGTCAGCCGCGCGTCGCCCTTCGTCACGGCGAGCTTGCCCGACAGCACGATGAAGAGCTCGTCGCCCTGCTCGCCCTCGGTGATGATCCGCGCGCCGGCGGGGTGGACCGTCACGGTCGCGACCTGCATCACGCGCAGGAGCTCGCGGTCGGAGAGGCTCGCGAAGATCGGCATCTTCGCGAGCAGCTCGCGCTTCTGGGTCACGCGCCGCAGCCGCGCGGCGTCGCCCTCGCCGCCGCCCGAGATCTGCACGACGACCGCCGTGATGTTGTCGCGTCCGCCGCGATCGTTCGCGTAGGCGATGAGGCCGTCGGCGGCCGGCTGCCCGTCGATCTCGAGGATCGGCAGGGCGTCGGCCTCCTCGTCGAACGTGCCGTGCAGGCCGTCCGAGCAGATGAGGAAGGCGTCGCCGGGCGCGGTGTCGATGAGCAGCGTGTCGACCTCGACCCGCTCGTAGATGCCGACGGCGCGCGTGATCGCGTTCCTCTGGGCGAGCTTGTCGATCTGCTCGCGCGAGAGCTTGCCGCGGCGGAGCAGCTCGTTCGCGACGGTGTGATCCTCGGTGATGCACTCGATCTTGCCCCCGCGCGCGAGGTAGACGCGGCTGTCGCCGACGTGCGCGATGAACGCGGTCGTGCCGGCGACCAGCACCGCGCTCGTCGTCGTCCCCATGCCGCGCTTCTGCGGATCGAGGGCCGCCTCGCCGTGGATGCGCGCGCTCGCGCGCTGCACCGCGTGCTCGAGCACCATCGTGACCTCGCGGGCGCTCACGCCGCGCTCGGCGCCGGCCGCGAAGGACTCGATCGTCTCCTTGTGTCGCTTGACCTCCTCGTGGAGCGTGCGCACCGAGAGCGCGCTCGCGATCTCGCCCGCGGCGTGGCCTCCCATGCCGTCGGCGACGACGAACAGGCCGAGCTTCCTGTCGACGAGGAAGTTGTCCTCGTTGTGCTCTCGCACGCGCCCGACGTCGGTGGCGGCGAAGAAGCGGACGGTCACCGCGGCGCCTTCGGCTTGAACCCGAACGGGTACGACACCGCGCTCTCCTTGCCGCGCTTCGACGCGGGGAACGTGATCCCGCGCAGCACCTCGATCGCGCACGCGCCCATCGCGTCGCTCTTGATGTCCGACTTCGCCTTGTCGTGGGTGACCGATTTGAGCGCGCCGTCGGGGGCGAGCACGAAGTCGAGGACGAAGGATCCCTTCTCGCCGGGCGCGTCGCGCGAGACGACGTCGTAGCAGCAGCGGAAGCGATCGCGGTGGCGCTGGATGACGCGCGTGATGTCGTTCGCGGTGCGGTCGGCGCCGGCGTCGGCCGACGCGTTGACCATCGTCCCGGCGTCGGTCGGGGGCAGCTCGACCTCGCTCGCCGCCGGGAGCTGCTTGCAGTCGGCCACGACCTTCGGGGCGCTCGGCGCGGCGTCGGCGTGGGCGTCGGGCGCGCGGGCGGGCGCCTCGTCCTGGGCCGCGACGGGCGCGCTCACGGGCGCGCTCGCGGACGCGTCGGTGGGAGGTTGCGCCTTCGTGCCGACGCACGCCGCGAGCGTCCCCGCGCCGAGGAACACTCCCGCCACCGCGCCGCCGACCAGCCTGCCCCTGCCTGCCATCGGCGCGGAATCTACCCCCTCCGCGCCCCATGCGATAGGAGCACCCGGTGTTCGCGCGTCGGTGGCTCCGGTGGTCGATCGCGCTCCTCGCGGCGGCGTCGTGTCGCCTTGCGGAGGTAGAGGAGCCCTGCGGCGCGCTCCCCGATCCAACCGCCTGCCCGACCGCGCGCGGCGGCACCTGCGCCGACCGCGCGTGCTCTGCTCTCTATGCCTGCGAGTCCCGCCGGTGGGTGAGGGTGGCCGAGTGCCCGCGCGACGCCGACGCGGGCGTGGACGCCTCGGTCGACGCGTCGTCGGACGCCACGTCGTGCGACGCCGCCGCGCCCACCACCGACCCCTCGTGCCCGCCGCTCCAGCTGCCCGACTGCGACGTCGCGGTGGCGGACGCGTGCCCGGCGAGCGCATGCAAAGAGGGGTGCACCGGGTTCTTGAGGTGCACCCCTCTCGGGTGGACGGCCGAGTACGTCGCGTACTGCGACGAGGACGGCCAGCTGGTCAGGTGAGCGACGGACCGCCGCTCGGGATCATTTCGGCGGGTTCGGCTTCGCGAGCGCCGGGTTGAGCTTCGGCGGGCGCGCAGGCGCCGGGGGCGCCGCGGACGCCGTCGGCGCCGTCGTGGGCGTCGTCGCGGGCGGGGTCGCCGTGGGGGTCGCGGTGGGCGTCGTCGTCGCGCCCGAGCCGCCCGCCGTCGCGGGCGGGGTGACCTTGGGCGGCGTGATGTGCGGCGCGCCCGGCGCAGGGGCCGCGGTCGTGGCCGGCGCGGCGGGCGCGGGCGCGCCGGTCGCGGCGGGCGCGGCGGCAGCGGGCGCCGTCGTCGCGGCGGGCGTCGCCGCGGCGGGCGTGGGGGCCGGCGTCGCGGGCGCGGCGGGCGCGGGAGAGGCCGGCCGCGACGGCTGGCGGGCGGGGCTCGTGGGGGAGTCGGCCGGACCGCCCGACGTCACGACACAACCAGCAGACAGCGCTCCAAGCGCGAGCGCAGAAATCCAAGACCACTTCATCGGTGTCATCTCCTTGGGTAGCGGACTCGGGTCGGCCCGCGCGGTGGCGTTCGACGGAGGCCCCGGGCGCTGCATTCACCAGCGGGGGGCGACCGCATGGAAGCAAGGGTTTGGCCGCGTGACAAGCGCGGGCGCGTCAGCGGCCCTCCTTGTAGGCGCGCACGGCGTTGACGATCGCGTCCGCGAGGCGCTGGCGGTACTCGCCCGAGCCGAGCCGCGCCTCCTCGGTCGGGTGGGAGATGAACGACGTCTCGAACAGCGCGGCCGGCATCTCCGCGCCGACGAGCACGTAGAACCCCGCCCGCTTCACGCCGCCGTCCTGCGTCCCCGGGAACGCGGCGCCGAGCGACGCCACGGCCGCGCGCTGCAAGAGCTCCGCGAGGTGCGTCGAGCGGACGCTCGTGTCGGCGAGCTTGAGGCTCGCGAGCAGCCCCGACACCTCGCGGCCCGCCTGGAGGGTCGTCGCGTTCTCGCGCGCGGCGACGCGCGCGGCGACGTCGTCGCTGCCGGAGTCGAGCACGTAGGTCTGCACCCCGCGCGCCGCCGGAGACTCGCTCGCGTTGCAGTGGATAGAGATGAAGAGATCGGCGCGAAAGGCGTTGGCGCGCTGCGTGCGCTCCTCGAGCGAGACGTGGTCGTCCTTGTCGCGGGTGAGCAGCGTCGAGACGCCCAGCTCCCGCGCGAGGACGGGCGCCGCGCGGTGCGCGATGTCGAGGGTCACGTCCTTCTCGCGGAGCCCCGCCGCGCCGATCGCGCCCGGGTCGGCGCCGCCGTGCCCGGGATCGAGCGCGACGCGCGTGACGGCGCGCTTGCCGTCCGCGCTCCGCGCAGCCGACGCCCGCGTGCTCACGTCGATGACGACGCGGAACGGCTCGGTCAGGTAGAAGATGCGGCGGAACGCCTGCTTCTCCAGATCGAGGACGACCCGCACCCCGTCGCCGTGCGGCGCCATCCGCACGCGCTCGACGAGGCCGCCGAGGACCACCTCGCGCTTCGCGCCCTTGCCGAGCCGTGCGCGCGCGACGTCCACGAACACGCGCGGTCCGCCGCCGCGGGCGCGAGGCGGCGCCGTGCCGGTCGAGAACGAGGTCGAGCCGGAGAGCGCCACCACGATGCGCGCGGCCTCCTTGTCACCGTACGGCGTGATCGCCGTGAGCCGCACCGGCTCGGCCGACGGGGGAGGGGGCTCGGGCGACGCGACCGCGAAGTCTGCCTCGCCGGACGGAGGCGCGTACACGGCGCTGTTCGACGCGGTGGGCGCGGCGGGCGGGGGCGATGGCGACGGCGCGCGCGCGGCGTACGGCCCGAGCAGCGCGAGCGCAGGCGCGGCCTCCGTGGCGCACGCGGGCGCGTCGCGCAGCAGGCGCGCGGTGGCGCCTGGATCGCGCTCGAGCTCGCCGAGCAGCGTCGCGCGATCGACGCGCGCCCGGCAGCGCGCGGGGTCGGCCTCGAGGGCGCGGTCGAACAGCGCGATCGCCTCCCGGCCGTCGGACTCGATCCGCGCGACGCGGTAGGCTCGCAGCCTGAGCCGCGCCGCCAGCTCACCCCGGCGCGCGACGGTGGCCGCGTCGCCCTTCATCGACGAGACGACCAGGCGATCCGCGAGCGCGACGAGCTCGAACCTGTCGAGCGCCGGGCCGGAGAGCGCCGCCTCCGCGCGCTCGACGTCGAGCGAGGCCGGGTCTCGCCCGGGCGCGCGGGACTCGTGGGAGGCGCAGCTCGACAGCGTCGCGCAGGCGAGGGCGCAGGCGGCGAGCGAGGCCGAGGGGCGCGCCCGCACCGTCACTCCACGCGCTGGGGCTCGCCCTCGGGGAGCGTCGCCACGAGCGCGTCCCTCGCGCGCGCGACCTCGCCCGCGTCGAGCCCGTCGAACGTCAGCTTCGTCTTGTAGGTGGGATCGGTCCACGTCGGGTACGAGCCGACCTCGACCCCAGGGTGCGCCGCGACCACCGCGTCGAGCAGCGGCTTCAGCGCGCCCTCGTCCATCCGCGTGTAGACGGCGTGCGACACGAACGGCCGGTCCACGCCGATCAGCCGCTCGGCGACGCGCAGCTTCAGCCTGAAGATCTCCGGCACGCCCGGCAGCACGAACACGTTCCGCAGGCGCGTCAGCGGCCAGGTGATCTCCGCCGTCGTCTCCTGCGTCGAGCCCGCGGGCACGAGGGCCATCCGCAGGTGACCGTCGAGCAGGCGCGGCCCATAGTGCGCGCGGATCATCGCCGCGAGGCCGGGATCCTCGACGACCTCGACGCCGAAGGCGCGCGCCACGCCGTCGATCGTCACGTCGTCGTGCGTCGGCCCGACCCCGCCGCTCGTGAACACGAGATCGTGCGACTCCGAGAGCGCGCGCACCTCTTGCGCGATGGTCTCGACGTCGTCGAGCACGGCGACCTGGCGCCGCAGCGACACGCCGAGGCGCCGCAGGAGCGCGGCGAGCGCGACGGTGTTCGCGTCCTGGATCTTGCCGCTCAAGATCTCGTTGCCGATGACCAGCATCGCCGCGGTGCGCACGGAGGCACGAATACACCGGGTCACGCCGCGCCGTTTTGGATTCCTCGTGGTACGGTCGCGTGCCCCCCGGGGCCCCCGATCGATGGCGCAGCGCTCTTGCCCGACCTGCCGGCGCGACCTCGGCCCCGACGCGCGCGTCTGCCCGCACGACGGCACGCCGCTCGCCGCCCCGCCCAACCCGCTCATCGGCGCGCAGGTGGCGGGGCGCTACCGCGTCGTGAAGCGCGTGGGCGAGGGCGGGATGGGCGAGGTCTACCTCGCGCTGCACGAGGCGATCGAGAAGAAGGTCGCCATCAAGGTGCTGAAGGCCGAATACAGCCGGAAGGCCGACGTCGCGGCGCGCTTCCTCCAGGAGGCGCGCAGCTCGTCCCGCGTGAAGCACCCGTCGGTCGTCGACGTGTTCGATTTCGGGCAGCTCGAGGACGGCCGGTTCTTCCTCGTGCTCGAGTTCCTCGAGGGGCACGATCTCGCGGCCGAGGTCGTCCGGCGCGGCCGGCTGCCGGTCTCGCGGGTGGTCGAGCTGATGCTCCAGGTCGCGGGCGCGCTCGCGGCGGCGCACGAGAGCGGCGTCGTGCACCGCGACATGAAGCCCGAGAACATCTTCCTCGAGGGCGAGCGCGCGAAGATCGTCGATTTTGGCATCGCGAAGGTGCGCGAGCTCGGCGAGGCCGCGTTCGTCGACGCGCCGACGGAGCTGGGCGCGGCGCCCCCGTCGCGCAAGCTGACGAAGGCGGGCACCGTGTTCGGGACGCCCGAGTACATGGCGCCCGAGCAGGCGTCCGGCAAGGACGTCGACGGGCGCGCCGACGTCTACGCGTGCGGCTGTATCCTGTACGAATTGTTGTGCGGCAAGGTGCCGTTCCAGGGCGACTCGGTCGTGCACACGCTCACGCTGCACATCACCGAGCCCGTGCCGCCGCTGCGCTCGGTCGCGCCCTGGATCGATCTGTCGCCCGCGCTCGAGGCGCTCGTGGCGCGCGCGCTCGAGAAGGACCCCGCGCGCAGGTTCGCGTCGATGCGTGAGCTTGGCGAGGCGCTCGCGGCGACGCCGGAGGGGCGCGAAGCGCCGTCGCGGTCGCTGTTCGCGGCGCGCGGCGGCACCGTACCCATCGATCCTCACGCGGGCGCGTCGGTCAAGCCCATCCCGCTGGTCGCTGTGCTCTCGCGGACGAGCTCGGGCGTGCGCGCCGAGACGGTCGCGGAGATCGCGCCGCGTCGCCGGTCCGGCAAGGCGCTCGGCGTCGTGGCGGTGCTCGTCGCGGGCGCGGCGGTCGCGGTGTACGTGGGCATGACGGCGCGCCGCGACGGGGCCACGGCGCCGCCTGCCCCGCTCGTGTCGCCGCCCGTGCGGCACGAGCCCCCGCCGCCGCCTGCGCCGAGCTCGGTCGTCGCGAGCGCCGCGCCGCCGCCGGTCGCCCCGGCGCAGACGGTCAAGCTGCGCGTGGTCACGGAGCCCGAGGGCGCGGTCGTGAAGAAGGGCGGCTTCCAGGTGTGCGACGCGAGCCCCTGCGACGTGCTCGCGCAGCCGCACGAGGCGGCCGAGATCACGGCGGAGAAGGGCGAGCTGCGGGGCGCGCTGAAGGTGCTCGCCCAGCAGGATCAGACGCTCACCTTGAAGCTCACGCGCCCGGCCGCGCCGTCCTCGCCCCCCGCGACGACGACCGCGGGCGCGAAGGGAGCTGGCGGGCGCGGGGTCACGCCGGTGCCGATGTGCGAGGTGATGGAGGGCGATCTGAAGATCCTCCGACCGTGCAAGTGAGCGCGGGCTCGGCGCGCGGGTCGGGGACACCTCCTCAGCATGGGTTTCGGGAGCCCTTCGTCGCGAGCGCCGGATTCCTAGCGTCCTTCGGCCGTCTTGGGTGAAACCGTGCTCGACGTGGCACGGCCACGCCTGCGCGCGGATTTCAGCCCAATTCGGCTCG